>NZ_JBGCCU010000024.1 GCF_041261445.1 Catenulispora sp. EB89
TAGGGGTACTCCGTGGCATCCAACGCCGCGCAAATCCGCTGGATCTCCAGCAGAACATGCGCCTCCTCGTTGTAACACGGCAGAACCACACTGACGTGCGGCGCCACACCGCCTTCGGATTCCGTGCCGGCCACGGCGGCCGCGGGCTCCGCGGGGCGGTCCAGATCGATCAGCGCGTTCGGCGAGTTCAGCGACTTCAAGTCCGCGAGTATCACAGCGTTTACCCTTCCCTATATACGAAAACCCGATTCGAGCTGAAGAAGTGGCTCAGGAATCTGCGTCCCGGGCGGTGCCGTCCTCGGCTGTAAATTCCTCAGCCGTCAAGTCCCCGGCCGCATCAACCCCAGCCGCGTCATCCCCGACCGCAGCGTCGCCGGACCCCGGCCCAGACCCCGGCCCAGACCCCGGCCCAGACCCGGGCCCGCCGCCCCCAACAGCCACTGCCACCCCGAGACGTCGCCGCCGCTCCCACCACCACTCCCCCGCGGGCACCGCCAGCAGCGAGACCCCCACCAGAGCCGAAGCCCATGTGGCCAGCCCCTGCTGCGGCATGCTGTAGCGCACCGTCACCTTGTGCGTGCCGGCCGGCACGTTGACGGCGACCATCCCCTGGTCGGCCTTCACCAGCGCGGCCGGGTGCCCGTCGACCGTGGCCGCCCACCCGACCTGGTCGGCGTCGGCGACCACCAGGTAGCCCGAGCCCTGCGCGCTGACGTCGGCCGTGATGGTGTCCATCCCGTCGTTCACCACCTGCACGGCGGCGGGCTGCCCCGACCCGGCCGGCCCCGGATCCGACAACACCACCGTGTTCCCCGGCACCGCCCCGGAATTGAGCATCGCGATCCGCTGGTCCGAGGACGCCATCACCGTGCTCTGCGAAGCCCACCGGATGCGCGGCAGTGCGTTCATCCGCTCATATATGACCGTCGACCCGACATACGCCAACCGCAGCCCGTCGTCGGCGTCGGTGATCGTGTCCACCGCCGGCAGCGCGCCGTTGGCGTCCACCGTCAGCGGCGCTTCGGCGTGCAGCGTGATCGTCGCGGTGAGCGGAGTCCCGGCGGGTACCGAATCGGCGTCCACCGCGATCTGCAGCGACATGCCGGACACGGCGGCCGTCAGCCGGTTCCCCTCCGCGACCTGCTTGCCGCTCGCGTCGCGAACCACGACGTCGAGCGTCGTGCCCTTGGTGAAGCCGGCGATGCCCCCGGACACGTTCCCCTCCGGCACGATCCCGACCCCGCGGACCGGCCCCGTGATCGGGACCGTCACCGGCTGCCCGGGGATGAGCTGCGTCTGCCCCTTCCGCGGAGCGGAGGTGAACGTGCCGAAGACGTTGTCGGTGGGTCCCGCGACCCAGTACTTCGTTCCCAGCCGGTCGAGCACCGGACTCGTCGCCTGCTTCAGGTCGTTGGGCAGGAAGTTGACGTATGTCGGATACGGCACGACGTTGTCCGGCATTCCTTCCAGCAGCTCGCCGAAGTTGGCGTTCAGGAAGTTGTGGCCGTTCACCGTCCGCAGGTCGTAAGCGGTACTGGTGCCAAAGGTCACGGCGTCGTAGGACGACGCGAAACGCTGGCCGCCGAGATTTTCCGCAAGGAATGTGTGGGTGTCGGTAACCGGATAGAACGTGTCCTTGGCGGACCGCGGATAGTAGTTCTCCATGAACTGCGCGCCCTGAACGGCGATCATCACGATCAGCGTCGTCGCGGCGCCGAACCGCACGACCGTCGCCTGCGTCCGCCCGACGAACGCGTGTCGCCCCGCGATCCCCAACGCCACGACACAGGCGGCCGCGATCACGATGATGATCCCCGCGCCGCGCAGCTGGCTCCAATACCCGTCCAGGGCCTTCGACAGGTCCTGCCCGGAGAGCGCCGCGTCGACGCGCGCCGCGTTCCGGCCGTGGTACACCAGGGCGGTGCCGCCGGCCACGGCGCCGAGTACGACCGCCACCGGCCAACCCCACCGCAAGACGGTCCGCACATGCCACGCGCCCCGCGCGCCGCGCTCGGCCCGTGCCGCGCGCGCCCGCAGCAGCAGCTCGAACCCGACCGCCACCAGCACCGCGAGCAGGAAGCCCAGAATGCTCCGAGCCCGCCCGATGAAGTTCTGCTCGAAGAGCGATCGCAGCACGGGCAGCTTCTGGAACAGCCCCAGCGGCGGACCGCCGATATAGATCAGCTCGATCCACGCGAGCGCGGCGGCGATGAAGAACACCCAGCCGCCGCGAGGCATCAGGCCCCGCCCCCGACGGGGCATCGCCACCGCCGCGAGCAGGAGCACGACCACCGCGGCACCGAGGTACGAGACGGCCTCCACGATGTTGGTGTTCACCAGCAGGAACTGAATGGGGTCCTTGGTGTTGACCGTCCCGAACGAGAACGGAGCCACGGCCGTCAGCAGGCTCGCCACCGGCAACGTCTGGTTCGGCGTCTGGTTCCGGCCCTGGATCAGCCACGTCCCGAAGAACCTGAGGAACGGCAACAGCTGGAAGACCGCCAGCCCGAACCCGGCGGCCAGCGAACCGCCCAGGTAAAGCACCGGCCACACCAACCGCCGCAAGTCGTCACGATGCTCGCTGACCAACCGGACAAGCGCGTAAGCGACCCCGGTCAGCAGCGTGTACCCGGCGACCGAAGGGAACCCGCCCAGTAACAGCGCCGCCACCGGCAGTGCCGCCAACGCCGCGTCCCTGGGCCGCCGTTCCTGGATGAAGCGCTCGATCACCCAGAACAGCGCGGGGATGAAGGCCGCCACCCGAGTCTGCGGGAACCCCAGCCAGGCCACCATGAACCCGGTGCCGGCGAAGGTGAGGCCGCCGACCAGCGCGGCCGGCCGCGAGAGCGAGACGCGCCGCAGAAACAGGAAGCCACCGCCGACCGAGCACACGATCTCCAGCAGCCGCTCGTAGGCCGGCGCGAGCCAGTCCGGCAGCACGTAGAACGGCACGCTCAGCGGTGAGTAGAACGCGTAGTCCGGAATCGCGCCCAGCGCGCTCCCTGCGGCCCCGTAGGGATTCCACTGGGCCACCTTGCCGTGGTGCAGCTGCTGCGAGAACAGGATCTCGCTGGGCAGCTGCGAGGTGTAGATGTCGTCCAGGAAGGTGTTCTGCGGCACGGTCCCGGCGTACCCGGCGCTCAGCCACGGGCCCTGGGTGACCATCTCGTCGGTCGGGGCCAGCGTCGAGTCGCCGGCCAGCGGCCCGCCGATGCCCCACAGGGCGAACAGCAGCACCCCGAGCACGGCCACCACGGTCAGCGGCCGCGGCCGCCGCTTCCAGATCCGCCCACCCCAGCCGCGCAACGCCGCGGCCCTCGCCTCGCCCCGCGTCGCCGCAGGTTCCGAGCCCGGTTCGGCAACGCCGACCACGGTCGCGGCGCTGGGCTCGCCGCTGCTGGACTCACGAATTCCCGTCATACCGATCCGTTGTGAGAGAGACGCGTCGCTGAACCGGCGACGGCGATGCGAGGGACCGTAGCCAGGGAATCTGAGGAGTACTTAAATACATTCCCGGCTTCGGCGCCAGCTCTCCCGTTATCTGTGGCTCGCATTGGGGTCCAATTGCCCGTGGGCTCGCACCGGTAGACCGTCATCGCCCTCCCGTCAAGCCCTGGAGCCGTTCCAAAATGCGCAGTGGTGCTCGGCGGCGAAGTCGGTCCGGGGCACCGGAGCGGGCGTCGCCAAGTTGATCATGGGCTGCGCTCCGGCCGCTGACATGCGAGGCCACCGGGGACCGGCCGCCGACCGCGGACGGGCGTCTTTGACAAAGCCCGTCCAATATTGCTGCATCTGATCAGCAAGGAGAACCTGTGCGCCGGACAGAATCCCGGGGAATGGCGCCTTTACATCGAACAAGTAGGACAGTTCGGAAGTGTGAGAGGCCCCTTGCGGAAATCCCGCCGGAGGAAGGTAACGCTGAGGCGCCTTCTCGTCGCTGAATTGGTAACCATACACACGGGTATGCCGAGCCAGCGCTTCGTCGGCCGTCACGGCATTGCAGGCGAACACGCCGTCCGTGCCGACCGCGGTGAGGGCGAGTTGCGGGGAGGGGTACGTGGAGACCGGGTACTCCTGCGCGACGGCGATCGCGGTCTGCTGACTGACGCCGAGCGCCGTGGCGATGTCGGACACGTAGTTCGCCGCGGTGACCGGCGGCAGAACCTTGAGAAACTCGTCCTGGGCGACGAAGAGGCTGAACTCGTCCTTGTTCGTTCCCAGGAGCACCTGGACGTGTCCGAAGCTGCCGGCCTGGAGCGCCGCGCCGATGGTGGACGGCAGGACGTCCGGGTCCACGTTCGGGCGGTAGCCGGCCTGGTTCTGGTCGGCGAGGATCGTGGCGACCGGCAGGCCGCGCAGACACGCCGCGACTCCCCCGGCGGCGTTCGCGCAGCCGGTCTTCGCGACGAACGCCGCGTCCTTGGCCTCGGCGGCGGACAGCGAGTCCTGTTCCAGTTGGTAGGTGCCGCTTTCGACGATGGCACGGCGGAACAGGCCGCGTGCCCGCGGCGACACGACCTGCGCCAGGACGCTCAGGCCGCCGGCCGACTCGCCGGCCAGCGTCACGGAGTCGCGGTCGCCGCCGAAGGCCGCGATGTCGCTCTGGACCCAGCGGAGGGCGAGTTGCTGGTCGAGCAGTCCGTAGTCTCCGGAGCCGGAGCCGGATTCGGACGCTGAGCCCGAGTCCGAAGCCGACCGTGCCCGGCCCTCAAGCGCCGGGGACGCCAGGAATCCAAGCGCTCCGAGCCGATAGTTCAGCGTCACCACCACGATCCCGTGCGCCACCAGCGGCGCGGGATCGAAGTCGTCGCTCTCGCCGTAGTCGAAGGCGCCGCCGTGGATCCACACCATGGTCGGCAGCCGCGAGCCGGGACGCGTGCCGCGCGGGGCGTAGACGTTCAGATGGAGGCAGTCTTCTGACGTACTCGCGCTGCCGTAGGGCGAGGCGGGCTGAGGGCAGTTCGCCCCGAACCGCGTCGCGTCCAGCACGCCGGTCCACGGCCGCTTCGGGATCGGCCGCTGCCAGCGCTCGGCACCGGTCGGGGGTTCGGCGTAGGGGATGCCGAGGTATTCGTCCATCGTCGGGGTGGTCGTGCCCCGCACCGCCCCGGCGCTGGTGTGGACGACGCCGGGATCAGCGGCCCCCGCCGCCATCGCCGCGCCGCCGACGGACAGGACGAGCGCGAAGCTCAGACCCGCGCCGACGAACAACCGCAAGCGGCGTGTTCGCACAGAGTCCGGCATGGTGTGCCTCCGTAACTCGGACGCGGACGCGCTGTCGTGAACCAGTCACGTGAGCGCTTCCACTTCCGCGCGCACAGCACACCAACCGGTACGCCGAACGGGTCGCTACCCGACCGCCACCCCGAGGTGCTGCGTGAGGAACAGCGCCGCCCGGTCAAGGGCCTGACCCGCCTCGTCGAGCGCGAGCGTGCCGTCGAAGGCCTGGAACACGTGCGGCACCCCGGCGGTGATGTCGAGCACCACGTCGACCTCCGCCTCCGCCGCGCGCGCCGCGAGCCGCACCGCGTCGTCGAGCAGCAGCTCGTTCGTGCCGACCTGGAGCAGCATCGGCGGCAGGCCGGTGAGGTCCGCGTACACGGCGGGCGAGAGCAGCGGCTGCGCCGGGTCCTGGCCCGCGAGGTACATCTCGCCGGTGTACGCCATGCCCTCGGGCCGGAAGTAGGGGTCGATGCCCTGCTTCGTGGTCATCGAGCGTCCGGTGCGGGTGGCGTCGACGCCCGGGGAGAACGCGATGATCGCCGCCGGCAGCGGCAGCCCGGCGTCGCGGGCGGCGAGGCTGGTCGTCACGGTCAGACCGCCGCCGGCCGAGTCGCCGGCGAAGACGATCGAGGCCGGGTCGGTGCCGGCGTCGAGCAAGGCGCGGTAGGCGGCGAGGCAGTCCTCGATCGCGGCCGGGAACGGGTGTTCCGGGGCCAGCCGGTAGTCCAGCGAGAGGGCCCGCACGCCGGTGCGCCGGACCAGACCGGCCGTGTTCACCAGAGCGGTGTCCGGTGATCCGAGGGCGAACGATCCGCCGTGGAAGTACAGGATGGTCCCCGGCCGCACCTCCCGGGCCGAGCCTGCCGAACCAGCCGAACCCACCGGCTCCACAAGGATCGCCGGACGCCCGGCCAGCTCGGTCGGGGTCCGCCGCACATCGGCCGAGACCGGGAACTGCGCCATCATCGCGGCGAATCCCGCGCGCATCTGCTCGATCGGCAGCGGCACGAAGCCCTGCGGCTCCTTCCGCAGCATCGCGTCCAACTCACGTCGCTGTGCCCTGGTCATCCGTGTCTCCCAAAGAGGTGGTCACCATGTGCATGCCAGGGAAGTAGATGCCTCGGCATGTATGTGAAACTATATGCCGTGGCAACTACTTCGGCAACCGGCGGGCTCGCGGCCTTCTTCGACGACCTGGTCCGCAGCGAGACCCGGATCTACAACGCGGTCAGCGACCGGCTGCGCGCGGAGCACGGGATCGTCGCCTCGCAGTACGAGATGCTGCGCTTCCTGCGGGACCACCCCGGATCCCGTGTCGCCGACATCGCCACCGCCTTCGCCATCGGCATCGGCGCGGCCAGCAAGGGCATCGACCGGCACGAGGCACAGAGCTGGGTCGCCCGGCTGCCGAACCCGGCCGACCGCCGCTCGTCGCTGATCAGCCTCACCGAGCGCGGCGCCGCGCTGGTCGCCGCGGCCGAGCAGACCTTCCACGGCCACCTGGAGGAGCTGATCACCGGCGCCATCGGCGCCGAGCAGGTCGCCGCGGTCGGGGCGACGCTCGCGGTGCTCCGACAGGCGCTGGAGGAGGCGCGGGTCGGGACACCCGTCGGGTAGGTGTCGGAAGACGCTGTCTTACCGGGCGATCGAGACGGCGAACGGCGCGAACCCGGCGGAGCGGATCACGTGCGGCACCAGCAACATCACGGCCTCAGTGGCTCGCGCGGTCTCGATCCCGCCGAGGTCGGTGATCCAGTCCTGATGCCACCCGAGGTCCCCGAGCAGCCCGCGCACCACCTGCTTGGCCTGCGCGTCCGCGCCGGACAGGAAAGCGGTCGGCGGCTGGGCCAGCGAGCCGGGGGCCGCCATCACCGAGTACAGCATCGTGTTCAGCGTCTTGACGACCCGAGTCTCCGGAAGCGCCGCCTGCAACTGCTCGGCGAGGCTTGAGCCCGGGTACAGCAAGTCGGCCGGCAAGCCGTCCGGCCCGTCGAGCGTGGCGTTGGAGACGTCGACGATGATCTTCCCCGCGAGCGGTTCGCGCAGCGCCGACAGGCGCTCCAGCGTGCTGTCGCCCGGCGTGGCGTTGATGATGATCTGCGCCGTGCGCGCGGCGTCGGCCGCCGAGCCCGGCGTGCGGTCCGCGACAGTCACCTGGTGCCCCGCTCCTATGAGCCCTGCGGTCAGGACGCTGCCGACACGGCCGTTGCCGAATACTGCGATCGAGGTCATGAGTCTGTTTCCTTACTCGGAGAGCGTGGCGACGGCGGCGGCGTGGACTCCGGGTGCGGCCGCCAGGAAGCCGGCACTCGCCGGGGTCCACGGCCGGCCCTCGGCGTCGGAGACCCGGCCGCCGGCCTCGGTGACGAGCAGCGCGCCGGGCAGCAGATCCGCGCGGGCGCCGGCGAACTGCCAGAAGGCGTCGACGCGGCCGGCGGCCACGTCGAGCAGGTGCAGCGTCGCCGGAACCGAGGTGCGCACCACGAGCGCGGCGCGCAGCATCGCGCCGATCGAGTCGCCGACCCGCCGCACCACCGCCTCGTCCTCGTCCGGGCGGGCCTGGCTGGTGGCGACCAGGCTCAGGCCGAGGTCGGCGGAGCCGGACACGCGCAGCGGCGCGCCGTCGAGGTGCGCGCCGCCGCCGGCCAGCGCGGTGTAGGTCTGGCCGGTCAGCGGCAGGTGCACGGCGGTGAGCACGGGCTCGTTGTCCCGCACGAGGGTCGCGGTCACGGCCCAGTCCGGCAGCGCGTGCAGGTGGTTGACGTTGCCCTCGGCCGGATCGACGACCCACCACTCGCCGTCCGGCAGAGCGCCGCCGGCGAGTTCTTCCTCGACCCAGCGCGCCTCCGGCCGCAGCGCCGACAGGCGCGGCCGCAGGATCGCCAGCGCCGCGTCGTCGTTGGCGGCGAGCAACCGCATCAGCTCCTCGCGGCTCTGGTAGCTCGCCACGGCGCCGAAGCGCTCGCGGAGCACCGCTCCCGCGTCGCGAACCGCGAGCGCGGTCTGAGCGAGCACGACTTCGTTCTTCGTTTCCGTCATCTCCGTCATGCCTACGACGGTAAGAAGACTCATCGTTAACTACAAGTGCATGTCAGGCAGGTCTAGCATTACTCCCATGCAACTGGATCTGAACCTGCTCGCCGCCCTCGACGCGCTGCTCGAAGAGGGCAGCGTGGCCGGCGCCGCCGACCGCCTGCACGTCACGGCGCCGGCGATGAGCCGCAGCCTGGGCCGGATCCGACGCACCACCGGCGACCAGATCCTGGTCCGCACCGGCCGCACGATGACCCCGACGCCCTACGCGCTCGCCGTCCGCGAGCAGGTGCACGCGCTGTTGCAGCAGGTCCAGGGCGTGCTGGCCCCGAGCCGCGAGCTGGACCTGGCGACCCTGGAGCGCACCTTCACGCTCCGCTGGCACGACTCCCTGGTCGCGCTCGCCGGCCCCGCGCTGCTGGCAGCCGTGCGCGAACAGGCGCCGGGGGTGCGGCTGCGGTTCATCGCCGAGTCCAGCGGCGACACCCCGGGGCTGCGTCGCGGCGAGGTGGACCTCGAAGCCAACGCGAACCTGCCGACCGCCGCGGACGTGCGCGCGGAAAAGGTGGCCGAGACGGCGCAGGTGGTCGTCGTCCGCGCGGACCATCCGCTCAGTCGTGGCCCGGCAATGACCGCCGAGGAGTACGCCGGGGCGGACCATGTCGCCGTCTCCCGCAGAGGGAACCTGGCCGGAGTCATCGACGAAGCCCTCGCCGAGCTCGGACTCGCCCGCCGCGTGGTGGCCACCGCGCCCGGCGAGGCGGCGGCGCTGGAGTTCGTGCGCGGTTCGGATCTCGTGGTCACCGCTCCTGAATCCACCACGCGCCACGCGCTCGCCGATCTCGGGCTGGTCGCGCTGCCGCTGCCGCTCGATCTGCCGCCGGCGCCGGTGTTCCTGTCCTGGCATCAGCGCTATGACACCGATCGCGCGCACACCTGGCTCCGCGACCTGGCGCGCGCCGCACTGACCGCTCCGGCGACCGGTCCCACGCCGGCCCCGGCGGCGAAGGCCCGCGCGAGCTGAACCGCTCGGTGCCAAGCGCTGGATGCCTCCAGAGTGCGCACATGGCAGGATCGGCGCGTGCAGATCGCGATGCTGGGACCCCTGGAGGTCCGCCACCAGGGCGGAACCATGGCCGACGTGCCCGGCGCGCGTCTGCGCGCGGTGCTGATCGCGCTCGCGCTGCGGCCGAACCAGGTGGTCCCGAAGGGCTCGCTGGTCGACTGGGTCTGGGGCGAGAACCCGCCGGCCGACGCCGCCAACGCCTTGCAGCGCCTGATGTCCCGGCTCCGCAAGGCTCTGCCGGACGCCGCGATCGATGGACTCACCGACGGCTACCGGCTGACCGTCGATCCGGACGCCGTGGACGCGGTGCGCTTCGAGCGCTTGGTGAGCGCGAGTCAGGCGGCCGGTCAGGACGTCTCGGAGCGGGCCCGCCTGCTGCGCGAGGCCTTCGGGCTGTGGCGGGGCGAGGCGATGCAGGACGTCGGCCTCCAGGAGAGCGGCGCCTTCGACGCGGTCGTGGTCCGGCTGGAGGGCCTGCGTCTGACCGCCGCCGAGGAGCGCTTCGACGCCGAGCTCGCCCTCGGCGGTGGCGCGGAACTGGTCACCGAGCTGACCGATCTGGTCGCCGCGCACCCCACGCGTGAGCGCCTGGTCGCGGCGCTGATGCGCGCGCTCAACGCGGCCGGCCGCGACAACGAGGCGCTGCAGCTCTACCAGCGCACCAGGGCGACCCTGGCCGACGAGCTCGGCGCCGATCCGTCCGCGGAGCTGTCGGCGCTGCACGTCTCGCTCCTGCGCGGCGAGCTCGGCGGCCGCCGCGAGCAGACCCGGAAGACCAACCTGCGCACGGAACTGACCAGCTTCGTCGGGCGCCAGGCCGATCTCGCGTCGGTGCGCGAACTGGTCGACGCGCAGCGGCTGACCACGATCATCGGCCCCGGCGGCGCCGGGAAGACCCGGCTGGCGGTGGAGACCGCCCGGACGCTGCTCGGCGACGGCTCGCCGGCCGACGACGAGCTGTCCGACGGCGGGCTGTCCGACGGCGAGCTGTCCGACGGTGCCTGGCTGGTCGAGCTCGCGGCGATCGGCCCGGACGGCGACGTGGCGCAGGCCGCGCTGATCAGCCTGGGCCTGCGCGACACCCTGCTCGGCGAGAACCCGAACGCCGGGCCCACGGACCGCTTCGTCGCCGCGATGCGCGATCGCCGGGCCCTGATCGTCCTGGACAACTGCGAGCACGTCATCGAGTCCACGGCGCTGTTCGCGCACCGCGTGCTCGGCGAGTGCCGGGCGCTGCGGATCCTGGCGACCAGCCGCGAACCGCTGGGCATCACCGGCGAGGCGCTGTGGCCGGTGCCGCCGCTGGCGCTGCCGGACGAGGGCGCGTCGCCGAGCGAGATCGAGTCCTCCCCCGCCGTGCAGCTCTTGCGGGACCGGGCCCAGGCGGTACGCCGGGACCTGACCGTCGACGCGCAGCAGCTGGCGACGATGGCCCGGGTCTGTCGGGCCCTGGACGGGATGCCGCTGGCGATCGAGCTGGCCGCCGCGCGGCTGCGGACGATGTCCGCGGACCAGCTCGCGAACCGCCTCGACGACCGCTTCCGGCTGCTCACCGGCGGCAGCCGGATCGCGCTGCCCCGGCACCGGACGCTGCGCGCGGTGGTCGACTGGAGCTGGGAGCTGCTTTCCGACGACGAACGCAGGGTGCTGCGAAGGCTCTCGGTGTTCGTCGGCGGCGCCGGTCTGGAGGCCGCCGAGCAGGTCTGCGCGGGCACGGAGATCGAGCCGTATCTGATCCTCGAACTGCTCACCTCGCTGACCGAGAAGTCGCTGCTGATCGCCGACGGCGTGAACGGCGGCATGAACGGCGGCGTTGACAGCGGCTTCGACGGCATAGGCGACGGCGACGCCCCGCGCTACCGGATGAGCGGCACGATCCGCGAGTACGCCGCGCAGCGCCTCGCCGAGGCCGGCGAGCAGGACGCGGCGCGCGAGGCGCACCTGGCGTACTTCACCTCCCTGACCGAGACCGCCGAGCCGCACCTGCGCAGGCGCGAACAAGTGGAGTGGCTGGCCACGCTGAACGCCGAGCACGACAACATCGCCGCGGCGATGCGCGGCGCGCTGGCGGCCGGGCAGGGGCAGGCCGCGATGCGCCTCGGAGCCGCTTCGGGCTGGTTCTGGTGGCTGGCCGGGTACCGGACCGAGGGCCTGGAGCTGCTGACCGCCGCGGCCGAGCTGCCGGGTGAGACCTCCGCCGAGGTCCGGGCCGTCGTCTACGCGGAGATCGTGATGTTCGCGACCTCCGGACGCGGCGACGAGCGCTCCGCCGAGGACTGGGTCCACCGGGCCTACCAGGCCAGCCTCCAGGTCGGGCCCGGCGTGCGGCGGCATCCCGGGATGGCCCTGGTCGCACCGTTGGAGCTCATGCTGCGGGCGCCGCAGGAGGCTTTGTCAGCGTTCGAACCCCAGCTGGACGACGCCGATCCGTGGGTGCGGGCGCTGGCCCGGCTCCAGATGGGCAAGGTCCGTGTGATGTTCGGCCAGAGCGGGATGGACGCCGACGCGTATCTGGAGACGGCGCTGGCGGAGTTCCAGGCGCTCGGCGAGCGGTTCGGGATCTCGTTCGCGCTGACCGAGCTGGCCGAGCGGATCGCCGTCCGCGGCGAGTACGTCCGCGCCTGCGAGCTCTACGAGCGGGCGATCGCGGCCGTCACCGAGGCCGGGGCGCCGGAGGAGGTCATCCGGATGCGGGCCCGGCAGGCGCTGCTGTCCTGGATGGCCGGGGACCGGGACGGTTCCGCGGCATCGATCGCCGAGGCCGGGCGGTGGGCGCAGCGCGTCACGTGGCCGAGCGCGCTGGCCGAGCTGGCGCTGGCGAAGGTGGACCTGGCCCGCTGGGCCGGCGACCTGGAGCAGGCCCGGGAGCAGCTCGCTCTGGCGACGTCCCTGCTGGGAGCCGAGGCCGAGCTGTCGAACTTCCGCGCGACGCGGTCCGACTTGCTCTCCCGCGTCAGCGACGATCTCGGCGAAGCCCGCGTCCACAGCGCGGCGGCCCTCGCGGCGGCGACCGAGACCGGGCTCCCGATGGCCATCGCGTCGGTGGTCGTCGGCGTCGCCGACCTGGCGCTGCGGCAGGGCCAGGCGGAGCAGGCGGCCCGGCTGATCGGCGCGGCCGCCGCCCTGCGGGGGCTGCCGGACGACGAGCACCCGGACGTCGCGCACATCGAGCGGGAGACGCGAAACCGCCTCGGCGACACGAGGTTCGCCGAGGCGGTTCTGGAGGGGACGCGGACCGAGCTCGCCGAGCTCACTCAGGTCACGCTCGCTTCTTGAACGTCGACACCGCCCAGACGTAGCCGAGGAGCGCGAAGCCGACGCACCAGGCCAGAGCCTGGACGGTGTGGCTGGTCGAGACGTGGCCGCCGGAGAGCAGCCCGCGCAGCACCTCGATGATCGGGGTGAAGGGCTGGTACTCGGCGAACTGCTTCACTCCGGTCTTCATGCTGGCGGCCGGCACGAAGGCGCTGCTCAGGAAGGGCAGCATGATCAGCGGCACGGTGGCCAGTCCGGCGGACTCCACCGACTTGGCGGACAGCCCCATGGCGACGGTCAGCCAGCTGGTCGCGAAGGCCAGCAGCAGCACCAGGCCGAGCGCGGCGAGCCAGTCCAGCGCGCTGCCGTGGGAGCGGAAGCCCATCGCGAAGCCGACGCCGATGATGGCTCCGACGGCGATCAGGGCCCGGACCGTGGTGGCGACCACGTGGCCGGTGAGCACCGCGCCCCGGGAGACGTCCATGGTCTTGAACCGGTTGATGATGCCCTTGGTCATGTCGTCGTTCACCGAGGCCGCGGTCGGGCCGAGGCCGTAGGTGATGGCCATGACGATCAGGCCGGGGACCGCGTAGTCGACGTAGCTGCCGGGGACCTTGAACGCGCCGCCGAAGACGTACACGAACATCAGCATCATGACGATGGGGAACAGGATGGCGTTGAAGACGGTGACGGGGTTGCGGACGGTGTGCCGGAAGTTGCGGCGCAGCATGATCGCGGAGTCGCCGAGGGCGGTGGACGCGGTGCTCATGATCAGTTCTCCTCGGTGGTGACGTTGGCAGTGGTGGTGGCGGTGACGTTGGCGGCGTTGGCGGCGGTGGCGGCGGGGGCGGCGGGGGCGGCGGGGGCGGCGGGGGCGTTTTCGGCAGCGGCGTCGGTGGTCGCGTGGCCGGTCAGGGCCAGGAAGACGTCGTCGAGGTCCGGCGTGTGGACGGAGAACTCCTCGGAGTTCAGCGAGTGCTCGTCGAGCCGGTCCAGCAGGGCCCGCAGCGAGCGCGAGGTGCCGTCGCTGGGCACCCGCAGCGTCAGCTCGGCCTCGTCGCGCGTCCCGGATTCCAGGGCCCGCGCCGCGCTGTCCAGCTCGGCAAGGGTGGCGAACTTCAGCCGCACGTGAGTGCCGGGGATCCGGCGCTTGAGCTCCTCGGCGGTGCCCTCGGCGACGATCCGGCCGCCGTCCAGCACCGCGATCCGGTCGGCGAGCTGGTCGGCCTCCTCCAGGTACTGCGTGGTCAGGAAGATGGTCGTGCCCTCGGCCACCAGCTCGCGGACGATGTCCCACATGGTGCGCCGGCTGCGCGGGTCCAGCCCGGTGGTCGGCTCGTCGAGGAAGATGATCTCCGGGCTACCGACCAGGGTCATCGCCAGATCGAGCTTGCGCCGCATGCCGCCGGAGTAGGTGGAGGCCTGCTTGTCCGCGGCCTCGGCCAGCTCGAAGCGCTCCAGCAGCCGCGAGACCAGCGGCGCGGCCGGACGGATCCGCTTCAGGTCCGCCATCATCCGCAGGTTCTCCCGTCCCGTCAGCAGCTCGTCGACCGCGGCGAACTGCCCGGTGACGCCGATGGCCGAGCGCACCTTCGCGGTCTGCGCGGCCACGTCGTGGCCCGCCACCCGCACCGTCCCGGCGTCCGCCTTGAGCAGCGTCGTCAGGACGTTCACCGTGGTCGTCTTGCCGGCGCCGTTCGGGCCGAGCATGGAGAAGACCGATCCCCGGGCGACCTCGAAGCCGATGCCGTCGAGCACGACCTTGTCGCCGTATGTCTTGCGCAGTCCCGTGACCGCGATGGCTGTGTTTTCCATGGCTCAACCTTCGCGACCAGGCCTGACGCGCTCCTGACACGGACCTGACACGAGGGCTGACGCGGGTCCCGACGTGGTGGCTTGTCCCTAACGGAGCAGCTTCCGGCTCTAACGGACCAGCCCGCGTGTCACCGGACCGCGACCGACATACGACTAGAACATGATCAGAACCGTGCGCAGAGTCGCACTCCTCACCGCCCTGACGTTCACCGCCGTCGCCGGTCCCGTCAGCGCGACCACGACGGCGCACAGCCACGTGCGCCACCAGCAGACGGTCCCGGCCCCGATCGACCCCAGCGTCGTCGACCAGCTGCTCAACGACGTGCTCGGGTCCCTGGGCCCGGCGCTGCAGGCGGTCCTGTCCGGAGTCGGCGACGCGCTGTCGGCCGGCGGCGACGCCCTGGGCGGCCTGCTCGGCGGCCTGTCGAACATCGCGCCGACCGGCTGATCGCCGCACCGCGATGGCCCGCTGGAGCGGAGCGAGCGAGCATCACGATCCGCTCGCTCCCGCTCGGCGGCGCGAACCCCGCCACGGTCCCCGCTCGGATCCTGAACAGGGGGAGGCCACTTGAACCTCCACGCTAGTACGATCAACGAATGTCCGAAATGATCGAGACGACCCCGGGCTGGTTCCCCCCGGGCGAACTGGCGCAGATCCGCGCCCACCTGCCGATCGTCTACGTCCAGGCGGTGCCGGTGCGCGTGGACGCGGCCGGCGAGGTGACCAGCGTGGGGTTGCTCCTGCGCATCTCGCCCGACGGCGAGATCACCCGCAGCCTGGTCTCCGGACGCGTGCTGCACCACGAGCGGCTGCGCGACGCCCTGTTGCGGCACCTGGAGAAGGACCTCGGCCCGGTCGCGCTGCCGAACGTCCCGGCCTCGCTCCAGCCGTTCACGGTCGCCGAGTACTTCCCCACGGCCGGCGTAACGCCGTACCACGACCCGCGTCAGCACGCGGTGGCTCTGGCGTACGTGGTGCCGGTGAACGGGGACTGCCAGCCCCGGCAGGACGCGCTCGACCTGGTGTGGCTGACGCCGCGGGAGGCGAGTTCGGATGGCGTGCTGCAGGACATGCACGGCGGCCAGGGGACGCTGCTGCGGCAGGCCCTGGCGCACGTCGGCTGCCTGAGCTGACACCCGAGCGACGAGGGGACGAGGGGTCGGCCCGCCGGGCCGACCCCTCGTCGATCCCTCTCGACACCTCCCGGCTACGGCAGCTTCGCCGCCATGGTCGCCAGGATCGCGGCGTCACCGCCGGTCGAGGTGTCGCCCTGCTCGAAGTTGATCCACAGGGTGCTCACATGTGCGCCCTTGACCACGACGTACACGTGCTCGTACGACGGTCCCGGCTTGTCGGTGAGCAGCAAAGAGAAGCCAGAACCGGTGGTGGTCCCCACCGTGATCGTGCGGCTGGTCTGCGTGCCGGAACCATCCTTGAACTCGCAGCTGTGCTTCCCGGTGACCTGCTGGGCATAGGCGAACGCCGCCTTCGACCGGTCCGCCGACGGGAACGTGAAGATGTCCTGCTCAGCACTCGAATACAGGTAGTTCGAGCCCGCATACACCGGTGTGTTCAGCGGAGTTCCGTGATAGTAGCGGGACGCGTCGGTGGCGTCTTTTCCGTTCACGATGCCGTTCATGGCCGAGGCGCACAGGTCCGTGGCGGGCGCGGCGCCGGGGCCGGACTGCTGGCCGTTCATCTGGAACCAGCCGCCCTGCGACTTGTCGGCGGTGCTGAACGGGATCTGCTTCGCGTCCAGCCACGCCGACCCCGGGAGCACGCCGGCGGGCATCGGGTTGGTGTCCGGGACCGGGGTGCCGCCGTCGAGCCGGTCGGCCATGCGCTGCAACGCCGCCTTGTCGTCGGAGGCGTCGTACGGCGTGGTGCTGCCGCCGCCCTGGTAGAACCAGTACGCGATGTCCGTTCCAGACAGCACGATCATCCGGTGCAGGTTCCCCTGGTCGCCGCCGTCCCCCCAGGCGAAGCCGTTGGGCTGCGTGGCGACCACATGGGCGTCCTTGCAGGTGGCCGGGTTCGGCTTGAGCATGTCGTAGTCGTGCTGGGCCGCCGCGGCCGAGGGGAAGTGGTAGACCACCTCGCTCCCGGTCGAGGCGTCGGTGGTGGACTTGTAGTCCGCCAGGGACTGAGTCGTGGAAAGGGTCTTCGGCGGCTGCTGCGGTGCTCCGTTCGGCCCGGTCATGTCGAAGTCGCAGAGCGGGAACTCGATGAAGGAAACGGGTCGGTCCTGGGAATCGGTGACCTGCCACTGGTACAGGTTCGGCTGCGGAGGCTCGGAGGCGAGCATGAGCGCGCTCGTTCCGGTGCGGTTCTTCTTGCCGCCGGCCTCGTGGGACGCCGAAGCCGAAGCCGTCGCCGACGGCGCGGTCGGGGTCGGATTCGGCCGGGTCGGCGCCGGAGCGTGCTTCGCACCGCCGGTGCCCAGCGCGACGCCGGCCGCCAGCGCGCAGACCGCGAGCGCCGAGCCGGCCGCGGTGAACCGGTGCCTGCGGCGCCGACCCCGGCCGAGGTTCTCGATCACGCCGGCCGGGACCGGCCGGGCCAGCTCGCGGCCTTCGTCGTTCAGGGCTTCGAGCAGGGAGGAGAAGTTCTCAGGCACCGGAAACCATTTCCTTCCTCGCGAAGCGCGCGGCCGGGCCCCCCGAGGACGGGGTCGAAGGAAGCGTGGGCGGCGGTGAGGAGGACGCGGAACCGGGTGGGGCGTCCTCGTCGTCGGCGAACTCCGACACGTAGGGCGCGAGCGCCTTGCGGCCCCGGGACAGCCGCGCCTTGACCGTCCCGACCGGCGCGCCGATCTCCTCGGCGATCTCCGCGATCGTCAGGCCCAGCAGGTGGAACAGCACGAGCGCGCGCCGCTGCTCGGCCGGGATGCGGCGCAGCGCCTCCACCACGACCAGGCGGTCCGGCGACATCTCCGGGACGTGCGCGCCGGAGGCGCCGGCACCGCTGGTGCGGTGCGCGCTCAGCCGGTTCCGGGTCTTGCGCCACGAGCTCATCGCGACGCGGAACCCGACGGTGCGGACCCAGGCCTCGGGGTCCTCGTAGCCCCGGACCTTGTTCCAGCGCAGCCACGCGCGCGTGTACGCCTCCTGCGCCGCGTCCTCCGCCTCCGCGACGCTGCCCAGCACCACGTACAGGTAGCCCACTACGCGGGTGGCCGTCGCCGTGTAGAACCCCGCGAAATCGATCGACTCAGCCTCTTCGGCCACAGCACCCCTCGCTCCGATCAGCCCGGCTTCCTTACGCCGGGTCCGGAAGACACTCCCGGGGCGGTGGTTCGGTTGCACGGTTTCCGGAGGAATCCTGTCAGGTCGTCGCGGGACCGGGCTGACCGGCCTGAACTCCCGGGTTCGCAGGTGTTGTCCGGCCGGCGCCGCCGGCCCCACCGGTCCCGCCGGCCCGATCGGCCCGCCGCCGGGCCAGCCGGCCGGAGAAGCGGTAGCCCGCAACCGTCACGACCAGCACCGCGGCCGTCTCGGCGGTGCCCTCGACCCAGGTGGAGGTCGAGACCTCCTTCTGCGGGAGCTTGGGCAGCTTGGCCTTCGGGTTCGTTGTGTGCTTCGCCACATCGGCCTGGTACGCCTGGTTTCGCGCCGAGCCGTGCAGGAACGGCGCGACGAACAGCAGGGCCAGGATGAGCGCCACCTCGACGCCGACCACGGCCGGGAAGCGGCGCGCCAGGATGGTGCGCAGCGGACGGTCGTCGCCGGCGGCGCGCAGCGCGTCGATGCGGGGATGCAGCCAGAACTGGTTGACGGCGCCGAGGACCAGCAGGCTGCCGAACAGCAGGATCTTCACGCCGAGGACGCGGCCGTACATGGTGGTGACCAGCTGGGTCGGGCCGTCGACGTGCGACCAGTAGAGGAACAGGCCGGACAGGCTGATGGCGGCGACGCAGGCCGTCGCGGCGGCGGCGAACCGGCGGATCGCCGCCGACCAGAAGCCGGAGTCCAGGGAGCTGCGGACGGCGAGGACGACCAGGCCGATGAGGCCGCCGACCCACACCGCGCCGCCGATGAGGTGCAGCATCCACATGAAGGTCTGGAAGGCGGTGCGGGCCCGGTCGGCCGGCGCGGGCGCCTTGGCCGGGATGCGGGTCGCGGCGAGGGCGACGACGCCAAGGAGCAGGGCTGACCCGCGCAGGCCGGCGATCAGCCGCGGCGCGAGGCTGCGGCGGAGCGCCACTGGCAGGAGTATCAGGGCCGCGACGAGCGGCAGCACGGCTTCGAAGCCTGCGAGGAGGCCTGCGGTCGAGCCGTCGAAGAGCTCGCGCCAGGCGCCGGAGTAGTCGTAGCTGGAGCCGCTGCGAGCCTGGTCGGTGAGGACCGCCGGCCACGCCAGGACGCCGGCGACGACGGCGGCCCAGGTCAAGCGGGTGCGGACGAGGCGCGCGGCGCGGTCGTCGAGGCCGCGGGCCGGCGCGGCGACCGCGACGGCCAGGGCGAGCAGGCCGACGAAGGACATCAGGGTCACCCAACTCGCCCAGGAGACGGCGCTGTCCTCGAAGGGGCCGAGCGGGGTGGAGGGCGCCGGGGCGGCGAGGTACGCCGGGGTGTGTGCGGCGAGGACGGCGGACGGCAAGGGACCCCCTGGGTAGGAACGATCAACGAGGGTTAGGTTAGGCAAACCTAAGTTGATCGTCAATGTGTCGCTGCGCACTTGTCTTCTTCGGCCGGGGCCGAAAGGATCCGCGCTTAGCGTCGGGGATATGTCGACCACGCAAACGGGTTCCGGGTCCTCCGCGTCCTCTGCGTCCTCTGCCGCTTCTTCGACTTCTGCGACCACTTCGGCTTCTTCGGCTTCTGCGATCACCGAGGCTTCTGCGATCCCGGCGCGCTCGACCGCTGCCCTCGCGCACCCCGGCGTGACCCTCCTCGCGACCTGCCTGGCCCTCTTCCTCGGCCAGGTCGACACCACCGCCGTCAACCTCGCCCTGCCCGCCATCCGGCACGACCTCTCCGGCGGCCTGTCCGGGCTGCAGTGGGTGGTCGACGCCTACAACGTCACCTTCGCCGCGCTCCTGCTCACCGGCGGCACGCTCGGCGACCGCTTCGGACGGCGGCGGCTGTTCCGCGTCGGCGTCGCGGTCTTCGTCCTCGGATCCACGGTCTGCGCCCTCGCGCCCGGGCTGCCGGTGCTGCTGGCCGGGCGGGTCGGGCAGGGCGTGGGCTCGGGCATGATGCTGCCGCAGAGCCTCGCGATCCTGGCCACGGCCTTCCCCGGGCGGCGGGAGCGCAACCGGGCGATGGCCGCGTGGTCGATCGTGGCCGGCAGCGGGCTGGCCGTCGGGCCGACGCTCGGCGGACTGGCGGTGCAGACGCTGGGATGGCAGTCGATCTTCTGGGTCAACGTGCCGATCGGCGCGGCGGCGCTGGCGCTGACGCTGCGGCACGTGCCGGAGTCCCGCAACCCGCGGGCCCGGACCCTGGACCCGCTGGGGCAGGTGCTGGCGATCGCCTCGCTCGGGCTGCTGACGTTCGTCGCGGTGCAGGGGCGCGAGCTGGGCTGGACGTCGCCGGCGACGCTGGCGTGCATCGCGGGCTGCGTGGCCGGGCCGCTGGCGTTCGTCGCCGCCGAACGCCGGCACCGCGAGCCGATGATCCCGCTACACCTGCTGCGCCGGGGGCAGCTTCCGGTCGCGGTGGTGGTCGCGGCGTGCATGACGTTCGGGATGTACGGGCTGTTCATGCTGACCAGCCTGATGTTCCAGCAGGAACGCGGCGCCTCGGCGCTCGGCGCCGGCCTGGCGATGCTGCCGCTGGCACTGGCCGCGACGGCGCTGTCCCCGCTGACCGGCCGCCTGGTGACGCGGCACGGCCCACGGCTGCCGATGACGGCGGGCATGGCGTGCATGGGGACGGGAGTGCTGGCCTTCGCGGTGGCGGGGGCGGACGCGAACCTGCTGGTCCTGGAGCTCGCGTTCACCGTCATCGGCATCGGACTGGCACTGAACACCGGCCCGGTGGTCGGCGTCGCGGTGTCGGCGGTGCGCGCGGAACTGGCTGGCCTGGCGTCGGGGATCGCCAACCTGGCGCGCATGTTCGGCGCGACGCTGGGCGTGGCGGTACAGGGGACGGTGTTCGCCGTCGCGTCCGGCGGGGCGGCGAACGGGCCGCACTTCGTGCACGGACTGCGAACGGCGGTCGCGGTGGGATGCGCGGTCGAGTTCGTGGGGGCGGTGGTCGCGTTTCGGTATGTCGCCGATCCGCGACCGCGTCAGTGACCGAATACGCCGGCGAATACGCCAGCGAGTTCGCCACCGCGTGCAACGAGTCTGGCGAGTGCGACGAGTGCGGCCCCTCCCCGACTCAGCAGCCCGCCGCCGTCCGGTTCAGCTCCTCGACCGTCGCCACCAGCGGCGCCAGCCGCGGATCCGCGCTCGCGCCGTCCAACGCCTCGCGCAGCGCGACGTCGTGCGTCGGCCGGGCCTCGGCCAGCAGTGCCAGGCCGGCGGCCGTCACGTTCGTGTAGATCCCGCGCCGGTCGGTCAGGCACAGGTAGCGCTCCAGCAGCCCGCGGTCTTCGAGCCGGGTCACCAGGCGCGTCGTGGCGCTCTGGCTCAGCACGACCGCCTCCGCGACCTGCGTCATCCGCAGGTGTCCGCCCTCGTCGTCGTGCTGGTAGCTGAGCACGTCCAGCAGCGAGTACTCCCGGGCGCTCAAGTCGTGGCGCGCCTGCAACGCGCGCTCGATGTGCGTCTCGACGCGGCCCTGCAGGAGCGAGAGCGCGTACCAGCCTTTGGACGGGCCGGTCATGACGGCGTCGACCACAGCGACGTCGGGAGTGCCCGTGCCCGTGTCTTCAGTCGCGACAGTCATCGCTGTCAGCTCCTCCCTGTCTCATACAGCAATATACCGCGCGTGCAATCGTTGCGCTTGCAAGTACATGCGATTGCAATTATTGTTGAGGCTCGTAAGCCGCTCCAACAACCGCCCAAACGCCCAACCGCACCCACCGCCTGGAGGGCCACCCCCATGCCTCTCGCGCTCCTAGCCCTGGCCATCGGCGCCTTCGGCATCGGCACCACCGAATTCGTCCCGATGGGCCTGCTCCCGGAGATCGCCGGCGACTACGGCGTCTCGATCCCCTCAGCGGGCCTGCTGGTCACCGGCTACGCCCTCGGCGTCGTCGCCGGCGCCCCGGTGATGACCGCGCTCGGCACCAGAGTCGGCCGCAAGACCATGCTCATGCTGCTCATGGGCCTGTTCGTGCTCGGCAACCTGATCTCCGCCGTGGCCCCCTCCTTCGAGCTGATGCTCGTCGGCCGCATCGTCACCGCACTCGCGCACGGCGCGTTCTTCGGCATCGGCTCGGTCGTCGCCGCCGAACTGGTCGCGCCGGAGAAGAAGGCCGGCGCGATAGCCGCCATGTTCACCGGGCTGACCGTCGCGAACATCGTCGGCGTGCCGCTCGGCACGTTCGTCGGGCAGGCCGTCGGGTGGCGCGTGACGTTCGCCATCGTCGCCGTGCTCGGCGTGGCCGGCCTGCTCGGCATCGCCAAGCTGGTGCCGCCGCTGCCCCGGCCCGAGGGCACGCACCTGCGGCACGAGCTCGCCGCCTTCCGCAACACGCAGGTCGTGCTGGCCATGGCGATGACCGTCCTGGGCTTCGGCGGCGTCTTCGCCGCGATCACCTACATCGCCCCGATGATGACCAAGGTCGCCGGCTACTCCGACGGCGCCGTCACCTGGCTGCTGGTGCTCTTCGGCGTCGGCATGTTCCTCGGCAACCTGGTCGGCGGCCGGTACGCGGATCGCAAGCTGATGCCGATGCTGTTCACGGCCCTCGGCGGGCTCGCCGTGGTGCTGGCGCTGTTCACCGTCACCGCACACAACAAGGCCCTGGCCGCGGTCACCGTCCTGTTGATCGGCGCGCTGGGCTTCGCGACCGTCCCGCCGCTGCAGAAGCGGGTCCTGGACCAGGCGCACGGCGCGCCGACGCTGGCCTCGGCCGTCAACATCGGCGCCTTCAACCTGGGCAACGCGCTGTCGGCGTGGCTCGGCGGCGTCGTCATCTCCGCCGGCTTCGGCTACACCGCGCCGAACTGGGTCGGGGCGGTGCTCGCGGGATCGGCGCTGCTGCTCGCGGTGTGGTCGGCCGCGCTGGAGCGGGGCACGCGGCCGGCGGCCGAGCCCGCCTCACCGGCGCTTGCGCGTTCCGAAAATGCTCCGGGTGATCTCGCGCACGGCGGTGTTCACCGCCTGTTTGACCGTGCCTGATCCCAGGTACTGGTCGATGAGGTTCGGCGGCGCCTTGGCCGCCGGACTTGTACGGCTCCGGGAGGCCTCGCGCTCGGCCTGCGCCGCCTCGGCCTCGCGGCGCTGGTCATCGGCCGCCAGCTGCGCCTCCAACTCCCGCCCGGCCAGAATCTCGTACGCCGACTCCCGGTCGATCGCCGGACCGTACTTCGCCAGCAGCGGCGAGGCGTCGACGATCGCCTGCACGACCGCCGGATCCGCCTCCGCCATCAGCGACTCCGGGGCCCGCAGCCGGGTCCACGCCACCGGCGTCGGCGCGCCGTTCTCCGACAGCACGGTCACCACCGCCTCGCCGATCCCGAGGTTCTGCAACACCTCGGCGAGGTCGTACGGCGACTTCGGGAACGTCGAAACCGTCGCCTTCAGCGCCTTCGCGTCGTCGGGGGTATAGGCGCGCAGCGCGTGCTGGACCCGGTTCCCGAGCTGCGCCAGGACATCGCCGGGCACGTCCTTCGGCGTCTGCGTGACGAAGAAGATGCCCACGCCCTTGGACCGGATCAGCCGCACGGCCTGCGTGATCGCCGCGACGAACGGCTTGGACGCGCCGTTGAACAGCAGGTGCGCCTCGTCGAAGAAGAACACCAGCTTGGGCCGGTCCACGTCCCCGACCTCGGGCAGCCGCTCGAAGAGCTCTGCGACCAGCCACATCAGGAACGTGGAGAACAGCTCCGGGCGGCTGGCCACGCCGGGCAGCTCCAGCAGCGACACCACGCCGCGGCCGTCGGGCGTGGTCCGGATCAGGTCGAGGGCGTCGAACTCGGTCTCGCCGAAGAACGGTTCGGCGCCCTTGGCCTGGAACGCCGTCAGCTCGCGCAGGATCACGCCGGCGGTCTGCGGCGAGAGCCCGCCGATCGCCTTCAGCTCCGCCTTCCCCTCGTCGCCGGTCAGGTAGAGCAGGACGCTGCGCAGGTCCTTCAGGTCCAGCAGCAGCCAACCCTTGGTGTCAGCGAAATGGAAGACCAGGCCGAGGGACGACTCCTGGGTGGCGTTCAGGCCGAGCACCTTGGCCAGCATCGTCGGCCCGAACGCCGAGACCGTGGCGCGGACCGGGATGCCGGTCCCCTCGCCGCCGAGCGCGTAGAACTCGCAGGGGAAGGCCTTCGCAGACCACTGCTGGCCGAGCGCCTCGGTGCGGGCGGTCAGCTTCTCGCCGCCCTCGCCCGGCGCGGCCATGCCGGACAGATCGCCCTTCATGTCGGCCAGGAACACCGGGACGCCCGCCGCCGACAGCTGCTCGGCCAGGCCCTGGAGGGTCTTGGTCTTGCCGGTGCCGGTGGCCCCGGCGACCAGGCCGTGGCGGGTGAGCATGGCCAGCGGGATGCGGATCTGGACGCCGGGGTCCGGGGCGCCGTCGGCCATCAGGGCGCCGAGGTCCAGGGTCGGGGTGTCGAACGTATAGCCGGCGGCGACGGCCTGCGCCTGGTCGGTCTCCTCCATCGTCATCTCACCTCGATCTCATCTCGTTGATCTCATGTCATTGATCTCATGTCGTTCAGTGAGCATGTCGTTCAGTGGGACAGGCAGGTCTGCTCGAACTGGGTCTTCTCGGATTCCTTGAAGAACTTCGTGCCGTCCCCGCTGGCGCACCAGTAGTACCAACGCTCCGTCGCCGGGGTGAGCACCGCCGCGATCATCTGGTTGGACGGGATGCTGACCGGGGTCGGCGGCAGGCCCTTGTGACCGCCGGTGGCGTAGGGGTCGGTCGGGTCGGAGACCTCCCGGGCCGTGACCCCGATCCGCTTGCCGGCCTGCAGGCTCAGCCAGTACTTGGTGGTCGCGTCCACGCCGAGGAAGTCGCCGCGGCTGAGCCGGTTCTGGACCGCCTCGGAGACCTCGCGGCCGTCCGGATCGGCCTTGGTGACCTCGGCCTCGGCCAGGGAGGCGATGGTCAGGGCCTCCTCGGGCGTGCACTGGCGGGCCGGGGCGCACTGGAGCGCCGAGGCCTTCGAGGCCAGGCCGAGTTTGGTGAGCTCGTCGACGCGCGCCTTGACCATGGACGTCAGCACGCCCTGCGGCGTGTCGGAGCTGGTGAGGGTGTAGCGGCCGGGTTCGAGCATGCCCTCGGCGGTCCAGTGGCCGTCAGCGCTCTTCGACCAGGGCGGCAGGCCGATCTGGTTGGTGTCGACGAGCTGCTGGAGGTCGTCCTTGTCCCAGTCGCGCTTCTTGGCCAGCGTCTTCAGCGTCTCCCAGCTGTAGTCGCCGGGGCGGACCTCGACGAGGGAGTCCGGGGAGAGGTTGGCGGAGTTCAGCAGCTCGGTGATCGCCGTCGCCGCGCTGATCTTGGGGCAGACGCGGTAGGTGCCGGTACTGATGTCGCGCGAGGCCTGGTTGTGGCCGGCGGCATCGATGAAGGCCTGGGTGCTGCGGACCACGCCGGCGTTGAACAGGGCGTCGCCGATCGCCTTGCCGGTCGCGCCGGTGTTCACCTCGACCAGGACTTTGTGCGGGTCGCTGGGGGAACAACTGGCGGCGGAGTAGTCGGGGGCGTGTTTCGTCGTCATCATGCCGGCGACGCTCGCGAAGACGAACACCACGATGCCGCCGAACACGACCAGCGGGACCAGAAGGGGCCCCCAGGCCTTGACCCGGTCGCGGCGCGTCGGCGGCGGGTCCTCGTAGTCGTCGTCTTCCTGCGGTGCCGCGTAGTCGGTCCCCGTGTCGCCGCCGTCCGGACTGCCCACCAACGTCGCTCCCGATGATCGATCGCTTACTCAGAGGCGATCATCGCGGGATCGGCGCGGAGATGCAGGTTGACAGGGCCGGATGGGGATCGCCCGGGTGGCGTAACGAGCGTGCCGGGGGTCAGTATTCTGTTCCCTCACGACCATATGCGGGGGTGTCGAGCTTCTATGGACGCGAGCGGGTCCCAGCCCGGTCATCAGGGCGCCGGACGCCAGGTCCGCGGGCGTTCGCTGCACGACGTGCTGCACGATCCGGGCACCGGCATCGCGCAGCAGGCGGTCATTCCGCTGGACCCGAGCCGGGTGGCGCTGATCGCGCACGCGGTCCTGACGGCGCTGGCGGCCGGGACGGTGCACGGGTACATCAACCCGTACACCATCCTGCTGACCGACGACGGCACCGTACTGCTGGTCGGCGACCGCGTCGCCCCGGGCGCCACGCCGGCGAACGACATCTTCGCACTGGGCATCGCACTGTTCGAGGCGGTGGAGGGCTACGCCCCGCACCCCGCCGAGGCGCTGCCGGCGATGCGGAACGCGGGGGCGCTCGGGCCGCTGATCGAGGCGCTGACGGAGCCGGATCCGGCGCAGCGGGTCGACGCGGCGGGGGCGCTGGGGGTGTTGCGGGCCAGTGCTGAGGCGGCCGCGGCTTCGGCGGCGGCCGCGGAGGCTGCGGCGGCGGTTGCGGCGGATGCCACGGCGACGAGCACGCTGCCGAAGGTGGAGGCGGGGGCTGGGGCTGGGCCGGCTGGCGTCGGCGGGGACGGCAACGCCTCGGATGACACTTCGATGCTCCCGCAGATACCGGCTGAGCCCGCCGGATTCGCAGGACCCGCAGCCATTCCGGTCAGCCCGGCAGGCGCACATGTCCCCGGTGGCCCGTTCGCCCCGCCGCCGATACCTCCCGCTTTCGGCTATCCGGCGCATGAGGCCCATCCCCAGGCGCGGCGCAAGGTGCTGGTCATCGGCGGCGTCGTCACGGCGGTCGTGCTCATCGGCGGGGTCGCGCTCGGCGTGACCGAGCCTTGGCACCGGACGGACAACAGCGTCTCGACCGTCCCCGGCGTGCCGGTCGGCCCGACATCGGTGCCGGGCACCCCGGCCGCGACCCCGTCGGCGCCGACGACACCGTCCGCGACCACCAGCACTCCGACCCCGACACCGACGGCCCCGAAGCCGACCACTCTGGTGTCGATGACACTGTGCCTGGACGCGGCCTCCGACGCCGGCGGCGTCCACTCCGGCGCGAAGGTCACCGCCACGAGCTGCCACGGCAGCCCGAACCAGGCGTGGCAGATCCAGCCGGACGGCACGATTCACTCCATGGCCGTCGCGAACCTGTGCCTGGACGCGGCCGCGCCGACCGGCAAGGTCCTGAACGCCGCCCAGGTCTCCGCCTGGACCTGCCACGGCGGCCCGAACCAGGACTGGGTGTGGAACGCCAACGGCACGGTCTCGCCGGCGGCGAACAGCGGGCTGTGCCTGGACGCGGCGGGGCCGGTGCCGATCCACGCGGGGGCGAACGTGACGGCGTGGCCGTGCAACGGGGGGCCGAATGAGAAGTGGGCCAAGCAGTAGTACTGGCCAGCTCGCGGCCGTAGTGCAGGTCGAAGCGCTACGGTTGGCGGTTGGTAATAACAGCTTTTCAGCGCAACAGCGCGAGGCCCGACTCACCCCTGCGGAGTCGGGCCCCACGCTCGTCCCCGCCCTACTGCGGCGTGTTGGCGCCCTGCATCGAGGCGACCGCGTCCGCGACGCCGGCCTCGTACAGTCCCAGCTTCGGCTTGCCGACGGAGCCGCCGCCGAGCGGGAAGTTCTTCGTGGCCGCGTTCGGCATGGTGTCGGCGGCCAGGACGTTGATCTCGTCGAGGGTCGTGGCGGTGCCCGTGCCGGAGCCGGCGGGGTTGAGGTCCAGGACGGCGTAGGCGGTCTTGCCCGCATAGAGCACGTAGGCCGGCGGGCCGCCGAGGCCGCCGGGGATCAGCGGCTTCGAGTCCTTGCTGTGGTCCGCGGACTGCGCGTTGCCCAGGCTCACCAGCGGGAAGTAGCTCAGGCCGCAGGAGGTGGCGCCGTTGTTGCGCACCGTGATCAGGCGGCGGGTCGGCACGTCGGTCATGCGGGAGACCTGGAGCGTCACCTGTGAGGCGGCGCAGCGGTGCGTGTAGGCGTAGCTGTCGTCGTTGTGCGGAGTGGTCGGGGCGGTCGGGGCGGTCGGGGCGCTGGTCGGAGACTTCCCACTGGTCGAGGCGTGAGCCGACGCCGCTGATGACGCCGAGGCCGACGCCGTGCTCCCAGCCGTCCCGACCCCCGATGAAGGCGCGTCCGACGGAGCGCTCACCGCCGCCGACGTAGTCCCTCCGGTGGCGGGGCCTGGCCCGGACGCGCTGGACTTCGAGGACCCACAAGCAGTGAGCGAGACGGCGCCGCACAGCGCGACGACGGCGGCGGACGAGAGCGTGATCTTCTTCATGGACCCCACCGTGCGGCCCCCGCCGTCCCGCCCGCCAGCCCTCAACGGCGATGCGGGACGCTGGAACGATTCCAGGTACCCTGAGCTGCGACATCACCCGTTCCTGGAACGGCGGCGAGGAACGGGGAGGAGCACGTCTTGGCGGGGCACACCGACGATTTCGCGGCACGGCTGCGGGAACTGAAGGACCGTTCCGGTCGCAGCTACGGCGCGCTGGCCCAGCGGCTGCACACCAGCACCTCGACGCTCCACCGCTACTGCAACGGCACCACCGTCCCCGCCGAGTTCGCCCCGGCGGAGCGCTTCGCCCGGGCCTGCGGCGCGGCGCCGGAGGAGGTGCTGGCGCTGCATCGGCTGTGGCTCCTGGCCGATGCCGAGCGACGCGCCGAGGCTGGGGCGGGGCGCGCAGAAGCTGCGGGAGCTAGCGGCACTCGTGCCCCGGAAGCGAGCACGACACCGGCGGCCGACCCCGCGCCGCCCGGCGCGGACCCCGACACGCCGCCGACCGCACCCGTCGTCATCAGCCCGGGAAGCCAACGCGAAGCCAGCCGCGCCACCTCCAAGAAGTGGCTCAAGCCCGCCCTCGCCGGACTAGCCGCAGCCGCCGTCCTCATCCCGCTGGCCCTCTACGCCACCCACGACTCCGGCACCTCGCCCCACTCCGCCGGCAGCGCCCCCGCCCCGACTCCCTCGGACTCCCCTCCCGCCGCCACGCCGTCGTCGTCGGTCCCGTCGTCGTCGGCCCCGACGACGACTCCGTCGCCGTCGACCTCCTCGTCGCCGACCCCCACGCCGACCCTCCCGACCCCCGTCACCGTCAACGTCCTCGCGGACAACTGGGACACCGAGTGCGGCCAGTGGTTCTACGCCACCCAACCCCCGTCCGAAGTCCACCCACCCCCGGGCCTGCCCGACGTCGGCCTCTGGGCCCAGCCCCTCGGCGCGGTCCCGGGCGGCCACCTCCGCCTCCAGCTCACCGCGCAGGGCACCCCCGGACGTCCGCCGGTCGTGCTGCACACGCTCTACGTCCACGTCGTCGGCGCGAAGCCCGCGCCGAAGGGCGGCTATGCCTACACCATGGGCTCCGGTTGCGGCGGCGGGCTGGTCCCGGCCTCGTTCGCCATCGATCTGGACGCCGCGGATCCGCAGATCAAGGCGGTCAAGGGCCAGACCTCGGACGACGGTGTCGGGCTCGCCGACTTCCCGTTCCAGGTCTCCGGCACCGACTCGCAGGTGCTGGACGTCGACGCGCACTCCGCGAACCAGGAGGTCGACTGGGACCTGGTCCTGGTCTGGAGCTGCGGGGACCAGCAGGGCACGCTGACGGTCAACGACCACGGCAGGCCGTTCCGCACCATCGGCCTGACCGGGAAGCCCGCGTACTGGTACGACGGTTCGAAGTGGAGCACCACGACGCTCGACCAGTGAGCGCCGGTGAGCCCCATCGAGCGCCGGTGGGCCAGGGTATGGCGCCAAAACAACAGGTCCCGACCCAGTGGCCTGAGTCGGGACCCGCCGGTGCAACCCTCAGGGCCTCAGGCCCCGAGTGCACGCCTTAGTGCATGTGGTGCTGCGGGCTGCTGGTGCTCGGCGCGGCGCCGCCGCACTCCGCGTAGCCGAGGACGACCTCCTGGCCGCCGGCCAGCGTGATGTCCGCGGCCTCGACGGTCAGGTTGCCGTCGTTGTCCGTGGTCTGCTTGTTGAACACGATGCTGCCCAGGACCGGCACGGCGACCGTCTGGTTCACGCCGGTCGGGATGGTGATCGTCACCGGCGGCAGCGGGGGCAGCGGCGCCGGCGGCGCCACCGGGGTGAAGACCGCCGTGGCGATGGTGGAGGTGCCGGTGGCGGTGCCCGGGGTGGCCGGGGCGGTGCAGGTGGCCTTGATCCCGGTGATGTCGAGCGAGCCGACCAGCGGGATGGTGAGGATCAGGTGCGCCGCGGTCGCCGACGACGAGGCGGTGCCGGCCTTCGGGTCGCCCGCGGTGGTGGCGGTGAGCAGGGCGTCGACGTTGATCGGCCCGAGGTTCAGCGTCGGCAGCGTCTTGGTGCCGCCGGGCGGGAACTTCGAGTCCGGCGTCGGCGGCACGTTGACCAGGCCGCCGAGCGCCTGCGCGGAGACGACGTACGCCTCCGCCTGGGGGTTCATGTTGCAGGCCTGCGAGGGCGAGACGACGCCCAGCGTGGTGCCGATCAGCGCGGCGGTCATGCCGCACGCACGCAGCCCGATTCGGAGACGCATGGGGAATTCATACCTTTCGCCAACAATGGGACCATTCGCGGAAATCATTGCGAAGCGACGAGGTATTCCGGCGATTCGCCACGCGCACGGCGCCCAACCGGGGCCGAACATCAGCCCGTTGGCTCAGTGGACGTCGATTCAGCAGACGACACAGCTCGCATACTCCGCGCAATTCCGGCGCAATTCCTCCGCGATCGGCACGACCTAGGGTCCAGGTCAGCGCGCATCGGGCACCGGCCCGGAGGAAACGACGCTCCGTGACCAGCGAGACCGACGCGCCGGTGATACCCGCCAGGCGACCTACCGCGACCTGTTCGCCGTCCGCGAGTACCGCTGCGAACACGGTCACGGCCGGAGCCGGAACCACTGGCGCAGCTACAACCGCCCCCAACCCCTCCGCACCATCGCCCGCCTCGTGCCGCCGACACGCCGAATCTGTCACGCCGGCGTGACCGTATGGCGCCGCCGCGACGGATAAAGCACAGCCGTACTCCCCCAGGCGTAGCGACGGTGTCTCTCCACGCCGGATGGCAACGTCACCCGCGGTCCCGAGGATGAAGGTGTCACAGCCGCCATCCACCCCGCCGGGAGTCATCGTGACCGCCGCGACGTCAGCCGCCCCGCTCAGTCCCGCCCCGCCGGCCTGGCGGCTGGCGGTCCGCGAGATCTGGACGCACGGCCGACGCGTCGAGCGCGTCTGCTACGCCCTCGGCCTGGTCCTGATCGCCTCGGGCGCGTTCCACTTCGCCCTGTTCTTCATCCGCGGCGGCCCCTGGGAGGGCCCCGTCTCCTGGCGCAAGCCCACGACCTTCGGCCTGTCCTTCGGCCTCACCCTCATCGCCGTCGCCTGGGTCGCCTCCTACCTCAAGCTCTCCGAGCGCACCCGCACGCTGGCGCTCGGCATCTTCGCCGCCGACTGCTTCGTCGAGGTCGGCGGCATCACGCTCCAGGCGTGGCGCCACGTTCCCTCGCACATCGACATGCAAGGGTCCTTCAACACCGGCGTCTCGATGACGCTGGCCGTCGGCGGCGGGATCCTGGTCGTCGTCCTCGGACGCCTGGCCGTCGCGGCGTTCCGCGGCGACCCCGGCCAGGCCCCGTCGATGCGGCTGGCCCTGCGTGCCGGCTTCGCGACCCTGATGATCGGCCTGCTCTCCGGCGCGGCGATGATCGCCCGCGGTACCTCCGAGGCCAAGACCGGGCACCAGCAGCAGGCGTACCACGACCTGGGCTTCCTCAAGCTGGTGCACGGCATCAGCCTGCACGGCGTCCTGGTCCTGCCCACGCTGGCCTGGGCCCTGACGCTGACCTCCTGGCCGGAGCGGAAGCGAACGCGAACGGTGAAGCTGGCCGCGTCCGCCTACGGAATCGCGATCGCCGCCGCGCTGGTGTTCGACCTCGCGACAATGTGATGCGCGGAGTCCAGCCAGCTCAGGCCTTCACGGTCCCAGCCCCAGCGAACTCACCCCACCCCGACCACGCCCGGTTCGCCGCAGTCTCGAACCGGCTCCGAACCGAACCGTCGGCCAGCACAGCGAAGACCTCCAACCGGCCATCAGCATGCCGGCTCACCGAGGCGGCGGTGACCGCGCCGCCAGGTCCGAGGTTGTCCGGACCGAAGCCGTCGCCCCACCCCGACCAGCCGACGCCGGGCGCGGTCTCGAACCGGTTCCGGATCCCGCCGCCCGGCGTGACCGCGAAGACCTCGACGCGTCCGTCCTGGTGCACACCAGCCGTCGCCGCGCCCGGAGCGCTGTAGCCGTTCGCACCGCCGGTCGGGCCGTAGACGGTCCAGTCGGACCACGAACCGTTCACCACCGTCTCGAACCTGTTCCGCATCGAGCCGTCGCTCATCACCGCGAACACCTCCAGGCGTCCGTCAGCGTGCCCGGCCACTGCCACCGCATCCGTGACGCCGCCCTGCGGCCCGAACGCGTTCCACCCCGACCACGGCCCGTTCGGCACCGTCTCGAAGCAGTTCGCGATCCCGCCCCGCGGCGTCACCCCGAAGAGCGCCATCCGACCATCGGCATGCGCCCCGACAGTCAAAGACTTAACAGTCCCGGACGGCGCGAACGCGTTCCACCCCGACCACGCGCCGTTCACCGCGGTCTCGAAGCGGTTCTGCACCGAACCGTCGCTCATCACGGCGAACACCTCCAACCGACCGTCGGCATGCCGTCCCGCCGCCACCGAATTCGTGCGAGCGGCGAACCCGAACCCCCTGGCCGGGCTGAAGTCGCCCCACCCGGACCACGGAGCGGACCACGGAGCATTCGGCGCCGTCTCGAAACGGTTCGCGATCCCGCCCGACGGCGTCACGGCGAACAGCTCGATCCGGCCGTCGCTGTGCACGCCGCCGGCCATCCGGCCGCCACTCCCCAGCGGATACGGGAACCCGCTGGCGCCCCACTGCCCGAAGTCCGGCGTCAGCGCCACATCGCCGTCCACCTCCGCACCGTCGAACGTGAAAGGCGTCCGGTTCTGCCACAGCTGAATGCCCGGATACGGCGCGCGATTGCGGCCGTTCGAAAACGCCGCCGAACACGACTGCCAGGCCCACCGGATACGACCGGACGCCGACAGCCAGCCCAGCGCGTCATAGCTGGAGTACGCGCCGGTGCGAGCGACCCCGATGACCGAGGCGACGCCGTCGAAGTACGCGTTGACCGCCGCCATGTCAGCGGACTGCACGTCCCAGTCCACGCTGAAGTAGATCGGCCGGTCCCCCGGCATCCCGCACGCCGCCGCCAGCCGCGCCGCCTCGGTCGCGTCCATCGCGCCCTGGCCGAAGCCCCGGCGCGGCCCGTCGACCGCGGCCTCCCAGTTGCAGACCACTGCGATCCCGGCCGTGGTCAGCGCCTGTGCCTCGTCCGGCGTGAGGTTCTTCGCCGGGCTGTAGCTGAGGTACCGGACGGCGAACTTGTAGCCGGCGGCGGTCATCGCGCCGTTCGAGGGATGCGGAGTCCAGGCGTAGTCCAAGCCGGACGCGACCGGTAGCACCGGGACGTCCAGAGCGGGCCGGGGCGCGGGCACTGAATCCGCGCGCGCCGGCCCGGTCCTCGCAATACTCACCACCGTGGCGGCACCGACAGACGTCAACAGTCGGCGCCGCGATACACCGGGGTCATCAAGGTTCGCACTCGTCACGCGGACCATTTCATCCCGGTTGCGCCCTATCGGCGATGATTTACACGCGCGTCGTCAGATCTCCAACGCCTTCATGAACGCGTCGGCGATCAGCGCGTGCCCCGCCAGGTTCGGGTGGATGCGGTCCCCGGCCCAGTCCGCCGACGCCGTGGTGACCAGCGCGCCGTCGAACACCCGCTGGGTCGGGACGTGCACCGCGTCGAACTCCTCGGCCAGGCCCGCCACCGCGGTCACGAACGTGTCGCTGGCCGCGCGCTGCGGCTCGGTGAGGTCCGGCTCGATGATGTACGGGTCGGCCAGGATCAGGCGGCAGCCGGTCTCCTCGACCGCCCGGCGCAGCAGCGTGCGCAGGGTCTCGATGTACTCCGGGAGCGGGACGGCGTTCTCCGGGTGGCCGTCGAAGGCGCGCCAGACGTCGTTGATGCCGATCATCACCGACAGCCAGTCCGGGCGCGGGGCCAGCGCGTCGGCCTCCCAGCGGTCGGCCAGGTGCCGCACGGTGTTGCCGCTGATGCCGCGGTTGGTCCAGGTCAGACGGGCCTCGGGATGCCGGGCGGTGGTGAACGCCCGCAGCAGGCTGACGTACCCGTTGCCGAAGGGGGCGTTCTCTTCGCGGCGTCCGCAGTCAGTGATGCTGTCGCCGATGAGAAGGATGTGCTGGCCGTCCTTGAAGAACACGGGTCTCGCCCTCCGGAGCGCTCGCGAATGGGGAACGTCCGATCTTCCCGCGACCGGACCCGATCAGGCGAGGGTGTCGATCCAATCCGCGAGACGGCCGCCGCGCGCGGTCATCACCTCCGGATCGCGCAGCGCGTTGGCCAGCACCGACATCCCCTGGTAGGCCGCGACGAGTTCGAGGGCGAGATCGTGCGCGTCGGCCCGGCCGAGCTGGCGGAACTGCTCCTCGGTCCAGTCGATCAGCGCGCGCAGCACCCCGGCCGCGGTCTGGTCCAGGCCGTCCTCGCGCTTGTCGAGCTCGGTGGCCAGGGTCCCGAAGGGGCAGCCGTAGCGGGCCGCGACGTCGCGCCGCTCGACCCAGCCGGCGATCAGGGCCTTGAGCCGCGCGGCCGGATCGGGCAGCTGGTCGAGCCGCCCGGTGATGTCGGCCAGCCGGTCCCGGTGCGCGCCGAGGGCGGCCTCGACCAGCTGGTCCTTGGTCTTGAAGTAGTAGTAGACATTGCCCAGCGGGACGTCGGCCGCCTGCGCGATGTCGTTGAGCGTGGTGCGCTCCACGCCCTGGTGGTGGAACACCTCGGCGGCGGCGGACGCCAGCCGCTCGCGCTTGCCGCCCCGGGATGTGGTCTTCCCGGCTTCTGAGTCAGTCACCTAACTGAGGATAGACAACGGGGACCGTGATCGGCTAGCGTCTGAGTCAGTTAGCCAACTAACTCACAGCTTCAGCTGGTGTTTCTTGTTCGGAAATGAGATTGGGGAGAATCATGATCGTCGTGACGGGTGCCACTGGGAACGTCGGCCGGACGCTGGTACGCCAGTTGTCCGCCACCGGACACGCGGTGACCGCCGTGGCCCGCCGCGTCCAGGACTCCGACGTCCCGGCCGGCGTGCGCGCGGCCGCCGCCGACCTCGCCGAGCCGGCCGGCCTGGAGCCCGCGTTGCAGGGCGCGAAGGCGCTGTTCCTGCTGGTCGCGGGCGACGACCCGGCCGGCGTGCTGGCCCGGGCCAAGGCGGCCGGCGTCACCCGGGTGGTGCTGGTCTCCTCGCAGGGCGTCGGCACCCGACCCGGCGGCGCCTACGCCCACGCGGCCGGGTTCGAGCAGGCGGTCGCCGCCTCAGGGCTCGAATACACGATCCTGCGATCCGGCGGCCTGGACTCCAACGCGTTCGCCTGGGTCGAGCCGATCCGCGCGCAGCGCGTCGCTCCGGCGCCGTTCGCCGAGGTCGGGCTGCCGTTCGTGGACCCGGACGACGTGGCCGCGGTCGCTGCGGCGGCGCTCACGGAGGACGGCCACGACGGCGCGACGTACGTGCTCACCGGCCCGGCGCCGACCTCGCCGCGCGAGCGCGCCGCGGCCATCGCGGAGGCGATCAAGGCGCCGGTGCGGTTCGTCGAGATGACGCGCGAGGAGGCACAGGCGCAGATGGCGCAGTTCATGCCGCCGGAGGTGGTGGAGGGCACGTTGGCGATCCTCGGCGAGCCGACGGAGGAGGAGCGGGCCGTGAGCCCGGACGTCGAGCGGGTGCTGGGCCGGCCGGCGGCGCCGTTCAGCGCGTGGGCGGTGCGGAACGCCGCGGCCTTCGGCTGACGCTCGACAAGAAACCGGCCAGCCGGTATTTTTTCCCCGCGGCATCCGCCGCAGCAAGATCCTGGGAGGGGAACCCATCATGAAGGCCATCCAGTTCAGCGCGCCAGGCGGTCCGGAGAACGTCGCAGAGGTCGACATCCCCGCGCCGACCCCGGCCGCCGGCCGGCTCGCGATCGCGGTCCGCTTCGCCGGCCTGAACTTCGTCGACGTCCTGGCCCGGCGCGGCGCGCCCGGCTACGCGAGCAGCTGGCCCTTCGTGCCGGGCATGGAAGTCGGCGGCGAGGTGACCGCGCTCGGGGAGGGCGTGAACGGCTTCGCCGTCGGCGACACCGTCGTGGCGTTCACCGTCGACGGCGGCGGCCTGGCCGAGACCGTCGTCGCCGAGGCCGGCCTGGCCGCGCGGGTCCCCGCCGGCCTCGCCCTCGAAGCCGCCACCACCGTCCCGCTCACCTGGGCCACCGCCGTCGGCCTGGCCCGGGCCGGGCACGTCGCCGCGACCGACCGCGTCCTGGTCACCGGGGCCGGCGGCGGCGTCGGCGAGGCGCTCGCGGCGGTCCTGGCCCTGCGCCACCCCACGGCGCTGGTCGGCGGCACCAGCGCGCGCTCCGCCGCCACCCTCGCCGCCGCCTACCGCCCCGCGATCCGCGACGCCGAGTTCGCCGCCAACGCCCGCGAGGCCGCCGACGGCGCGCTGTTCGACGTGGTCCTGGAGTCCATCGGCGGCGACGTGTCGGCCGCGATGCCCGCGCTGCTCGCCCCCGGCGGCCGCCTGGTCAGCTACGGCGCCGCCGCCGGCCAGCCGGACCCCGCCGCCCCGAGCCTGGCGGACCTGCGCCGCAACAACTGGACCACGGCCGGCTTCAGCATCATCAACCGGGCCCGGGGCGACGCCGGCGCGGTCGGCGACCTCATCGCCGGGGTCTTCGCGCTCACCGCCGAGGGGCTGGCGATCCCGGCGCCGCGCGTCATCGGCTGGAGCGAGGCCGCCGAGGCGCACATCGCGCAGGCCGAGAACCGCAGCCCCGGCAAGACCGTCGTCGCGGTCCGGAGCTGAGCACGTGACGCCGCCGCCGGCCGACTCGCGAGGCTCGGCCGGCTCCCGGGGCTCGGCCAGCTCCCGAGCCTCGGCCGAGCCCCGGACCCCGAGCGAGCCCACGCAGGAGCGCGCCCGCCGCACCCGCCGCGCGATCCTGCTGGCCGCGTCCGAGTGCTTCGCAGAGCTCGGCTACGCGACGGCCACCACCAGCGAGATCGCGGCCCGCGCCGGCGTCACCAAGGGCGCCCTCGCCTTCCACTTCCCGGCGAAGGCCGCCATCGCGGCGGCCATCGTCGAGGAGTGCTACGAGCAGTGGCCCTCGGTGGTCACCGAGGTGACGCCGGCGCACAATCGGGTCCTCGACCTCCTCGGCGAGGTCTTCGCCCGCATCGCGGCGCAGATCCGCGAGGACCCGATCGTCCGCGCGACGGTCCGCCTGCAAGCCGAGCGCGCGCTGATCTCCGAGCCGGTCCACATGCCGTTCGTGGACTGGATCGCCACCTCGACCGACCTGTTCCGCACCGCCGCCGACCGCGGCGAGCTCCGGCCCGGAGCCGATCCCGGCGCACTGGCCCGGGCCTCGGTCGCCGGCTTCCAGGGCGTCCAGCACGTCTCGGGCATCCTGTCCGGCCACGCCGACGTCGCCGAGCGAGTCGCCGAGTGGTGGTCGGTCATGCGGGCCGGCGTCGCCGCCACTACCGACGATCACGTTTCCTGATCGCTGCCAGTCGACATCTCCCCTTGTCCGAAACCCCGTCCCCGACTGGAGTAGACCCATGTCCGTCATCCCCGCATCCCACACCGACCTGCTCGAGCGCCCCGTCTTCTGCCACCTGGCGACGATCCGCGCCGACGGCACCCCGCACGTGAACCCGATGTGGTTCCTGTGGGACGGCCAATTCCTGTCCTTCACCACCTCGACCAAGCGCGCGAAGTACAAGGAACTCAACGACCGCCCGCACGCCGCGGTCTCCATCAACGACCCCGAGGCCCCGTACCGCTACCTGGAGCTGCGCGGGACCGTGGACCGCATCGAGCCGGACCCGGAGGGTGACTTCTTCGCCGTCCTGGCCGACCGCTACGCGCTGCCGATGGACGGTCCCGTGGGCGACGCGCCGACCCGCGTGCGGATCTACCTGCGGCCGACGCACGCCACCTTCCAGTAGTCCCCTGACATACAGCATGTTGATTGGAATTTGAGCGCCGCCACAAGATATGGTGTCCGATGCAGCTGGTTCGACCACCGCCCCGCACAAGGGCGGCGGTCGAGGCAAGAGGGAACCCGGTGCGAGACCGGGACTGCCCCGCAGCGGTGAGTGGGAACGACAGCCGTCGTACACACTGGGCCGAGTGGCGCCGGAAGGCGCCGGCCTGGGAAGTGACGGCCAGTAGGTTCGCGCGGTCCTCCCCGGGCCCGCGAGCGCCCGCGAGTCCGAAGACCTGCCAGCCGTGCCGTGCCCGGACGTGGGGTACGGCTGGTCCGAGGCCGCGTGGGACGGCTGACGGCGGAGCGCGTCGCGGCTTTCGCGTGCCTCCGGTGTCTGCTCGCCAACGGTTCGGACCTCGGACCTACGACTGGCGAGGAGAAGGTTGTGACGGTCACGCTCACACATGTCGAGACCACGGACGCAGCGAGGCGCGCGGGGGCGCAGGCGCTGCCGCCGGTGACCACGACAGCGACGACAGCGACGACAGCGGCTCAGCTCGAAGCGGAGATCGCGGACAAGTCCGCGGACCTGCCCGACGTCGACGCGGCGCGCGTGGCCCGCAAGACCTTCGCCGGCCTGCCGCCGAACGCCACCGCCGACCAGATCGCCGACCTCGCCGTCCAGAGCGCGGCCGAGCTCATCGGCGAGGAGCCGCAGTACTCGAAGCTCGCCGCCCGCCTGCTGTCCGGGGTCATCGCCCGCGAAGCCGCCGGCCAGGGCGCGACCGGCTTCAGCGCGTCCATCGCCGTCGGGCATCGGGAGGGCCTGATCGGCGATGTGACGGAGGCTCTGGTGAGCTCGGCGGCCGAGCGGTTCGACGCCGCGATCGACCCCGAGGGCGACCTCCGCTTCGAGTACTTCGGCCTGCGCACCGTCTACGACCGCTACCTGCTGCGGCACCCGGTGACCCGCCGCGTGATCGAGACCCCGCAGCACTTCCTGCTGCGCGTCGCCGTCGGGCTGTCGCAGGACCCGCAGGAGGCCGTCGGCTTCTACCGCCTGATGTCCTCGCTGGCCTACCTGCCGAGCTCGCCGACGCTGTTCAACTCCGGCACCCGGCACACCCAGATGTCGTCCTGCTACCTGGTGGACTCCCCGCGCGACGAGCTGGACTCCATCTACGACCGCTACCAACAGGTCGCGCGCCTGTCGAAGTTCGCCGGCGGCATCGGCATCGGCTTCTCCCGGGTCCGCGGGCGCGGCGCCCTGATCCGCAGCACCAACGGCCGCTCCAACGGCATCGTCCCGTTCCTGCGCACGCTGGACTCCTCGGTCGCCGCGGTCAACCAGGGCGGCCGGCGCAAGGGCGCGGCGTGCGTGTACCTGGAGCCGTGGCACCCGGACGTCGAGGAGTTCCTCCAGCTGCGGGACAACACCGGCGAGGACGCGCGCCGCACGCACAACCTGAACCTGGCCAACTGGATCCCGGACGAGTTCATGCGCCGCGTCGAGGCCGACGGCCTCTGGTCCCTGATGGACCCCGACCAGGTTCCGGAGCTGCCGGACCTGTGGGGCGCGGAGTTCGACGCGGCGTACCGCGCGGCCGAGGCCGAGGGCCGCTACGTCCGGCAGGTCTCGGCGCGTGAGCTCTACGGCAAGATGATGCGCACACTGGCGCAGACCGGCAACGGCTGGATGACGTTCAAGGACGCATCGAACAAGCTCTGCAACCAGACCGGCGTCCCCGGCAACACCGTGCACCTGTCGAATCTGTGCACTGAAATCATCGAGGTCTCCTCCGACGCCGAGACCGCCGTCTGCAACCTGGGCTCGATCAACCTCGGCGCGCACCTGACCGCGTCCCGCGACGCGATCGACTGGGACCGGCTGCGCGCCACGGTCCGCACCGCCGTGGTCTTCCTGGACCGGGTCATCGACATCAACTACTACCCGAGCGAGCAGACCGCGGCGTCGAACCCGCGCTGGCGTCCGGTCGGGCTGGGCCTGATGGGGCTGCAGGACGTGTTCTTCGCGCTGCGGCTGCCCTTCGACGACGCGCGGGCGCAGGAGCTGTCGACGCGGATCTCCGAGGAGATCTACCTGACCGCGCTGGAGACCTCGGCCGGGCTGGCGGAGGAGTTCGGCGCGCACCCGGCGTTCGCGGACACCCGCGCCGCGAAGGGCGACCTGCAGCCGGACCTGTGGAACGTCGCCACCTCGCCGGAGCTGGCCGCGCGCTGGAGCAGGGTCCGCGGCCGGATCGCGGCCACCGGCCTGCGCAACTCGCTGCTGGTGGCGATCGCCCCGACCGCGACCATCGCCTCCATCGCCGGCTGCTACGAGTGCATCGAGCCGCAGGTGTCGAACCTGTTCAAGCGCGAGACGCTGTCCGGGGAGTTCCTGCAGATCAACTCGGCGCTGGTCGGCGAGCTGAAGGCGCTGGGGCTGTGGACCCCGGCGGTGCGCGAGGCGATCAAGCGGGCCGAGGGCTCGGTGCAGGGCGTCGAGGCGCTGCCGGCGGAGATCAGGGCCCTGTACCGGACGGCGTGGGAGCTGCCGCAGAAGGCGCTGATCGAGCTGGCCGCGGCCCGCGGGCCGTTCGTCGACCAGTCGCAGTCGCTGAACCTCTTCCTGGCCGCGCCGACGATCGGGAAGCTGTCGTCGATGTACATGTACGCCTGGAAGGCCGGGCTGAAGTCCACATACTACCTGCGCTCGCGGCCCGCGACGCGGATCCAGCAGGCGACGGTCGCCGCCACCGCCGCCACGGCCACCCCCGCCGACCTGCCGGTGATCGCCGACGACGACGCGATCGCCTGCTCGCTGGAGAACCCCGAAGCCTGCGAAGCCTGCCAGTAAAGGAAATCCGTCTCATGCTGCTCGACCCGGGTCTGGACCTGACCCTGCGCCCGATGCGCTACCCGCACTTCTTCGACCGCTACCGCGACGCGATCAAGAACACCTGGACCGTGGAGGAGGTGGACCTGCACAGCGATCTGACCGACCTGGACAAGCTCTCGGCGGCCGAGCGCCACCTGGTCTCCCGCCTGGTCGCGTTCTTCGCCACCGGCGACACGATCGTCGCGAACAACCTCGTGCTGAACCTGTACCAGCACGTCAACAGCCCCGAGGGCCGGCTGTACCTGTCGCGGCAGCTGTTCGAGGAGGCCGTGCACGTCCAGTTCTACCTGAACCTGCTCGACACCTACGTGCCGGACGAGGACGAGCGCACTGAGGCCTTCGCGGCGGTGGAGAACATCCCGTCGATCCGGCGCAAGGCAGAGTTCTGCTTCCGCTGGATCGACTCGCTGGGCGATCTGAAGCGGCTGGAGACCCGCGAGGACCGCCGGGCGTTCCTGCTGAACCTGATCTGCTTCGCGGCGTGCATCGAGGGGCTGTTCTTCTACGGCGCCTTCGCGTACGTGTACTTCCTGCGCTCGCGCGGCCTGCTGCACGGCCTGGCGTCGGGCACCAACTGGGTGTTCCGCGACGAGTCGATGCACATGGCCTTCGCCTTCGACGTGGTGGAGACGGTCCGCGCCGAGGAGCCGGACCTGTTCGACGACGAGATGGCACAGCAGGTGCGCGCGATGCTGGCCGAGGCGGTCGAGTGCGAGACGCAGTTCGCCGAGGACCTGCTCGGCGCCGGGGTCTCGGGGCTGCCGGTGGCGGACATGCGGGCCTACCTGGAGCACGTCGCCGACCGGCGGCTGGAGCAGCTGGGGCTGGAGCCGGTGTACGGGACGGCGAACCCGCTGGGGTTCATGGAGCTCCAGGACGTGCAGGAGCTGTCGAACTTCTTCGAGCGGCGGGTCTCGGCGTACCAGGTGGCGGTCGGCGGTAGCGTCTCGTTCGACGACGACTTCTAGAAAGGCAGGGGTATGCGGCGCGTGGTGTCGTTGGTGCCGTCGCTGACCGAGGCGATCGCGGCGACGGCACCACGGCTGCTGGTCGGCGCCACGGCGTGGTGCACGCACCCGGCGGAGCTGGAGGTCGAGCGGATCGGGGGGACGAAGAACCCTGACGTCCCGCGGATCATCGCGCTGGCGCCGGATCTGGTGGTGGCGAACGAGGAGGAGAACCGGGGCGCCGACCTCGACGCGCTGCGCGCGGCCGGGGTCTCGGTGCTGGTCACGCAGATCCGGACGCTGGACGAGGCGTTCCGGGAGCTGGACCGGATGCTGACGGTCGGGTGCGGGCTCGACCGGCCCGGGTGGTTGGACGCGGCGGAGGCGGCTTGGGCTGCGGTGGCAGCGAGGGCTGAGGTGGCGGCCGGGGCTGAGGTCCCTGCTGTCATCCCGATCTGGCGGCGGCCGTGGATGGTGCTGGGCCGCGACACGTTCGCCGGCGACGTGCTGGCGCGGCTCGGCGTACGAAACATCTACTCCGACCATGCCGAGCGCTATCCGAAGATCCCGCTGCCGGAACTTCTCGCCGGCGGCGCCGAACTCGTGGTTCTCCCCGACGAGCCCTACGCGTTCAGCGCCTCCGACGGTCCCGAGGCTTTCCCCGGGCTGCCCGCCGCTCTGGTCTCCGGGCGCCATCTCACTTGGTACGGTCCTTCGCTCGCCGAAGCTCCTGACGTGCTCCGTCGCCAGCTTCGCAGTGGCTGATCTGCTGTGAGCTGATCCGCCCAGAGCAGCATCGCGTTCTCAGCCGTCGGCCGCCGGGGCACGGTGAAGTCATGGCAGAAGACGAAAAGACACCCCAGTTCAGTTGGCGCACCCGTGAGCAGCTATTCAGCCGGCGAATCGTGGTGCTCGACGGCGACCTCGACGACGACAACGGCACGCTGCTGACGACACAGCTCCTCTCCCTGGCCACCGAGGATCCGGACGCCGGGATCTCGCTGTGGATCCACTCGCGCGGCGGCTCCGTCCCCGCGATGCTGGCGATCCGCGACGTGATGCGCCTGGTCCCGTGCGAGGTCTCGACCCTCGCGCTGGGCCTGGCGGCCAGCGCCGGCCAGTTCCTGCTGTCGGCGGGCACGCCCGGCCGCCGCTTCGCGCTCCCGCACGCCCGGATCCTGATGCACCAGGGCTCGGCCGGCATCGGCGGCAGCACGGTGGACGTCGAGGTGCAGGCGGACGACCTGCGCCACATGGTGACCACCGTCCTGGGGCTGATCGCCAGCGACACCCGCCAGCCTTACGACCGCGTCTACGAGGACTCCCTGCACGACCGGTGGTTCACGGCGCAGCAGGCGAAGGACTACGGCTTCATCGACCACATCGTGGACTCCTTCGGGCAGGTGGCGCCCGAGCGCAAGCGGATCGGAATCACGGCATGAGCACCTACACCGTCCCCTACGTGACGACGCAGAGCCCCCGCGGCGAGCGCGTCACGGACATCTACTCGCACCTGCTGACCGAGCGCATCATCTACCTCGGCACGGCCATCGACGCCGGCGTCGCCAACGCCCTGATCGCCCAGCTGCTGCACCTGGAGTCCGACGGCCCCGACCGCGAGATCAGCCTCTACGTGAACTGCGAAGGCGGCGATCTCACCTCCATGCTGGCGGTCTACGACACCATGCAGCACATCAAGTCCCCGATCCGCACGACCTGCGTGGGCCAGGCGATCGCCGTCGGCGCGGTCCTCCTGGCGGCGGGCACCCCGGGCCTGCGCTCGGTCCTCCCGCACGCCCGCGTGGTCCTGCACCAGCCGGCGGCCCGCGGCCAGGGAGCGATCCCGGACTTGATCATCCAGGCCGACGAACTGGTCCGGATGCGCAGCGAACTGGAGACGATCCTGACCCAGCACACCGGCCAGACCGCCGACCGCCTCCGCCACGACACCGACCGCGACCGCGTGTTCACGGCCGCCGCGGCGGTGGAGTACGGGCTGGCGGACCAGGTTCTGGGGCCGCGAGAGTAGGGGCGGGCCGACCGGCGGCAGCAAGACCATCAACGCGCGCAGGGCCCACGCAGGGCCCACCCACCCAAGGGGGTCCACCAGCCTCAAAAGGAGCGCGCGCCAGCCGACTCGCTCCAGGATCGGCCCTGCGCCGCCAGCCGGTCAACGCCCGCCCCCGAATTCGCCGCGAAGTTGCGTCAAATGAGCGAACGAACCCCGCCGACCGCCCCTCAGGCCGCCAGCGCCAGCAGCACCGGACCGCCGCTGCTGCGGCGCCGCGTCGGCAGCTCCCGTCGCACCCTGCTGAGCGCCGCCTCCTGGCGCTTCAGCCGCAGCACCTCGGCGACGGACTCGGCGAGCCCGCCGAGCGTCGTGCCGAGCGCTCCGGCGACCGCCGCGATCATCTCGCTCGACGGCTCCTTGAGCCCGCGCTCCACCTCCGACAGGTACTGCGGAGAGATGCCCGCGCGGCGCGCGGTCTCCGCGAGGCTTTCCTGATGCTCGCGCCGCAGCCCGCGCAGGTGCTCGCCGAGCACCTCGCGCCACAGCGGCTCGGGCTCGGGGGCCGCGGGCTGCTTCGGCGGCTGGTCGGCGTGTCCGCCGGGGACGACGTGCAGTCTCAGAAGCTCGCTCATGATGTGAGCGTACGGACCGGCGGCGAGGCGAGTCCCGCTTGTCTGCTGACAGCAGACACGGCTGCGCGGAACGGGTGACCCGGCTTGCGGCGCCGCAGATTCATGCGGACGACGCCTCGCCGCAGCCACGCCGCCACGCCGCCGCAATTCGCCATGCCGACGCAGTTCGCCTCGCCGACCAGCGCAACACGCGCGACTAGCCACTCGCCGGCCCGCCGATCCGCCGCCGAGTCCGACACGCCCGACCTCGCGACCTCACGACCGGCCTCACCACAGCTCCATCCCAGCCCGAGCGCGAGCCTGCCGCCGACCGACCGCAGCTCGCCGCCCCCTACACCCCCTCCGGAGCCCCCAACTTCTCCAGAATCCGATGCATCCCGCTCTCCCAGTTCGCCTTCAGCGCCGCCACCGCCCCCGGCAGGTCCTCCGCGACCAGGCACTCCGCGATCTTCTCGTGCTCCACCGCCGACCGCTCCAGCACCTGCCGGTCGCCGACCACGACCCGCTCGTACCGGTGCATCGTCAGCTTCAGCGTCGTAATCAGGTCCATCAGCCGGTCGTTGCGGCATCCGGACAGCAGCTGGTCGTGCCACTCGTCGTCGTACCGCTCGATCACGCCCAGCTCGGCCTGCGGCGCGGAGAACGCGTGCGCCTCCTCCAGCAGCCGCGGCCCGATCTCCTTCAGGTGCTCGGCCGGCGACAGCTCCAGCGCCAGGGACTCCAGGGTCGCGACGATGGTCGTCAGGTCACGGAACTCCTGCGGGCTCATCGGCGCGAAGCGGAAGCCCTTCCCGCGCTCGCTGATGATGATGCCCTCGCGCTCCAGCCCGATCAGCGCCTCGCGCAGCGGGGTGCGGCTGACGCCCAGGTCAGCGGCCAGGTGGACCTCGTTGATCGGCTGGTCCGGGTCGAACTCGCCCCGGCCCAGGCGTTCGAGGAGCACGTCCTTGATCTGCTCGCGGAGCGGCCGCCGCTCGATCGCCATCCGGTAGTCACCTTTCCCGCACTGCCCGTCATCCCCATTGTTCCGCACCCCGGGCCGTTTTCCGTCACGCGGTGCCGGCCCCGTCCACCGTGATCACGGCGCCGCTCACGAACGCCGCCGCCTCCGACGCCAGGAACGCCACCATCTGCGCGATGTCCCGCGGCTGCCCGATCCGCCCCAGCGGCCGGTCGGCGGCGTCGGCGTAGAAGGACTCGACGGCCGCCCCGAGCTGCTTCGCCTCGTCGGCCAGCATCCCGGTGGCCGTGTCGCCGGGGCACACGCAGTTGACCCGGATGTTCTGCGGCCCGTGGTCGATCGCCATGGCCCGCGTCATGTTCACCACCGCCCCCTTCGACGCGCAGTACGACACCGCACTCGCGCCGCCCTTGATCCCCCACCCCGACCCGGTGTTGACGATGCTCCCGCCCCCGGCCGCCGCCATCAACGGCACCACCCGCCGGCTCATCAGCAGGATCGACTTCACGTTGACGGCCATCACCAGGTCCCAGTCGTCCTCGGCGATGTCCAGCACCGTCGAGCGCCGGATGATCCCGGCGTTGTTGAAGAGCACGTCGACACCCCCGTGCGCCGCGACGGCGGCCGCCACCACAGCATCGCAGTCCGCGGCCCGCGAGACATCACAACGCACGAACACGCCCCCGACCTCCTTCGCGGCCTCCTCCCCGCGCTCGGGATCCAGATCCGCGATCACCACCCCCGCACCGAGCTCCGCCAGCACCGCGGCGGTCGCCCGCCCGATCCCCGACGCACCACCGGTCACGATCGCGCTCTTGCCACTCAGGTCGATCATCAGGACTGCCTTTCGTTCACGGGATAAAGGATCGTACGGCGCCACCCCACGACGACCCGCACATAGCGCGGAAACGCCCGGTCCAGCGCATCGTCACCGGTGTCGACGAGCAGCGGACGCCCGCCGAGCGCCACGACCTTCGCCTCGGTCGCCACGACGTGCAGCCGATCGAGCCCCACGGCCCGCAGCACCTCCGGCGCCAGCTGCTGGTTGCCCCGCCCGAGCAGGAACCCCTGGCCCCCGATGGGAGTGAGCGCGATGCGCGCCGGGGCACCGGCGACGAGTTCGAGGAGCTGGTCCGCACTCGCATCGGCGGCGACCAGCGTCGAGCCGTCGACGACGTTCACGCCGAGCACCGGCACGTCGACACCCCAGACGGCGGCGACGGCGCGGGTGGTCGTGCCGGGCCCGAGCACCAGCAGCTCGCCCGGCGCCAGGTAGGAGCGCAGCTCGGCGGCGATACCGGAGACCGCGTCAGGCGTGACGCTGGAGCTACCGGTCTTGCGCTGCTGGACGCGCGCCGGGACGTCGGGCACGCGAAGGTAGCCGAACAGCTGCGGCGAACCCTCGACGCGGTCGACGACCTCGGCCTCACGCACCCGCGAGAACGTGGCGGCGACTTCACCGGCCGCGCGCGGGTTGACCGCGAAGACGGCCGAATGCATCTTCACGCCGGTCGGGATGCCGAGCACCGGCAAAGTGTCGCCGACGGCTTCGAGCACGTCGCGCGCGGTCCCATCGCCGCCCGCGAACAGAAGGAGATCAACTTGCGGTGCCAGCGCACGTGCCGCCGCAACGGTGTCCGCCGCCGACGTCGGCTCACCAGGCGCGAAGACCACCTCGGGCGCGAATCCGGCAGCCCGCGCCGCCTCCTCACCCATGGCACCCGCGACGGTGAGCACCACGCTGTCGGGACGCCGCGCGCGCAGCTCGGCCAACGCAAGCGTCGCGCGCCCGGCAGCACGAGGCACGGCGCCCAGCGCAAAGGCCCGCTCTTGCACCTCCGCGCCATCGCTGCCCTTGAGCCCGACCCGGCCGCCGACGCCGGCGACCGGGTTCACCACGAGCCCGACCCTCACGAGTGCGACCCCCGCAGCCCAACTGCAGCACCGCGCACGCTCGCGCCCCTCCGCCCGCGCCACAAACCAGGCTCGCGCTCTCGACGCGCCACGCCGCCGCACCGCGCAGCATCCGCCGCCAGCCGCGCAGCCACATCACCCGCCGCACCCACGCGCGTCAGCCCACCCCGCACCCTCACCCCACCTTCCGCCGATAGGCCCGCCAGGTAACCGCCCAAGTCCCCGGGTCCTCCAGCGACGCGTCCCGCATCCGATGGATCGGCCCGTTGTGCGGCGCCCCGCGCACCGCCTCAGGCTCCTCATAAGCCTCGCGCGCGACCTCTGCCAGGATCGCCGCGTACTCATCCAGGTCCGCCTGCGAGTACGACTCCGTCGGCTCCAGCGTCATCGGCTCCGGCACCAGGTACGGATGGTGGCTCGTCCAGTAGTGCGTCCCGAAGTCCGCGACGCGGTAGCCGATCTCCTCCGAGTGCACGCCGGTGTCCGCGTTCAGCTTCTCCCAGCTGTAGCGCGCCTGCTCCACGCGTCGTCGGCCCTGCGCGTACGGCAGCGACACTCCCTTGATCTCCAGCACCTTCGAGATCAGGTAGTTGTTGTTCAGCACCGCCGTCTCGGCGACCTCGCGCAGTCCCGGGCCGCCCAGCGCCATGATCCACGCGTAGGCCCGCACCAGGTTCGGCACCACGCCGTAGAACGGCCGGATCTTGCCGATCGACTCCGGCCGGTCGTCGTCGAAGAAGTACCGCGACCCGTCGAACTCCACCGTCGGCCGGGGCAGGAACGGCGCCAGCGCGGACGTCACCGCCGACGCCCCGGCCGCCGGACCGCCGCACATGTGCGGCGTCGAGAACGTCTTGTGCAGGTTGAAGTGGCACAGGTCGAACCCCGCGTCCCGGGCCCGCGTGATCCCCAGGATCCCGTTCGCGTTGGCCTGGTCGTAGCAGCACAGCCCCCCGACCTCGTGCACCAGCCGCACGAACTCCTCGATCCGCGGGTTGAAGATTCCCGTGTCCTCCGGGTTCGTGATCAGCAACGCCGCCGTCCGGGGCCCGACCGCGGCCCGCAGCGCCTCGATGTCCGGATACCCGTCCGCGTCCGGCATCAGCGTGATCACCCGGTACCCGGCCGTCTTCGGCGCGGCCGCGTTCGTCGGGTGCGAGAACTGCGTCGTGATGATCTCGTCCCGCAGCTCCCCATCCCCGCGCGAGGCGTGGTACGCCCGGATCATCGACACGTTCGCGTAGATCGCCGACGACCCCGACGCCGGCTGCAACGACACCCGGTCCATCCCGGATATCTCCTTCAGCAGCCCCTCCAACCGGTACAGGATCTCCAGCACCCCCTGCACCGAGCCCTCGTCCTGCAACGGATGCAGCTCCGCGATCCGCGCGTCCCGCACGAACGAGTCGTTCACCTTCGGGCTGTACTTCATCGTGCACGTGCCCTGTCCGACGTCGACATTCAGATCGACGCCCAACGTCTCCTGCGAAAGCCGCATGTAGTGCCGCAGCACATGCGGCTGCGACATCTCCGGCAGCCCCGGCGCCGCGACGCGAGCCAGCCCGGCCGGCAACGAAGGAACCGGCAGCGACGTGACGGGAACCCCGACCCCCCGCTCCCCCGGACTCGTCAGCTCGAAGATCAGCGGCTCGTCCCACCGCGCCTGGTGAAACCGCCGCAACCCCGGCTTCGGCGCGACACGGGCATCAGCCGGGGAAACAGGACCATGCGACACCGACGAACTCACTTGGCGATCTCCTCAAGAACGGCGGCGAGTCGATCGACGTCCTCGCGCGCATGAATCTCCGTCACGCAGAACAGCGCATCGCTGTCCGACAGCACCTTGCCGCCCTGGATCCCCCGCTCCAGCAGCAGAGCATTGATCTCCGCAGCGGTTCGCGACCCGGTGAACCGCACCACGAAGTCGGCGAACGAAACCAACCCGGCGTTCGGCGCCGAGACACCAGGCACCGCCGCCAACCGCTCCTGCGCATAAGCCGTCAGCGCGAGAATCGTCTCCCCGATCTCCCGCATCCCCCGCGGCCCCATCAACGCGAGGTAGACACCGGCCATGATCCCGTTGAGCGCGGCCGCCGTCCCGACCCACTCCTTGCCCTCCTCGCGAAGCGCGAAGGACGTCCGGTCGTAGAACACATCCCCGAACCCGTACTCGCCCTCGACCACCGTCGGCACCACCCCGAACAGCCGCGACGGAAACTCCCGCACCAGCCGTTCCTCGTCCCGGGTGGCGATGAACCCGGCGTTCCCGCCCCCGAAGCTCATCCGGATCCCCAACGGCTGGATGTCCCCGCAGACGATGTCCGCGCCGTACGAAGCCGGTGAGGCCACCACCCCCAGCGAGATCGGATTGCACCCGACCACGAACAGCGCCCCCACCGCGTGCGCCCGCTCGGCCAGCGACGGCAGCGCCGCGTCCAGCACCCCGTGGTAGTTCGGCGCCTCGATGTAGACGGCGGCGACGTCGGCCCCGACCACCAGATCAGCGGCCTGCCAGCCGTCGTGGGTCCCGTCCAGCACCTCGACGTCGTGGTCCGGCCGCACGAAGTCCACGATCTTCGACAGCTTGTCCGGATCGACCGGCCCGACCACCAGCACCCGCCGCCGCCCGGTGGCGCGCCCGGCCATCCGCAGCGCGGTCCCGGCCGCCTGGAACCCGTCGTAGGTCGGGACGTTGACGACGTCCAGCTCCAGCAGTTCCCCCATCAGCGACTGGTACTCCCACAGCGCCTGGAAGCGGCCGTGGTCCTCGTACGGCTCGCCGGCGTACGCGGTCAGGAACTCGCTCCGGTTCCCGATCTCCTCCACCACCGCCGGGACATGGTGCTGATAGCAGCCGGCGCCCAGGAAGCTCAGCTCGGCCGGCTTGTTGCGGGACAGCAGACGGTCCATGTGCCGGACCAGTTCGGCTTCCGAGCGCAGCGGATCCGGCAGGTTCAGCGGCCGGTGCAGCCGGATCGAGTCCGGGATGTCGGCGTAGAACTCTTCGACACTGTCCGCGCCGATCGCGGCCAGCATTCGCCCTCTGATCTGGGGATCACTGTTCGGGATGTACGGATGGCCCACAGGTTGCCTCGCTCTTACCTCTTGACGAATGACCGTCATACAGTCTTCTGTATACAGCATTCAGTATTGCGGCAGAGGAGGGCACGGTGTCAATGAGGACCACACGGCGTTCGGCACTGCGGCTGGGCATCGGGGCGCTCGCGGTCGCGGTGACCGGCGGATGCGCCACCGGCGGCGGCAAGAAGGCGGCCGCAAAGAGTGTCAGCACGCAGACCCAGGTGGCCGGGTCCATCACGGTCTGGTCCTGGGACGTGGCGGCCAAGGCCCTCAAGCGCCTGGCGCCGGCCTTCGAGCAGCAGCACCCGGGCGTGAAGGTGAACGTCGTCGACATCGGCTACGACAACGCCTACGACAAGATCACCGTCGGCTTGAAGTCAGGCGCCGGACTCCCGGACGTCCTGCAGGTCGAGGGCTTCAAGATGCAGAGCTACATCGGCACGTTCCCCAGCGGCTTCTACGACCTGAGCGCCCTGGCGGCGCAGTACAAGGCCCAGTTCAACGCCGCCGCCTGGGCCACCGGCACCGACAGCGCCGGCAAGGTCTACGCACTGCCCTGGGACGTCGGACCCTGCGGCGTCTTCTACCGCACCGACATCTTCCAGCAGGCCGGCGTCGACCCCGCCTCGATCCGGACCTGGGACGACTACATCGCGGCCGGCGTGCAGATCAAGGCGAAGACCGGCAAGAAGCTGCTCGTCGTGGACCCCACCGGGGACAGCACGTTCCCGATGATGCTCCAGCAGGAGGGCCAGGGCTACTTCGTGGACGACAAGATCGCCGTCGCCACCCCGGCGGCGGTGACGGCGATGACCCTGATGAAGCAGCTCAACGACAAGGGCCTGGTCGACTACGAGAAGGGCTGGGACGCGCTTGTCGCGTCGAACAAGGACGGCAAGGTCGCCACCGCCCCGACCGCGGTCTGGTGGTCCGGCACCCTCACCGACGAGATGCCCGAGCTGAAGGGCAAGTTCAGCGTCATGCCGCTGCCGGCCTTCACCGCCGGCGGCGTCCGCACCTCCAACAACGGCGGCTCGCTGCTGACGGTCTCCGCGCAGAGCAAGAACTCCGCGACGGCATGGGCCTTCATCCAGTTCGCCCTGGCGAATTCCGACAACCAGGTGTCGATGCTGAAGAACGAAGGCATCTTCCCGGCCTTCGAACCGGCGCTGTCAGACCCCTACATCACCGGCCCGCAGGACTACTACGGCGGCCAGACCACCTTCAAGACCTTCGCCGACCTGACGAAGGACATCCCGCCGATCCAGTACACCGGCGACTACTCGAAGGCCAGCGATCTGGTCACCGACGCCACGAACTCGGTGATGCAGGGCGGCAAGGATCCGAAGTCGGCGCTGGACTCGGCCGCGCGGCAGATCGCCTCCGCGACGAACCGGCAGATAGCGCAATAGCCCATGGCGATCCCCACCCATCCAGCCTCCGGCCCCGCTCCCGCCGAGCGGCCGCCCGAGATCCACACCGCGGCCCAGGCGCCACCGCCTCGTTCCCCACTGCCTCCGTCGCCACTGCCGCCCTCGGCGACTCGCCTGCGCGCGGCGGGGCGCACCCGGCGGCGACCGCGCGTCGTCCACTGGGCCTTCGCCGGCCCCGCCGCCGCCCTGTTCGTCGTCTTCTTCGCCTATCCCCTCGGCGCCAGCCTCTACCAGAGCTTCACCAACGACGACGGCGGCACCCAGACCTGGGCCGGCCTGGCCCAGTACCGCCGCATGCTGCACGACCCGGTGTTCTGGAAGTCCCTGTGGAACACCGGGCTCATCCTGGTCTTCCAGGTCCCGCTCATGATCTGCATCGCGCTGGTCCTGGCCTGCGTCCTGAACCAGTCCTGGCTCCGCTTCAAGGGAACCTGGCGCATCGCCTTCTTCCTGCCGTCGGTGACGATGCTCGTCGCCTACGCCGTGGTGTTCCGCGTCCTGCTCAAGACCGACGGCGGCATGGTCAACCAGGCCCTCGGCTGGTTCGGGGTGAGCCCGGTGGACTGGCTGAACAATCCGGTGTGGGCCCGGGTGTCCCTCATCGGCACGATCACCTGGCGCTGGACCGGCTACAACGCGGTGATCCTGCTCGCCGGGCTGCAGAGCATCCCCAGGGAGCAGTACGAAGCCGCCGCGATCGACGGCGCCGGCGCGGTCACCACCTTCCGCAAGGTCGTGGTCCCGCAACTGCGGCCCGTGATCCTGTTCTGCTCCATCACCTCCACCATCGGCACGCTCCAACTCTTCGACGAGAACTTCGTCCTCACCAAGGGCGGACCGGACAACGCCACCATGACCCCGGTCCTCTACCTCTACAAGGTCGGTTTCGACCAGATGGACTTCAGCTACGCCTCCGCCATCGCCTGGGCCGTGGTGCTGATCATCGGCGTGCTGTCGGTGATCCAGTTCCGCTTCTTCGGCCAGTCGGATCGGGCGGCCAGTACCGCGAGGTCGGAAAGGAGGCGGGGATGACACTCGATCCGAGCGTCCTGAAGCGCTCCGTCGTCATGCTCCTGCTGGTGATCGGCGCGCTGGTCAGCATCCTGCCGTTCTACTGGATGGTGGTCGCCGCCACCCACAGCAACGACGAGCTCTTCCACTCCCCGCCGCCGTTCGTGCCCGGCGGGCACTTCCTGAGCAACATCAAGGACCTGGAGTCCTCGATCGGGTTCAGCCGGGTGATGCTGAACAGCCTGGGCATCGCCGTGGTCTACACGCTGGCCAGCGGCCTGATCTCGGCGATGGCCGGCTACGGCCTGGCCAAGTACCGGTTCCGCGGGCGCGGGCTGCTGCTGGCCCTGGTGCTCACCACCATGATGGTGCCGTTCCAGGTGCTGCTGGTCCCGCTCTTCCAGATGATGTCGAACCTGGGCTGGGTGAACAGCTACCAGGCGGTGATCGTGCCGTTCCTGGCCAACTCGTTCGGCATCTTCCTGATGCGCCAGGCGTTCCTGGACTTCCCCGACGAGCTGATCGAGTCCGCGCGCATCGACGGCTCCGGCGACATCCGGACCTTCTACCGGATCGTGCTCCCTGTAGTGAAGCCACAACTCGGGGCCCTGGCGATCTTCACCTTCATGAGCCAGTGGAACGCCTTCCTGTGGCCGCTGCTGATGCTCGACTCCCAGGACAAATACACCGCACCGGTCGCGCTCTACACGCTGGTCGGCGGGACACATGTGGACTATTCGGGCTTGATTCTCGGAAGTTTCCTGGCGACCCTCCCTCTGATGCTCATTTTCTTTATCTTCCAGAAGCAGTTCGTGTCCGGCTTGTTGGGAGGAGCAGTCAAAGGATGATCACACGCGTAGAAGGTCTCTTGTATGGAGCGGACTACAACCCGGAGCAGTGGCCGGAGTCCGTCTGGAAGCAGGACGCCAACCTGATGAAGGACGCCGGCGTCACGATGGTGACGCTCGGGGTGTTCTCCTGGGCGCGGTTGCAGCCCGCCGAGGACGAGTGGGACTTCGAGTGGCTGGACGGGTTGATGGACCTGTTCCACAGCCGCGGCATCGCCGTCGACCTCGCCACCGCCACGGCCTCGCCGCCGGCCTGGTTCGTACGTCAGTACCCGGAGACACTGCCGGTCACGGCTGACGGCGTGCGCCTGGAGTTCGGCTCGCGGCAGCACTACTGCCCGTCGTCTCCGATCTACAGGGCGGCGGCGACGCGGCTGGCCCGCGCGATCGCCGAGCGCTACGGCGAGCACCCCGCACTGGCGCTGTGGCACATCCACAACGAGTACGGCGACCACGTCACGGAGTGCTTCTGCGAGGTGTCGGCCGAGGACTTCCGCCGCTGGCTGAAGGAGCGCTACGGCGACGACATCGCGCAGCTGAACTTCGCCTGGGGCACGGAGTTCTGGTCGCAGCGCTACTCGGACTTCTCGCAGATCGAGCCGCCGCGCAAGGCCCCGGGCCCGATCAACCCGGGACAGCTGCTGGACTGGCGCCGGTTCAGTTCCGACGCGCTGCTCGCCTGCTTCCTCGGCGAGCGGGAAGTGCTGAAGGAGGTGACGCCGGAGGTCCCGGTCACGACGAACTTCATGTCGATGATGAAGGACCTCGACTACTGGAAGTGGGCCGCGCACGAGGACGTGGTGTCCGACGACGCGTACCCGAACCCCGCGGACAGCACGGCGCACGTGCTCGCGGCGATGAACTACGATCTCATGCGCTCGCTCGGCGGCGGGAAGCCGTGGCTGCTGATGGAGCAGGCGCCGTCGGCGGTGAGCTGGCGGACGGTGAACGTGCCCAAGACGCCCGAGCTGCGGCGGCTGTGGTCGCTGCAGACGGTGGCGCGCGGCGCGGACGGCGTCATGCACTTCCAGTGGCGGGCCTCGCGGGCCGGCGCGGAGAAGTTCCACAGTGCCCTGCTTCCGCACGGCGGGACCCAGACTCGGGGATGGCGGGAGACGGTCCGGCTCGGCGAGGAGCTGGCGAGCCTCAAGGAGGTCACCGGGAGCCGGATCGAGAGCTCGGTCGCCATCGTCCTGGACTGGAACTCGTGGTGGGCGCTGGAGGCCGAGGACCACCCCTCGGCGCGGCTGCGGCTCCGGGACCAGATCCTGAACTGGTACTCGGTGGTGTACCGGTGGAACCACGTCGTCGACTTCGTCCCGCCGGACGCCGACCTGAGCGGGTACAAGGTGGTGCTCGTGCCGAACCTGTACTCGGTGAGCACCGAGAACGCGGCCCGGCTGACCGACTACGTGTACGGCGGAGGGTACCTCGTCGTCGGCTTCTTCAGCGGGATCGTCGACGAACTCGACCACATCCATCAGGGCACTGACGGGACCGGCGGCGGCTACCCGGGTCCGCTGCGGGAGGTGCTCGGCGTCGCGGTGGACGAGTGGTGGCCGATCGCGGAGGGGTACTCGACGGCGGTCACCTTCACCGCCGACGAGGAGACCGCGAAGGCGACGAAGAAGAAGCACGGCAGCCGTGGCGGCTACGGCCTCGGCTACCAGCCCACGCCCGCCGCGCTGGGCTGGAGCGAATGGCTCGCCACGACCACGGCCCGGACCGTCGCGCACTACGCCGAGGGGCCGCTGAAGGACCGCCCCGCGGTCACGTGCAACGACTTCGGCGAGGGCCGGGCCTGGTACGTGAGCTGCGATCTGGGCTGGGCGATCGAGAAGGTGCTCGCCGAGGCCGTCCGGCCCGCGGTGGTGTGGCCGTCGCCGGCCTCGGCGCTGGCCGTCACCGGGATCGAGGTGGTGTGCCGCAGTTCCGAGTCGCACCACTACTACTTCCTGCTCAACCACGGCGACACCGCGGTCGATCTGGGTTCGTCGGTGCCTTTCGGCGCGGTGAACCTGCTGACCGGGAGTCGTCCCACCCATCTGGCCGCGAAGGGTGTCGCGGTCCTGAAGGTAGGAAGGTGATCATGTCTCGTCGGTTACGGGCCCTGGCTGCTTTGGCGGTCAGTATGGGTCTGGTTCTTCCGGTGACGGCGGCGCGGGCTGCTCCACCACCGAACCCATCGTTCGCGAACGTGCTCGATCTGCAGGGGGTGCCGACCGTGGCGCTGCCCGGCGATCCCGCGACCGACGTCAACCCGATCGGCGTGTTCGCCGACCAGGGAGCGTGGCACGCGTATGCGCTGCCGAAGGCCGGGGACACAGCTTCGTACGGCGCCTTCACCGGGCCGCTGTACATCGCGCAGGAGTATCCGTGGTGGCTCAGCAAGGGAATCAGCCATCTGACGCTCTCGGAGAACGGCCGGCCGATCGACCTGGCTTCGGCGACGAATCCGGTGTTCACATCGCTGCCGGGCATGTTGCAGCAGAGCTTTGATGTGGACGGGCTGCGGGTGGTGATGCAGCTGCGGTACGCGAGCAACCGGACCGCACTGGTCCAGGCCTTCGTGGACAACACCAGCGGGCACGCGCGGAGCGTCGCCGCCGGCTGGACCGGATCGCTGCTGCGGCCCGCCGCCGAGCCGATGAAGAGTGCGCCCTCCCTGCACGCGACGTCGACCGGCATCTCGGTCGGGTTCGCGAAGGTGCGGCAGACCTGGGACTACCTCACCGACGGGACCGAGAAGTTCCAGGTGACCCATGCCGAGCCGGTGACCACGTCGGTGGCCGGCGACGCGTACACGACGTCGTTGGACCAGCCGCTGAAGCTGGGCCCGCACGGCCGGCAGACGCTGACGTGGACCGAGTCGTACACCTTCACCGGTGCCGACTACGCCGCCGAGCAGCCGGTCGTCGCGAAGACGCTGCGCGCTCCGGGCGCGGTCGTCGCGGCCGACGAGCGGCGGTGGCGCGGGTACGTGGCGTCGGCGGTGCGCGGGGTTCCTGCTTCGCAGCAGGCGTTGGCGGTGAAGTCGGTCGAGACGCTGACGACCAACTGGCGCAGTGCCGCCGGGGCGGTGAAGCACGACGGGGTGACGCCGTCGATCTCCAACAAGTGGTTCAGCGGCTTCTGGGCCTGGGACACGTGGAAGCAGGCGGTCGGCACGGCGGTGTTCGACCCGACGCTGGCCGAGTCGCAGATCCGGTCGATGTTCGACTACCAGGTGACGGCCTCCGACGCGCAGCGGCCGCAGGACGCCGGCATGATCCCGGACTGCATCTTCTACAACGATCCCGCGCAGGGCGGCGGGAACTGGAACGAGCGGAACTCCAAGCCGCCGCTGGCCGCGTGGGCGGTGTGGTCGGTGTTCGAGCGGAACGGGGACGTCAACTTCCTGAAGGAGATGTACCCGAAGCTGGTGGCGTACCACGACTGGTGGTACCGGAACCGGGACCACAACCACGACGGGCTCGCGGAGTACGGCTCGACCGTGGATCCGCAGAACGTCACCGCCGAGGACAAGCGCCAGGCCGCGGCGTGGGAAAGCGGGATGGACAACGCGCCGCGCTTCGACGCCGCCCTCGGCGCCGGGGTCGTCGACAACACTGACGCGGCCGGGAATGTGGTCGGGTACTCGCTGACGCAGGAGTCGGTGGACCTGAACTCGTACCTCGCGGCGGAGGACGGCGTGTTGGCGCAGATGGCGCTGCGGCTCGGGCACTGGTCGGACGCGGCGCGGTTCCAGGCGTCGCAGAAGACGGTCGCGACGGCGATCCAGCAGAAAATGTACGACCCGGCCAGCGGCTGGTTCTACGACGCCTCGCTCGGCACCGGGCAGCCGCTGACGGCGCGCGGGCGCGGTATCGAGGGCGCGATCCCGCTGTGGGCCGGCGTGGCGACGCCCGCGCAGGCGGCCTCGGTGCGCGCGAAGCTGGTGTCGCCGACCGAGTTCGACACGCGGCTGCCGTTCCCGACGGTCTCGGCGAGCTCGCCGTACTACGACCCGACCGGCTACTGGCGCGGCGCGGTGTGGATGGACCAGGCGTACTTCGCGCTCGAAGGCCTCAAGCGCTACGGCTACACCGCGGACGCGACGGCCCTGGCGGCCAAGCTCCGCGCCAACGCCGCGGGCATGATGGGCGACGGGCCGCTGATGGAGAACTACGACCCGGCCGACGGCTCCGCGATGAACTCGCGCGGGTTCAGCTGGTCGGCGGCGCTGCTGCTGGAGCTGGCGCACCAGCGGTAGGGCGGCCGGCGTCCAGGGCTGCCGGCCTCCAGGGCTGCTGGCATCTAGGACTGCCGGCATCGAGCCGCAGGTCCCCGCACGTCGGGGCCTGCGGCTCACCGTTTTCGGCGGCCGTCCACTCGTCGGACGGTACGTCCGGGTCCGCTCCCGCAGCACGCCGGAATACCGACCCACCCCGGCCGGTTATACCCTGCGGGGTATCCGACTGTATGTGACCAGGGCCCCCGTCGAGCACCGAGGAGGAAACGGCCGTGGCCGTCGTGGAACTGACCAAGGACACCTTCGCCGAGACCGTGGCGGGCGAGGGCATCACGCTTGTCGACTTCTGGGCCGAGTGGTGCGGACCGTGCCGGTCCTTCGCGCCGGTGTACAAGAAGTCCGCTGAAAAGCACGAGGACATCGTGTTCGGCAAGGTCGACACCGAGGCCGAGCAGGAGTTGGCGATGGCGTTCGACATCCGCTCGATCCCGACGCTGATGATCGTGCGCGACGGCGTCACCCTCTACCAGCACCCCGGCGCGCTGCCGGAGTCCGCGCTGGAGGACCTGATCGCGCAGGCGCGCGCGCTGGACATGGACGAGGTGCGCAAGGCTCTGGCCGAGCGCGAGGCCGAGAGCGCCGGAAGTGCGGCCGACGCCGAGAGCGCCGCAGTCTGACACTCACGGCCCCTCCCCACGACAGCGCAGTCGGCGCGGCGTCGGGTCCACCCTCCGCAACCGCGCCGACCACGCTGCCAGCCTCGTCGCCGGCACCGCCGTGTGCCCCCGCACACCGGGCGATGTCCGCCACGGGGCCTATTTCAACACGTTGACTACGACAACGCGCGGACGACGGGCGCCGACCGCGTGTCGGTGCAGCGCCGGCGTCGGATCCGCAACCTCGGGCAGCCACCGCGTCGTCCTGTCAGGAAACGGCGACGGCACCGGCCGAGTCCACGAATTCGAACGGATTCGAAGATGATCAGGATCCAGCTCGGCGCCGACGGCCTGGCCCGCTCGCGCTTCGCACTGTCCCCGGTCTCGGAGACGGTCAACATGCTGTTGGCCGCCGCGAACGGTGACCTTCCCGCGCCGTTGCGCCCGAGGCTGCGCGAGACGATCGCCGCCCGGCGCCTGGATCTGCTGGCGGCACTGCTGAACGTCGAAGCCGACGCCGGCCACTACATCCCGGACTTCCTCACCCCGCAGCCGACGCGCTACGAGGGCGACACCGCCGAGGAACTCCACACCGTCGCCACGACCCCGACCTGGCGCGTCGCCGGCGAGTTGGCCGTGGCCGTCGAGGGCGAGCTGGCCAAGACCGTCGGGCGCACGCTGCCGCGCAAGCTCACCGAGACCGACGAACGCGAAACCTCGGAACGCCTCGCCAAGGAGCTGGAGCAGGTCTGGCTGCACGTGCTGGCCCCCGAATGGCCGCGCGTGAGGGCCCGGATGGAGGCGGACGTCGACGAGCGGCTGCGGATCCTCGGCAAGCACGGCTTCGCAGCCGCCATCGACACCCTCAGCCCGAAGATCGACTGGCACGACGGAAGCGTGCGCGTCCGCGGCCGCTTCAAGGTCGACGTCCCGGAGCCGGCCCTGGTGTTCCTGCCAAGCGTGTTCATCACCCGCGCGGCGACGGTGATCGACCCGGTGGTGCGCTACCAGCAGCCCGCCGACGACAACAACACCGACGCCGGCCGCCGGCCGAACCACGACCGCCGCGCCGCAATGCTCTTCTACCCGGTCGCCCGCAGCACGCCCGGCACACCCCCCGAACCACCGCGCCCCGGCGAACTCATCGGCTGGACACGCGCCCAGATCCTGGCCGCCGTGGCGGCCCCGGCGACGACCGGCGAGGTGGCGGGCCGACTCCGGCTGAGCCCCTCAACAGTCTCGTATCACCTGCAGATCCTGCACCGAGCCGGCCTGGTGCGGCGAACCCGGGAGGTTCGCAGTGTTCTGTATCAGTCGACACGTGCTGAGGAATAACCGCAGACCGGGACGCCAAACGCGCCGCTGGCAGAGCGGGCAGGCCGCCGCGCCTCAGTCAGCTGGCCCCGGCCGCAACTCATAAATCGGGTTGTAAACCGCCCGCTGCCCGCCGGCCGTCGTGATCCGTCCCCGCACCACGATCCGGCGCCCCGGCGCGATCCCCGGGATCTGCCGCCGCCCGAGCCAGCTCACCGTCACCGATCCGGTGCCGTCCCACAGGTCCGCCTCCAGCACCGGCACGCCGGCGCGCGGGCGCATGCGCACCGTGCGGAGCGTGCCGGCCATCACCACCTGCTCGCGGTCCGGGCAGTCGGCGATGGCCGTGGCTCCGCAGGGCGAGACCTCCTGCGACAACTCGGCCGCCTCCAGTTCCTGGTTCTCCAGCGTCAACGACTGCAGCCGGGTTCTCTGACGCGGCGGCTTCGGCTGCTTCGGCTTGGTCATGGCACTCCCCTGGAAGGTTCCCTGCGCGTGCGCCTGCGCCTTCGCGGCCTCGATGCGGGCGGTCGCCGACTCCAGTTGGTACGGCACCGCCGCGACCACGACCCGCCGCTGGAACAGCAGGCGGCTCTTCAGACGCAGCGCGGACTGGTTGTGCAGCACCTGCTCCCACCAGTGGCCGAGCACGTACTGCGGGATGTAGACCGTCACGACGTCGTCGGGGTTCTCCGTCCGGACCCGCTTGACGTACTCGATGATCGGCCGCGTGATCTCCCGGTAGGGCGAGGCGATCACGGTCAGCGGCACCGGGATCGAGCGCCGTTCCCACTCCGCCTTCAGCGCCTCCACCTCGGCGTCGTCGAGGTTCACCGTCACCGCTTCCAGCGTGCTGGGCCGCGTGGCGCTGGCGTAACCGATCGCGCGCAGCGTCGGCAGGTGCAGCTTGGAGACCAGGACCAGCGCGTGGTTGTTGGCGGGCAGGCTGAACACCGCGTCGTCCGAGGGCGTCAGCTCCCGCGCCACCGCCGCGTAGTGCCGGTTGATGGCCCGCATCACGAGCCAGATCAGCGGCATCGCCAGCACCACGATCCACGCGCCCTTGGCGAACTTCGTCACCAGCACGATCACCAGCACCGCGGCCGTCACCCCGGCGCCGATGGCGTTGATCACCCGCGACTGCATCATCCGGCGGCGCTCGACCGGGTCCGCGGTGTCCCGCAGCAGCCGGTTCCAGTGCCGGATCATGCCGGTCTGCGAACAGACGAAGGACACGAACACGCCCACGATGTACAGCTGGATCAACCGCGTCGGCGAGGCGTTGAACGCCACCACCAGCAAGGTCGCGAACCCGGCGAGCAGCAGGATGCCGTTGGAGAACGCCAGCCGGTCGCCGCGGGTGTGCAGCTGGCGCGGCAGGTAGCCGTCCTTGGCCAGGATCGAGCCGAGCACCGGGAAGCCGTTGAACGCGGTGTTCGCCGCCAGCACCAGGATCAGCGCCGTGACGACCTGCAGGATGAAGAAGAACGGCGAGTTGCCGCCGAACACCGACCGCGCCACCTGCGCGATCACCGTGCGCGGCTGCTGCCCGGCCGGCAGGCCCGACAGGTTCGCCGCGTCCGCCGCGTGCACGTGGCCGGCCAGCGCCAGCGCGGTGACGCCGGCGAACATCGCGACCGCGATCCCGCCGAGCAGGGCCAGCGTCGTCGCGGCGTTCTTGCTCTTCGGCGGCTTGAACGCCGGGACGCCGTTGCTGATCGCCTCGACGCCGGTGAGCGCGGTGCAGCCGGAGGCGAAAGCCCGCAGCAGCAGGAAGATCAGCAGCACGCCGTTGTAGTGCGTGGTGTTGATGATCTTGTAGTGCTCGCTCTCGGCGTGCAGTCCGTGCCCGAACACCACCCGGATCAGCCCGGTCACGATCATCACGCCGACCGCCGCGACGAAGCAGTACGTCGGCACCGCGAACGCCGTGCCCGACTCCCGGACCCCGCGCAGGTTCAGCAGCGTGATCGTGGCGATGACGACCACCGAGATCAGCACGACGTGCGAGTTCAGCGCCGGGAAGGCCGAGGCCAGGTTCGCCACACCGGAGGACACCGACACCGCGACGGTGAGGATGTAGTCGACCATCAGGGCGCTGGCGACCGTCAGGCCCACCTTCGGGCCCAGGTTCGTGGTGGCGACCTCGTAGTCGCCGCCGCCGGAGGGATAGGCGTGCACGTTCTGCCGGTACGAGGCGACGACCACCAGCATCAGCAAGCCCACCGCGGCGGCGATCCACCACGTGAAGTGCAGCAGGGCCAGTCCGCCGGCGGAGAGCACCAGCAGGATCTCCTCGGTGGCGTAGGCCACGGACGACAACGCGTCCGAGGCGAACACCGGGAGCGCGATCTTCTTCGGGAGCAAGGTCTCGCCGAGCATCTCGCTGTGCATCGGCCGGCCGACCATGACCCGTTTGGCTATCCCCAGAGCACTTGGCACGACCGCGATGCTATTGCCGGGCCACCCGGAAAGCACTAGCGTCCGGGCGTTTATTTCTCACGGACTACTCACGCCTCACAACGCGGTGACCGCGCTCCGCTCACGTTTTCCCCACGGTTTCCAGCGGCTGGAAGCGATACCCCATGCCCGGCTCGGTCAGCAGCTGGCGCGGGTTGGAGGGCTCCGGCTCCAGTTTCTGCCGCAGCCGCGCCAGGTAGAAGCGGAGGTAGCTGCCCTCCGGCTCGTGCTCGGTCCCCCAGACATGGGCCAGCAGCTGCTTGCTGGAGACCAGGCGGCCGGGATGGCGCAGCAGGATCTCCAGCACGGCCCACTCGGTCCGGGTCAGGCGCACCGCCTCCGGCACGTCGGCCGGCGCCTCGGCGGTCCGCGTCACGGTACGGGCCGCGAGGTCGACGAGGTGGTTGCCGACGGCGATCACCGGCCCGGTGGTGTTCTCCGGCTCCGAACGGCGGATCAGGGACCTGACGCGCGCCGCCAGCTCGTCCATGTCGAACGGCTTGGTGACGAAGTCGTCGGCGCCGGCGTCCAGCGCCTCCACCTTGTCCCAGGAGTCGGTGCGGCCGGACAGCACCAGGATCGGCACCGTGGTCCAGCCGCGCAGACCGTCGATGACCCGGACGCCGTCCATGTCCGGCAGGCCCAGGTCCAGCACCACCAGGTCCGGGGTCCGGCGCGCGGCGGCGGCCAGCCCGGCCGCGCCATCGGCGGCGACCGTGACGTCGTAGCCGCGCGCCTGCAGGTTGATGCGCACGGCCAGCAGCAGCTGCGCCTCGTCGTCGACCACCAGCAGATGCTTCATCGGGACGACGCCTCCCGCGAGCCGGACGCCGGCCGGGCCGGCACCGTCACCACCATCGTGAGCCCGCCGCCCGGGGTGTCCTCGGGACGCAGCTCGCCGCCCATCGCCTCGACCAGCCCCCGGGCCAGCGCCAGGCCGAGCCCGACGCCGGCGGTGTTGTCGCGGTCGCCGAGCCGTTGGAAGGGACGGAAGACGCGCTCGTGGTCGGTGGCCGGGATGCCGGGGCCGTGGTCGATCACGCGTATCTCCACCTTGTCGCCGTTCGGGGTGTCCGGGATGTTCGGGGTGTTCGGGATGTTCGGGGTGTGCACGCGGGTCGCCGCACCCGCGACCAGCTCGATCCGGGAAGCGGTGTGCTTGGCGGCGTTGCCGACCAGGTTCGCCAGCACGCGTTCCAGCAGCGCGCTGTCGGCCAGCGCCGGCGGCACGCCCTCCGGGTTCGCCGCGAACGTGACGCGGCCCGCGGCCGTCGGCACGTCGTCGATCGCGCGCGGGATCACCTCGTCCACCGCGACCGTCTCCACCAGCGGCTTGAGCGCGCCGGACTGCAACCGCGACATGTCCAGCAGATCCTCCACCAGCCGCGAGAGCCGGCCCAGCGAGGTCTGCGCGGCGCCGAGCAGTTCCTCGCGCTCGCCGGCGGAGAGCTCGAAGCGCGGATCGTGCAGCGTGTCCACCGAAGCCCGCGCCGCCGCCAGCGGGGCGCGCAGGTCGTGCGAGACCGCGTTGAGCAGCGCGGTCCGCATCCGGTCGGCGGCCTCCAGCTGCGCGGCCTCGGCGGCGGCCTGGGTCGCGCGCCGGAACTGCTTGCCGGAGTACTCGACCACCGAGGCCACCGTCACCGCGACGATGACGAAGGCCGAGAACGTGATCACGTCGTTGGCCACCGCGATGCGGAACGTGTGGATCGGCGAGATGAAGTAGTAGTCCAGCAGCAGCGCGGTCCACACCGCGGCCACCAGCGCCGGCACCATCCCGCAAACCCGCGAGATCGCGACCAGCGCGACCAGGTAGATGAGGACCTGGCTGCTCAGGTTCAGGCGCTCGGTGAGGGTCGTGAGCACGGCCGTCAGCAGCGGCGGCACGACCAGCGCCGCAACGAGCCCGCGCCACCCGCGCGCGCGTGCGAAGTCCGGCATCGGTCCTCCCCAGGCTCCTCGGCTCGCGGCTGCGCCCCGGGTCCGCACGCCCGGGATCTGGTGTGCAGCATATTGCGCGCGTAGTATCACGCGCGATCATGCGCTTCGCACGTGGGGTTGGGGGGAACCTTGGGACGCAAAGCGGCGACATTGGCGACGATCAACCGGATACCGTTCCGGTGTCAGGTCTGCCAGCTGGATCTTTTCTTCCGGAAGCAGGTCAAGCTGCAAGTCACCGGCACGTTGTCGGGCATCGAGTGGAGCACCGCGTTGATCTGCGCCCGGTGCGGATATGTGCACCTGTTCATGAACGACGCCATCGAGCTCTGGGCCGCCGAGGGCGGGTACCCGCAGGGCTGAGTCAGAGCCGGTCGGCCGGCCCGACCCGCAGCAACGCGCCGTCGGGATCGGTCACCGCGAACAGCGTCGGGCCGTACACCGCCGGGACCGGCACGTCCGGGCACTCCAGCCCGTCGTTCCGCCACTTCTCGCGCAGCTCCTCGGGCTCCTCGACCCGCAGGTACCAGCCGGAGGGGTTGGCAGCGGGCTCGATGTCGGGGTCCGGGTAGAAGTGGACCTCCGCGTCGTCGTAACGCAGGCGCAGGTACTCGTCGGCGGCGTCCACGACGGTGAAGCCCAGGAAGCAGTAGAAGGCGCGGGTCCGTTCGAGATCGGCGCTGGGCAGGATGGGGACGCAGGTTGCCACGATTCCAGCGAAACCCCTGATCGGCGCGTTGGCCATGGGTTCTCACGCAGCTCTCACGGACAGCTCGTGCATCCTCACACTGTGCCAATACGCCTCGCCGATGCGCCTCGCCCCGGCACGTCGGCACCGTTGAACCGCAACCGGCGCCCAAGCCGTACTCTGCGTCCATGAGCATCCGCGCAGCACGCCCGACCACCGGGGTCACCGCGGCCACGCTCCGGGAGATGAACATCCGGACGGTGTGGTCGGTGATCGAGGGCGGCCACCCGATCTCCCGCGCCGAGATCGCCCGGCTCACCGGGATCTCGAAGCCGACGGTGTCGGTGCTGCTGGAGGAACTGCTGGCCACCGGCCTGGTGACGCAGTCCCCCGACTCGGCGCGCGACCCCTCGCACGGCGCGGTGTTCTTCGGCCCCAAGCCGGACGGCGTGCACGCGCTGGGCCTGGACCTCGGCGCGCACCGGCTGCGCGGCGTGCTGGCCGGGCCGGGCGCGGCGATCGCGGCGCGGCAGGACGTGGACGTGCACGGCCTGGACGCCCCGCGCATGGTGACGGCGGCGGCGGAGCTGGCGCGCGAGCTGATCGCCGCGGCCGGGGTGGACGCGGCGACGGTGCGGCACGCGGTGGCCGGGGTGCCGGGCGTCGTGGACCGGCACACCGGCCGGGTCTGGCAGGCGCTGAACATCCCGGCGCTGAACGGTTTCGCGATCGCCACGGAGCTCGAGGCGGCGCTCGGCGTGCCGTCCACCGTCGAGAACGACATCGACCTCGCCGCGCTCGGCGAGAACACGCACGGGACCGGCGCCGCCGCCGAGACCTTCGCGTTCCTGTCGGTGGGCACCGGCGTCGGCGCGGGCCTGGTGCTGCACGGACACCTGCACCGCGGGCACTCCGGCGCGGCCGGGGAGCTGGACACCGCGTTCGACGCCGAGGGGTTCGCCGCGAACGACCCCTGCGCGGCCGCGATCGTGGAGTACGCGAAGCCGTTCGCGACTGAGCTCACGAGCGATCTCACGACCGAGTTCACGACCGATCTCACGACCGACGGGCAGCTGACGACAGAGCTGATCTTCGACCGGGCCCGAGCCGGGCACGCGCGGGCGATCGCCGTCGTCGACGAGGTCGCGCGGCGTATCAGCGCCTACATCGGCGTGGTGGCCGCGGTCGCCGACGTCGAGCTGGTCATCCTCGGCGGCGGCATCGGGCTGAACGGCGATCTGTTACTGGAGCGGGTCGCGCAGCGCCTGCAGGAACGGCTGCCGTATCCGCCCCGCCTGGAAGTGTCAGCACTCGGCGACAGCGCGGTGCTGACCGGCGCCGCCGCCATGGCCGCCGCAGTGGCCGTCGAACAGGTGATCAGGGAGCGGACCGGCTAACGCGGCTCGTCCCCGCCGAACACCGCGATCCCGATCACCGCCAGCGTCGCCACCGCCACCACCACCGCGCCGGCCGCACGCCAGCGCCCGGGCGCGCACGCGAGGACCAGCAGCTCCGCCGCCACCATTACCGAGCCGGCCGCCCACGGCAGCCAGCCGTGCTCGGCCGCCCGGGCGCGTGACGGTGGGGCGGCGGGGTCTGGCTCGCCGCCACTCTCGTCGGGTCCGGGGACCGGGTGGTCCGTACTGCTCACTCCACTGAAGGACCCGACCGGCGGCCGGGCGACAACTCGTTGAGGTGCCGATCCTAGCCGCCGGCCGCGGTGAAGGGCGGGTCGGCCGTCACCCCTTCGCCGCACCGGCGAAGCGGAACGCGCCGCCCATCGCCCGCGACACGATCAGGTACAGCACCACGACCGGCATCGAATACAGCACCGAATAGGCCGCGAGCTGCCCGTAGGCCACCGCGCCGTACTGCCCGAAGAAGGTGAAGACGGTCACCGAGGCGGGCAGCTTCTCAGGGCTCTGCAGCAGGATGAAGGGCACGAAGAAGTTGCCCCAGGCCTGGATGAAGGTGAAGATCAGCACCACCGACATGCCCGGGGCGATCAGCGGGACCACGATGTACCGCAGCGCGGCCATCGGCGAGGCGCCGTCCACCCACGAGGCCTCCTCCAGGCTGATCGGCACGTTGTCGATGAAGCCCTTGATCAGCCAGATCGCGAACGGCAGCGAGGTGGTGGCCAGGAACACCGCGGTGGCCGGCATCGAGTCGATCAGCTGCAACCGCAGGAACAGGCCGTAGACCGGGACCATGATCGCGGTGATCGGCAGACCGGTCGCGAACAGCACGGTGTACAGGAACGGCTTGCGGAAGCGCGTCTGGTACCGCGACAGCGGATACGCCGCCAGCGTCGCGATCACCACCGTGATCAGCGCCGAGCCCCCGCACAGCAGCAGGCCGTTCCACAACGGCCGCCACAGCATGTCCGTGTTCATCACGGCCCGGAAGTTGTCGATGCTCGGATGATCCGGCAGCTTCACCGAGGTCTGGGCCGCGCTGTCGAAGCACGACAGCACCAGCCAGATCAGCGGCGCCAGGAACGCCACCGCGATCAGGACCAGGATTCCCGTGCAGACCATGCCGGCGGCGCGGCGGCGCGGCGTGTCGATCCCCATCGTCGCCATCTCAGGCCTCCGGTTTCAACACACGCACGTACACGAACGAGAACACCGCGCCGATCGCCAGCAGCAGCAACGAGATCGCCGTGCCGTAGCCGACCTCGGAGAACTTGAACGCCTGCTGGTACATCAGCACCGGCAGCGTGGAGCTGGCGAAGCCCGGGCCGCCGGCGGTCATGACGTAGATCAGCGTGAACACCGACAGCGTCTGCAGGGTGATCAGCATCAGGTTGGTCACGATGGAGGGCCGGATCAGCGGCAGCACCACCGACCACAGCCGCCGCCAGCCGGTCGCGCCGTCCAGCTCGGCGGCCTCCTGCACGTCGGTCGGCACGTCGTCCAGCGCCGCGTTGTAGACCAGCATCGAGAACGCGGTGCCGCGCCAGGTGTTGGCGATGATCACGGCGAGCATCGGACTGCTGTAGAGCCAGTCCTGGGAGCCGATCCCGAGCGCCTTCGTCACCTGGTTCAGCGTCCCGTCCTGGCCGAGGAACGCGTACCAGATGAACGCGCTCACCACCTCCGGCAGCACCCACGCCGAGACCACGATCGCCCCGACCGTCCCGCGCAGCCAGCGGTTCCGGCCGCGCATCAGCAGCGCGATGCCCAGCCCCAGCAGGTTCTGGCCGATCACCGCCGAGCCCAGGACGAACACCACGGTCAGCCAGATCCCGTTGGTGACGTTGGGATCGGAGAACAGCCGGCGGAAGTTCTCCAGCCCGACCCACTGCGGGTTCTGCGCGCCGTCGCCGGTCAGCGCGGCGTTCGTGAACGAGCTGTAGACGCTCCACAGCACCGGGCCGAGGAAGAACAGGAAGAGCATGATCAGGGCCGGCGCCAGCGGCAGGTGCCGGGTCGCGCGGGCGGCGCGGGCACGGCGGGGGGCCGTGACCCGCCCCACCGCGCCCGCGAGGTCTTCGCCGATCGCCATCAGCTGCTGCCCGCCGCCACATTGCCGGAGCCGACGATGCCCTTCAGGGTCTCCGTGTACGTCTTCATGGCGTCCGCCGGCGACGCCTGACCGGTGATCACCGCCTCGGTCGCCACCTGGATCGCGTCGGACACCTTCGGGTACTCGGCGTAGGCCGGGCGGTAGTTGGTGACCGGGACCAGGCCGGTGAAGAAGGACGTGGTGGGGTTGGAGTTCTGGTACGCGGGGTCGGAGGCCACGTCGTTGCGGACCGCGATCTGGCCGTCGGCGTCGTCGTAGGACGCGGAGTTGTCCTTGTTCAGCGCCAGCTCGATGAACTGCGCCGCCAGGTCCTTGTTCTTCGACTTCGCGGTGACCGACAGCGTCCAGCCGCCGGACATGCTGGTGGTGCCCTTGCCGCCGCCGTCCTGGGTCGGCATCGCGGCCTCGCCGAGCGCGGTGGACCAGTCGGGCCAGGGCTTGGCGCCGGTCGCCGTCCAGGTGCTGGTGACCCAGGAGCCGTCCAGGTCGATGGCGAGCTTGCTCTGCGGGAGCAGCTGCCCGCCGACCACGTTGCCGATGTTGGGGTCGAGCTCCTGCTGGGGCGGGACGGTCAGGCCGCCGCTGTAGGCGTCCTTGAGGAACTGCAGCGAGTCGCTGAAGCCCTTGCTCGGGGCGACCCACTTCTTGCTGGAGCCGTCGTACAGGGTGTCCTGCGTGCCGTACAGCAGCATCTCGAAGCCCTGCATGGTGCTGCCCTCGCCGTCGGGCTTGCCCGAGTAGACGTTCAGCGGGATCACGCCGGGATCGTTGGCCTTGATCGCTTTAGCCGCCGTCAGGACGTCGGCCCAGGACTTCGGCTGCCACGGCACCTGAATGCCGGCTTTGGTCAGCAAGTCCTTGTTGTAGTAGAGCGCACGGGTGTCGGTGCCCATCGGGACGCCGTAGGTCTTGCCGTCCAGGCCGCGCGCCGCGGCCTTGGCCGTGTCCGGGAACTGGGACCAGTCGGCCCAGGTCGACAGGTAGGAGTCCAGCGGTGTCAGGTAGCCGGCCTGGATGTCGGAGTTGATGAGAAAGGTGTCCTCGTAGACCACGTCGGGCGCGGTGGAACTGGAGCCCATCATCAGGTCGATCTTCGTGTAGTAGTCGTTCTCGGACACGTTGATCGGGTCCAGTTTGACCGTGATGCCCGGATGCGCGGCCTCGAACTGCGCCTTCACCTTCTGCATGTGCGCGTCGACGTGGATCTCGTTGCCGAACCTCTGGTAGGCGACCTTGAGCGTTTTACCTCCGCTGCCGCCGCCGGAGGAGGACGACGAGCAGGCGGTTGCGGTCAGGGCGAGCGCGGCAGCTCCGCCGGCACACGCTATGCGTAAACTCTTAGACAACATCCTGACTCCTTCGCGACAACGTGTCCGCCGCGTGGCGCGCGGTGGAGGGAGCGGACCGAGTGGCGCCGTGCTTTGAGAAAACGTTATTTTCGCGTTAATCTAGGCGCGCGGTCCGGGGCATCGTCAAGCCCTGCGAATGTCTCGATCAGGTCACGACAGGCCGTGGAGCGGATATTCCATGACGAAGGCTTCAGGGCGCCGGTCCAGACGCCCGACGATGGTGGACGTCGCCCGCGAGGCCGGCGTCGCGCTGAGCACCGTGTCGAGGGTTGTCAACCACGACCCGACCGTCGGCCCGGAGTTCGCCCGCCGGGTGCAGACCGCGATAGACACGCTTGGATACCGCCCCGACGAACAGGCGCAGCAACTCCGGCGCGGCACGAGCCGCACGATCGGCGTCGCGGCCCGCGAGATGTCGGCCCGCAACCCGCTGCTGGCGGAGTTCGAGCGCGGCGCGTACGCCTCGGGCCTGACCGTGTTCGCCGCGTCCACCGCCGACGACGTCGAGCGCGAACGCACCGTGGTGCTGTCGATGGCGCGCCGCGGCTTCGACGGCGTGGTCGTGGAGCCGATCGGCCCGGACCACTCCTACCTGGCGCCGGAGATGGCGGCCGGCCTGGCGGTGGTGGCGGTGGACCGGCCGGTGGCCGGCCCGGAGACCGACGCGGTGCTGGCGGACAACGCCGCGGGCGTGCGCATGGCGTACCGGCAGCTCGCCGCGCACGGCCACACGCGCATCGCGTACATCGGCGACCATGAGCGGATCTTCACCGGACGGGAACGCGCGGCGGCGTTCCGGGCGTGCCTGAGCGCCGACGGCCGCGCGGTGGCCGGGCTGGTGCACACCGGCGAGACCGAGCAGCGGCGGATCAGCGCGGCGCTGCGTGCGGTGCTGTCGGCCGAGGCGCCGGTGACGGCCCTGGTGACGGGGAACGTCACGACGACGTTCGCGGTCCTGACGCACCTGGCGTCCGAGGTCCCGCCCGAACTCCGGCCGGCGCTGGTCGGATTCGACGACTTCCCGCTGGCCGGGCTGCTGGACCCGCCGGTGACGGTGATCGCGCAGGACAGCCTGGGCATGGCGCACGCCGCGCTGCACCTGATGACGGCGCGGCTGGCGGAACCGGAGCGGGCGCCGGAGACGCTGACGGTTCCGGTGCGGCTGATCGAGCGCGGGTCCGGAGAGCGGCCGCCGGCGGCCCCACCCCCCTAACGGCCCCGCAGTTTCATTAGGATGCCGGTCATGCCCGACGAACCCTCGGCCCCCGGCACACTCCGCCCCGGCGGCCGCACGGCCCGCACCCGCGCGGCGGCCTTACGTGCGGCCGAGGACGCGCTGATCGACACCGGCTTCGACACCCTGGACCTGGCCGACATCGCCCGCCGCGCCGACATCGGCAAGACCACGGTCTACCGCCGCTGGGGCACACCGGCCGCACTGGTCGCGGACCTGCTGATCGACATGGCCGACCAGTCCCTGCCGCGCACCGAGACGGGCACCCTGGACGGCGACCTGCTCGCCAACGCACGCCTGGTCCGCAAGACCCTGACGGAGTCGCGCTCCAGCGCACTGTTCAAGGCGGTCATCACGGCAGCCGCCAGCCACCCCGACACCGCCACCGCGCTGCACCGCTTCTACGCGACCCGGATCACGGAGTGGGCACCGTGCGTCGAGCAGGCCGCAGCGCGCGGGGAGGTGCCGCAGGGCACTGACGCGGCGGAGGTGATCCGCGCGGTGTCGGCGCCGCTGTACTACCGGTTCCTGGTCAGCGGGGACGCGCTGGATGCGGCGAGCGCCGAGCGTGCGGCGGCTGCTGCGGCTGCGGCGGCTCGGGCCGGGGTCTACGTGCGGCGGTGAGCATTCAGCTCACCGCTCACCGCTCGCCGTCCCAGCTCACCGCTCGCCGTCCCCGCTCCCACGCTCACGCTCGCGCTCGCCCTCATCCTCCGCCAGCAAAGCCACGCGCCCCCGATCCACCTCGAACGCCAGGCTCAGCTCCGCGACCTGCCGCGGATCCGACAACGTCCGCCCGGTCCGCTCCTCCAGCCGCCGCAGCCGATACCGCACGGTGTTGGGGTGCACGTACAGCCGGCGCGCGGCCTCGTCGGCGGAGCCGCCGTGGTCGAGCCAGGCGCCGAAGGTGTCCAGCAGGATGGCGCGGTCCTCGGCCGACATGCCCTCCAGCCCGGCCAGGATCGCGCGGGACAGGCGCGCCATCACGTCCGGGGCGCTGGCCGCCGCCACCGACAGCGAGTCGCGGCCGAAGACCACCACCTTGCCGGGGCCGGCCGCGCCGCGCAGCGCGATGCGGGCCAGCCGCAGGGCCTGGGAGGTGCCGGTGAGATCGTCGTACAGCGGGCTGACCCCGACCCGGCCCACGCTGCCGGTGGCCAGCGCCTCGATGAGCACGTCCAGCTGGTCGGCCGGGCGCGGCAGGCTGGCCAGGCCGATCTCGACGTCGTGCAGCAGCCGCCAGGCCGAGGTGATGCTCTGCTGCTGCAGGCCCTCCTCGATCCCGCGGCTCACGCCGTGCTCGCCGGCGCCGGCCACCCGCGCGGCGATGACCACGTACGGGCCCTGGTGCGGCAGCCGCAGCGCGTCGGCGGCCTCCCACACCTGGAGCTCCGACAGGTGCCCCTCCAGCAGCGCCTGGATCAGGGCCGAGCGGCGCTGCTCCTCGCTGCGGATCCGGGCCGCGAGCTCGGTGCGGTAGCTGTCGGACATCACGTCGGTGAACCCCGACAGCCGCCGCCACAGCGCGGAGGCGGCCCGCAGCGCGACACGCGGCGCGACCTCGTCCCGCTCGGCGGCCTCGGCCAGGTGTTCCCAGATGTAGGACAGCGAGATCTGGTACGCCTCGAACACCGCCGACATCGGCACGCCTTCGGCGGCGCGCGAACGTCCGGCCACGTCAGCCGGCGCGTTGCCGTCCAGGTCCGGGTCCAGCAGCCCGTCGAAGATCACCCGATAGTGGTCGGAGACGGAGCGGTACAGGTCCGCGATCGGCACCCGTTCGGCGTACACCGGGATGAGGGCGTTGATCCGCGCGGTGACGGCGTCCGAGAACTCCTCGGTGCGCTCCAGCATGCGCGCGGCCAGCGCTCGGGCGCCGTCCTCGACCTGATCGTCGTCCCCCACAGCTACGCATCGTAGCGATCCGACTATCCCCCGGAATGGGTTTTCCCAGTTCCGGGAGTTCCCATTTTGGCCGCCGCCTCGGTCACTGCCGACCGGGATCGGCGTCGATCAGCCAGCGTGTCGCGGCGCGCGGGCGCAGATACAGCACCCAGTACAGCGCAGCGGCGGCCGTCGCGCCGAGCGTCCAGTAAAGATCCGAGGGCTGAGTACGCCAGAGCTCGAACAGGATGCCGAGCAGACTGCCCACGACCAGGACCGGGACCACCGGCCACAGCGGCATCCGCCACGCGCCCCTCGCCTTGTGCACGCCACGCCGCCCGACCAGCGCCGCGACCGCGACGATCAGATACAGCCCGGTCACCGCGACACCGGTGATCCCGTTGAGCGTGTCGACCGGCGCGAAGCACAGCGCGGTGCCCGGCGCACCGACCGCGAGCGTGGCGACCCACGGCGCCCCGAAGCGCACGGAGACCGTGCCGAGCGCCCGGTTCACCGGCGCCGGCCACGCCTTGTCGCGCGCCGAGGCGAACAGGATGCGCGAGTTCTGGATCACCATGACGATCGCGGCGTTGACGATGGCCGCGGCGATGCACAGCGCGACGAAGGCGCCGACAGCGGAATCGCTCCAGCCCTTGACCAGCCCGATCAGGTCGAAATTCGCCCCGGTCAGGGCACTGGCACCACCCGCACCGAGGGTGATGGCGACGGTCGGGACGACGACCACGACCGCGCCAAGACCGAGCGTCCACAGCACGGCGCGCGAGACGTTGCGCCGCGGCTCCTGGATCTCCTCGGAGAGGTAGACAGCGGTCGAGAACCCCTGCAGGGCGAACAAGGCCACGGCGAGCCCGACCATGATCGTGCCGAAGGGCAGCGCGGAGGAATGCTGCCCGTCGGACACCACCGGGTGCAGCAGGACGCCGGCGCCCTGGTGCGTGTGCGCGAAGCCGAGCACCGCCACCAGCCCGGCGGCGATCACCTCCAGCACCAGGAAGACGCCGGTGATCCAGGCATTGGCACGCAGGTCGAAGACACCCATGACGGTCGAGGCGGCCATCACGAACGCACCGGTGTAGGCGCCGCTGACCGGGAGCGCGGGGATGGCGGCGTGCAGGTACTCACCGGTCCCGATGGCGATGATCGGCGGGATGATGAACGCCGCGACGCCGGCCAGGAAGAACGTCAGCCAGCCGGAGACCCGGCCCAGCAGCGAGCCGACCATCGCGTACTCCCCGCCGGCCGAGGGGATCAGCGTGCCGAGTTCGGAGTAGCAGAAGGCGACACCGACGCACAGCACGCCAGCTATCGCCAGGGTGAGGGCGGTGCCGGTGCCCTGCGTGGCGAACAGGCCGGGGACGATCACGAACAGGGAGCTGGCCGGGGTCAGGCAGGAGAGGGTGAGGAGGACGGCGCCGACGAGGCCGAGGGAGCGGGCGAGCTCGGGCTTGGGCTTGGCGGGAGCGCCGGTGGCGGCGGTTTCACTCTTCGCGCTCTCGGAGCTCGAAGGGCTTTCGGAGCTTGCCGGGCTCTCCGAGGCGGAAGGCCGGGCCAAGATCTCGGTCATACTCCGCTACCGCCTCCGTGCCTCAGGGATCCGGGTCATGAGCGACCCGTGTGTTCGGGCAATGAAAAGTGATGGACGTAACGAGCGTCAAGGGTCCCCAGCCGCGGAATCCGCAGTAAAAGCGGACATAGCGCGGCCTCCACCGGCTCGTATTCGATCAAGACCTGACACACTTCTCCCCCGACACCTCCAATCGCCATTCCATTCACAGGCCCAACCACTCCCCCGCCTTCGATCACAAGGCAACGGAAACCCGTGCCCTCGACAGAAAATCGACGCCGCGCACCGGTACCGTGGTGCGTCATGGAGGGGTCCGAGGCACGGCCGCACGTCACCCGGCGTCGCGAAATGAACACGGTCAGCGCACGCTCGCTACTGATGACGCTGCTCGGCGAGTACGTCCTGCCGCGCGACCGGCCGCCGTGGACATCCACCCTGGTCGAGGCACTGGCCGCCGAGGGCGTCGAGGAGAAGGCAGCCCGCCAAGCCCTCGCCCGCACCTCCGCAGAAGGCTGGATCACCTCCGACCGCGTGGGCCGCCGCGTCCGCTGGACCCTGACCCCCGAAGGCCGCCACCTGCTGACCGAAGGCGCCGACCGCATCTTCACCTTCGGCCGCACCACCCCCGCGACGCCACCCTGGGACGGCCACTGGCTGATGCTCCTGGTGACCGTCCCCGAAACCCGCCGCGACCTCCGCCACCGCCTCCGCACCCGCCTCACCTGGGCCGGCTTCGGCACCCCCGACCCCGGCATCTGGATCAACCCCAACCCCGCCCGCGAACAAGAGGCACGCGAAGTCCTGCAAGACCTGGACCTATCCCAAGGCGCAATGTCATTCACAGCCGCCCACAGCACCATCGGCAGCCAACAGGCAATGGTCACCCGAGCCTGGAACCTCAGCACCCTGGAAGCCGACTACGAAGCCTTCGCCACCACCTTCAGCACCGCCAACCCACCCACCGACGCAGAGGCGATGCGCACCCAAACCCGCCTGGTCCACGAATGGCGCCGCTTCCCCTTCCTAGACCCCCGCCTCCCCCACGAACTCCTGCCCACAGACTGGACCGGCACCAAGGCAGTGGAGGTCTTCCACACCCGCCACGCCGAGTGGCACGCCGCCGCGCAGCGCGGGTGGGACGCGCTGGACGGCGGGTAGGGGCGCCACGGCGAGCAAGCAGCACCAAAAGACAAGCCGGCAGCACCAAGCATCGAGCCAGCAACACCAGACAGCACGCGGCCAGCGGCAAGCAGATGGCCGGCTAGCAGGCAGGCGGCGGCGAACGCCTGCGATGCAGCAAACGCGCAAGCGGCAGCTAGCCAGCAGCACCAAATGACACGCAAGCAGCCGGCGGCAAGCGCGCGGGCAGCAGCAAACCGCGGGCACCTGGCGGGCGAGCCCGCAACGACTCGCAGGCAGGCGGCGACTGGCGGGCAGCGGCTGGCGGGCAAACAAGCGAGCGGCTGCGGATAGGCAGCAGCAAGCAGGCGCAGGCGAGCGAAAAGCAGCAGGCAGGCGCAGCAGCTGCGGAACGAGCAGGCCGCGCGGCAAGCAGACAGCAGCAACGGCCGAGCACTCATCGGCCGACAGTCGGCAACGGTCGGCGGGCAGCAGTCGGCGGCGAGCGTTTAGCAGCAGCAGGCGCACCGGCTGGCGGACGAGCAGGCCGCGCGGCAATCAGGCAAGCAGTAGCGGCCGAGCACTCAGCGGCCGGCAGGTGGCGGCGGGCAGCGGCTGGCGGGCGGCGGTCGGCGGCAGTCAGCGGCGGGCAGCGGTCCGCGGTCGGCGGGCAGCGGTCGGCGGCTAACAGCAGGCAGGCGCAGCGGCTCGCGAACGAGCGGAACGCAAGCAGGTAGCAGCGGCGAGCATGCAGGCGCGGCAAGCGAGCGCAAGGCGGCGGTCGGCGGGCAAGCGGCTGCTGCTGCTGGCCATCGTGTGTGGTGCGTCAGCGTCGGCCCCCAACGCCCGACCTACCTCCCCGCCCACCCGTTCCCTAAGCTGTCCCCACCAACACTCGGGGAGGCAGCGGTGGCCGGCCGCATCGTCATCAACAGGGACTCGGCCGTCATCGGCTGGTCGTCCCGCTTCGCGATCCGCATCGACGCGCGGCGGGTCGGCAAGGTGCGCAATGGCGACAGTCGGCAGTTCGAGGTGGAGCCGGGTGTTCATCGCGTGCGGGTGAGTCAGAGCGGGTTCGGCTCGCGGACGGTCGTGATCAACGTCGCCAATGGTGAGACCGTGGTTCTGCGGAGCCGTATGCGCTTTTGGGCCGGCGTCCTGACTGGCGTGGCGGGCTCCCTCATCGGCGGCAACGCTGCCTGGTTGTGGCTCGCGGGTCCGTCGGCGGCGCGGGTGGCCCTGCTCGCGCTCGGCGTGGCCGGGTTCGTCGCCGCCTCCGTGTCGAAGGCGCTGATCAGCCTGCGCCTCGATCCGGCCGTCGGCGCAGCCGACTTCGAGGACGCGCGCGTCCTTGGGCAGCCGGCCGAGGAAGAACTGGAGTTTGGCGCGACGAGCGAGATCGCCGATAAAGGGCATGTATAGACCCTAAGCAGATGAAACCGCGCGTTTCACTACGCCGCGCGGTCACACCCGCCGGCGATCGAACTCCGCCGCGACTCCGGAACCGTAGCGCGCCAGGGCCCCGCCGGGGCCCGCGGCGTTCGGGCGCACGAAGACCCAGTTCTGCCACGCGGTCAGCCGGCCGAAGATCTTCGTCTCCATGGTCTCCGGGCCGGGGAAACGCAGGTTCGCCTCCAGCCCGGTGAGCGCGTCCGGGGACAGCGCCGCGCGTTCCTGGAGCGCCACGCGGAGTTCGTCCTCGAAATCCAGATCGTCGAGCGCGTAGGTGACCAGGCCGAGTTCCATCGCCGCGTCGGCGTTCAGCCGCTCCCCGACGTGGGCCGCTGCCTCCAGGCCGCCGTCGTGTCCGGAGAAGCGCGTCGCCAGCCGGCTCAGGCCGTTCGCCGTGGGCCAGGCCGCCAGATTCGCCGCCGTCACCACCAACACCGCGGGCTCGGCGTCCGGATCAATGTCCTCAAACACTCCGTCGAGCATGTACTGCCGGTCCGCGACGAGCGCCGTCTCGAGCAACAGCCCGGCGAAGCAGCTGCCCGGATCGATCACCGCCACCAGGCTCCGGCTGGTGACGTCCAGCCGCTTGAGCGTCCGCTTGTAGTAGTGCCGGACCTCGTTCACGAACCAGTCGTCGGCCAGCTCGGTCAGCTGCGCGTCGTAGGCCGACACCAGGTCGACCGAGCCCCGGGTCCGCAGGACCCACGTCCCGATCTCCGGCTCGTTCGTGCGCATGCGCAGGATGGCGTCGTCGAGGGCCCGGGTCAGCGCCAGCGGCCAGTAATCAGCACCCTGAGCGTGGACGTCGGTGGGCGGCGCCTCGCTCGGCCCAAGAAGGGTGAAGTCCGCGCGCCGGGCGTTCCGGTCGATCTGCACGGTCAGATACGGATAGGCCAGCGAGTCCGAGTCCGAGCCCACGACGCGCGCCAACGGCGTCAACGCGATCCCCTTCTCGGCGTCCACGCCAGTCTCAGAGCCGGCACGTCGAGCCCGCCGCGACCGACTCACCGCCTCCTCGGCAACACGCGCCACTTCCGCCGAGAAGCGCGCCGGTGTCGCGATCGTGTCGACCAACCCCCATTCCTGCGCCGTCGCCCCGCGGAAGCCCTCGGTCTTCGTCGCGAGGACGTCCGCGCGGTCGCGACGCACGTGCCGCTTGTCCGTCAGGCGCGTCAGCCCGCCGGTGCCGGGAAGTACGCCGAGCAGCGGCACCTCCGGCAGCGACACCGTCGTGGAGCCGTCGTCGACCAGCACGATGTGCTCGCACGCCAGCGCCAGCTCGTAGCCGCCGCCGGCCGCCGGTCCGTTCACCGCGGCGATCCACGTCTGGCCGGAGTGCGCGCTCGCGTCCTCGATCCCGCACCGGGTCTCGTTGGTGAACTTGCAGAAGTTCACCTTCCACTCGTGCGAGGACTGCGCCAGCATCCTGATGTTCGCCCCGGCGCTGAACATCCGCTCCAGGCCGCCGGTCAGCACTATGGCCCGGACCTCGGGGTGCTCGAAGCGCAGGCGCTGCACGGCGTCATAGAGCTCGATGTCGACCCCGAGGTCGTAGGAGTTCAGCTTCAGCGCGTAGCCCGGCACCAGCCCGGCGTCCTCGGCGACGGCCAGGCTCAGCGTCGCGACGGCGCCGTCGATCCGCAGCGTCCAGTGCCGGTAGCGGTCCGGCGCGGTGTCGAAGTCCACGCCGGTCATCCGATGCCCTCCTCGGCCAGGTGCACGTAGTCGAACTCGACCGGCTGCTCGTTGATGCCGGTGCGGGGCGGGGCGATCCAGGCGGCGAAGCGTCCGGGCTCGTACTCCGGCTGCATCAGCGCAGCCACGGCCGCGCGGTCCTCCGGGGTCGGCAGCCATTCCGTGGCGCGGGCCTGCCAGGTCGCGGCGTCGAGGACTTCGCCCTCGGGGCTGAGGTGGTGTCCCGCATAGGCGCCGACCTTGCGGTGGAATCCTTCGTGGGGCAGGTACAGCCGCTGCGGGAGTCCGGCCTCGGCCAGCACCTGGTTCCAGCGCTTCACGCCGCGCGCGCAGTCGGCTGTGTACTCGTCGCGCAGGTCCAGGTTCAGGGCGTTGAGCAACGGCACCGGCCTCGCCGTCAATCGCCCTTCTTCGACCACTGTCATCGGACGTTCGGCCCCGATCAACACGTGGTCGTCATCGCGCCGGGTCTCCTGCCAGCGGCCCTTCACGCCGGCGCTGTAGTACGTGCCGGCGTTCGTGGATTGCTCCGATCCGAACAGGTCCAGCGACACCGAGAACTGAAAGTTCAGATAACGCTGGATGATCGGCAAGGGAATGGCGCCGTGCGCCAGCACGTCGTCGGTGTCGTGCTCGGCCATCCGCTCGGCGGTCCGCTCCACCACGCGCTGCACGCCGGTCGTGCCGACGAACATGTGGTGCGCCTCTTCTTTGAGCATGAACTCGCACGTGCGGGCCAGGGGGTCGAACCCTGATTCCTTGAGCGTGCCGAGCTGGTACTTGCCGTCCCGGTCGGTGAAGTAGGTGAACATGAAGAACTGGAGCCAGTCGGTGGTGGCCTCGTTGAAGGCCCCGAGTATCCGGGGGCTGTCGTGGTCCCCGGAGTGCCGGAGCAGCAGCTGGTCCGCTTCCTCGCGTCCTTCCCTGCCGAAGAAGGCGTGGAGCAGGTAGACCATCGCCCACAGGTGCCGCCCCTCCTCGACGTTGACCTGGAAGAGGTTGCGCAGGTCGTACAGGCTCGGCGCGGTCCGGCCGAGGACGCGCTGCTGCTCGACCGAGGCCGGTTCGGTGTCGCCCTGGATGACGATCAGCCGCTGCAGCACGGCGCGGTGTTCGCCGGGGACCTGCTGCCAGGCCGGCTCGCCCTTGTGCCGTCCGAAGCCGATGACCCGCCGCGGATCGCGTTCGGCCAGGAAGATGCCCCAGCGGTACTGCTCCATCGGGACGTGTGCGAAGTGGGCCCAGCCGTCGCGGCCCACGGCCACCGCAGTGCGCAGATACACGTCCTTGGTGGGCAGTGCGGGGCCCAGATCGCGCCACCAGTCCAGGAACTTCGGCTGCCAGCCCTCCAGGGCCCGTTGCAGGCGCCGGTCGCCGGCCAGCCCGACGTTGTTGGGGATGCGTTCGCTGTAGTCGATCGGCGTGGGCATGCGGGCCCTCCTTGCGCTGCGCGAAGCCGCGGGCCGGGCGACGGTGTGACGCGGCCCTGCTAACGTTCTACACTTCCGGCGCGGGACTGCCAATATGCTGTCGAACATCATCGTCCACTACTATTCTCCAGATCTTTATGTTCGGGGGGACTGGGGCGGCGGCGATGACGATCGTGCAGACAACGGCCAAGATCCTGGTCGCGGGCGGCTTCGGCGTGGGCAAGACCACGCTGGTCGGTACGGTGTCCGAGATCGAGCCGCTGACCACCGAGGCCGAGATGACCTCGGTCGGCCGCGGCATCGACGACACTGTCGGCGTGCCCGCGAAGACCGCGACCACGGTCGCCTTCGACTTCGGCCGCCTGACCCTGGCCGAGGACCTGATCCTGTACCTGTTCGGCACCCCCGGCCAGGAGCGTTTCTGGTTCCTGTGGGAGGAGCTGGCCCGCGGCGCGATCGGCGCGGTGGTCCTGGCCGACGTCCGCCGCCTGGCCGACGCCTTCGCCGCGATCGACTTCTTCGAACACCGCGGCATGCCGCACGTCGTGGCGGTGAACCAGTTCGACGGCGCCCGCAGCTACAGCGAGGACGCGCTGCGCGAGGCGCTGGCCATCCCGGCGTCCACCCCGGTGCTGATCTGCGACGCGCGCGACCGCACCTCGACCGTGACCGTGCTGCTGGCGCTGGTCGAGCACGCGGTGAAGTGGAGCTCGGAGGAGGCGTGACGCCGGGCGGGCCGGCGCGGTGCCGCGCTGCGCCGTGTCGCGCCGTGCCGCGCCGTGCCGCGCCGTGCCGCGCCGTGCCGCGCTGCCTCGCCGCCGCGCGCCGCCTCGCAGGCGCCTCACCGTCGCTTGACCGTCGCTTGACCGGACCTTGTCGGACCCGCCGCCTACGATGGACGCCGTGCAAGATCTCGTAACAGGCGAAGACGGCCTCCCCCGCTGCGGCTGGGCGGGCACCGGCGGCGACTACGCGTCGTACCACGACACCGAGTGGGGCCGCACCCTGCACGGCGACGACGCGATGTTCGAGCGCCTGAGCCTGGAGGGCTTCCAGGCCGGCCTGGCCTGGATCACCGTGCTGCGCAAGCGCGAGGCGTTCCGGACGGCCTTCCACAACTTCCAGATCGACGCGGTCGCGGCCCTGACCGAAGCCGACGTGGAACGCCTCCTGACCGACCCCGGCATCATCCGCAGCCGCGCCAAGATCGAGTCGGCCGTCAACAACGCCCGCGTGGTCCGCGAAATCCCCGGCGGCCTGGACGCCTACCTGTGGAGCTTCGCCCCCGCCACCCACCGCCGCCCCAAGACCTTCGGCGAGACCCCGACCGAAACCCCGGAGTCGAAGGCCATGGCCAAAGCCCTGAAGAAGACCGGCGTGAAGTTCATCGGCCCGACCTCCGCCTACGCCCTGATGCAGGCCACCGGCATGGTCGACGATCACCTGAAGGGCTGCTTCCGAGCCGAGGCCTGAAGCCGCCCCACGAACCCCGGCCCACCACCGCCACGCCCCCGCCGACCACGCCCGGAACCCCCGAACCCGACGACGCGACGCCCCGCCGGGTGGTCACCGGCGCCCCTGGAGATCTGCTAATGTTTCACCCGTCAACGCGACACCGGCAAGATCAAGCGCCGCTAGCTCAATAGGCAGAGCAGCGGACTCTTAATCCGCGGGTTCGGGGTTCAAGTCCCTGGCGGCGCACCCGTAGCAGGACCCCAGCTCAGGCTTCTGAGCTGGGTTTTCGCATGTCAGGCCGCAGAGTCGGCGATCTTGTTCCGGCCGCCTGCACCGCGCCGTCAGCGCACTGCGACCCGCGCCCCGACGCCCTGCCCCTCACCCCATCAGCTCGGCCAGGTACGCCGTCGCCGCCTCCTCATCCGGAGCAGCGATGCGCCGGAAGATGGCTATGGCCTCCCGGAGGTCGGCCAGGACGGTCTCGCCGGCGCCGGCGTGCGCCTCCACCTCGCATCGGGCCGCGCGCCTTCGAGAGCTTGCGCCTCGTCGATGGGGCTGTGCACCTCCCGCGCGAGCTCCGGCGCCCGCCGATACAGCGGTAGCGCCTCGTGCGGCCGGGCGGTGCTCGCGAAGATGCCGACGAGGCTGTTCAGCATCTCGGCCTCTCCTTGCCGGTCTCCACGACGCGGATGAGCGCCAGCGACTGTTCGTGGAGGCGGACCGCGGCGGGGGCGTCGCCGGTCGCCAGGCTGAGGCGGCCCAGGTCGTAGCGGGCAATCGCCTCGCCGTGCGGGGTGCCGAGTTCCCGGCACAGGGCCATGACCTGCTCGTTCAGGTCGATCGCCGCCGCGTGTCCGTGGCCGCCAGGCGTACGGTTCCCAGCCCGGACAGCGCGCTTGCCTGGTCACGCCACCGCCGGGCTGGCTCGTCGACGCGCCCTCGGACAGCGCGGAGCTCATCGCCGAACGCCACAACGAACCATGGTTCGCGCAGTTCGAGGCCGCGCTGGCCGAGGAGGCGAACAGCACAACGATGGCGCAGCGGCGCGCGCTCCATTCCGGACTCGCCCCGATGACGTGGGCCCGCTGGGACGCGCGCGCCCAAGCCCACGAACAGCTCGGCGCGTGGAATCTTGAGGCGCTGGAAGCGTTTTTCGCCGTGCCGCTGGAAGCCGATCTGCTGCCCGCGCTGCGCGCCCTGACGAGCCCGGTCCTGGTGGTGGCAGGTGGTTCGGACGCGTTGTTGGGACTCAAGCCGGTCGTGGCCGTGGCTGACCTCTTCCTGCGCGGCAGGGCCATCGTGCTGGACTCAGGGCACTACCCCTGGGTCGAGCAACCCGAGGCCTTCCTTGACGAACTCGGCGCGCTCTTCACCCCGAACCCCATCACGCCAACAGATCGGCCACAGCAGCGATCCCGCTCTCGATCGCCCGCTCGCTGACATTGCCGAATCCCAACACCAGCCGGGGCGGTGCGGGCTCGACCGCAGCGCGGTAATCCCCCAGCGGATACAAGCCGACCCGCCGCTCGCGGGCAGCCGCGGCCACGGCCCGCTCGTCCGCGTGCTCCGGAAGGTGGGCGACGGCGTGGAAGCCCGCCGCCAGACCGGTTAGCTTGACGTGCGGCGCGTGCCGCTCCAGCGCGGCGATCAGCGCCGTGCGGCGGCCGGCGTAGACCGTGCGCATCCGCCGCAGGTGGCGGTCGTAGCGCCCGGATTCCAGCAAGGCCGCCAGCGCCAACTGGTTCAAGGTGGACGAGCCCCGGTCGCTGATGTGCTTCTGCTCCGCGACCGCCTCGGTCTGCGCGGACGGTGTCAGCACCCAGCCGAGCCGCACCGCCGGCGCCAGGGCCTTGCTCACCGTGCCGAGCGTGAAGACGCGGTCGGGGGCGAGCCCTTGCAGGACGCCGATGGGCTCGCGGTCGTAGCGGAACTCCGAGTCGTAGTCGTCCTCGACGATGAAGGCGTCGTTGCGGACGGCCCAGTCGACCAGAGCCTGGCGCCGCCGGGGCGCGAGCACGACGCCGGTCGGCGACTGGTGCGCCGGCGTGACGAGCACGGCCTGCGCGTCGGTGGCCGCCAGCGCCGCCACGTCGATGCCGAGGTCGTCGACCGGCACGTGCACGGTCCGCAGGCCCGACTCGGCGACGGCCCGCACGGTTTCGCTGTTCTCGACATTTCCGTACCCGGGATCTTCGAATGCGACACAGCGAACACCGGCCTGAACCAATGCCCGCGCCACGAGATTGACGCCCTGCGCGAATCCGGTGGTGACGATCAACTGCTCGGGGACAGCCGCCGCCGCGCGCACTCTGCTGGAATAGCCGGCGAGTACTTGGCGGAGTTTGATATGTCCGCGCGGGTCTCCATAATTCAGATCGGCATTCGCGATACCGCCGCACACTTCACGGACCGCCCAGACCCAGTCGTTGCGCGGAAAACTCGCCAGATCGGGTACTCCCGCACGCAGATCCGCGAGGAGCTGCGAGGGCGCCGGAGGCGGCGCGGGCTCCGGCGGCGCAGCCGGGAAAGCACGTTCCGCGACTCTGGTGGCCGAGCCCGTCCGGCTGGTCAGATAGCCCTCCGAGAGGAGCTGGTTGTAGCAGTTCTGCACGAGCCCGCGGGACACCCCCAGCTCGCGGGCCAGTTCCCGCGACGACGGCAGGCGTTCTCCGCCGGGCAGCCGATTGCTGCGGATCGCCTCGCGCAAGGCGGTCTCCAGTTGCGACCGCAGCGGCTGTCCGCTGTCCCGATCCAACCGGACCAAGATTTCCGGGCTCAAACCGGACCACTGGATTGCCACAAGATTGGACCTTACCACCGCGGTAACTCGCGCTCTACCGTAAGAAATATGAGCACGCAGCTGAGCACGGCACCCGACCGGAATACAGATGTGAATGCGCTCCAGCCTCGGATCATGAGCCGACCCCTGGTTCTTGTTTTCCTGTCCCAGTTCTGCACATTGTCGAGCTTCTTTTTGCTGCTCTCAGTAACTCCGTTGTTTGCCACAGCCGCCGGCGCCGGGAGTGCCGGGGCGGGACTCGTCAACGGCGCGCTGCTGGCAGGGACCGTTGCGGCGGAACTCGTTTCCTCCGCGGTGATGAGGCATTGTGCGAACCGGACTGTGCTTGCCGTCGGAGCCGTGCTCATGGGACTCCCGACGCTCGCTCTGCACTCCGGCAGCGCCCTGGGCGTCATCATCGCTGTCAGCTCTGTTCGCGGCTTCGGGTTCGGCCTGAGCACGGTCGTCGCGGGCGCGATGGCGGCGGAGCTGGTGCCGCCGGAGCGGCGCGGCGAAGGGTTCGGGCTCTTCGGAATGGTGGCCACGGTGCCGGCTGTCGTGGCGCTGCCGTTGGGGCTCTGGTTCGCCGGACATGTCGGCAGTTCCGTGGTGATCGTGGCCACGGCCGTCACCGGATTCGTTCCGCTGGCAGTGTTTCCGTGGCTGTCCGACGCGACCGGGTTGCGGCAGCGGCGGCAGCGGCGGCAACAACAGCGATCGACGTCTTCAGGCCCGAGACGACGTACCGGCTCCGGACAGCAGACCCTGTCGGACATCCTTCGCCAGCGGACGCAGCTGCGGCTGGGACTCATCTTCGCTGCCAGCACGATCGGTGCCGGCGTCGTCGTCTCCTTCCTTCCGCTCGCGGCCGGGATCTCCAAGAATCTGGCCGCCGCGGGCCTGCTCGCGCAGGCTCTGACGGCTGCCGTCGGCCGCTGGTGGGCCGGGCGTTCCGGTGACCGGAAAGGACATGCCCGGCTTCTGGCCCCGGCACTCGCGATCTCCTCGTCGGCGATGGCCGCGCTGCTCTGGCCCGCGTCTCCGATAGCGGTGATCGCCGGCATGAGCGCGTTCGGCGCCGGCTTCGGGATCATCCAGAACGCGACGTTCGCGCTCCTGATCGAGGGCGCGCCGGCCGGCGACGCCGGCGCTGCGAGCGCGCTGTGGAATCTGGCCTATGACGTCGGATACGGAGCCGGGCCGGCCGTGTTCGGACTCGTCGTCAGCCACACGGGATACCCCGCAGCGTTCGTCATGACCGGCGCGCTGATGCTCGCGGCCGTTCCGGCGGCCGGGTCCCGCTTGCGTCACATTCGCTGAAACGGATACAAGCTCTGGATGCGACGGAAAACCGAGAGCCGCCTCGACAAGCGCATCGCCGCGGCGAAGGCGGCTTCGAAGGCCACAGAGGCGACTTCGACGACGGCTTCGACGACGGCTTCGAAGGCCACTTCGAAGTCGCTGAAGCCTGCGGAGACCGCGACGCCTGCCACGTCGACCAAAGCCGCCAAAGCCCCTAAGGCAGCCATCGCCGCGAAATCCGCCGCGCAGGACTCCGGCCAGACCGCGCGGAGGTCCGTGCGGTACTGGTTGGACGTGGCCAAGCGCACCGCGCTGGAGTGCCGCGACGACGAGCTGCTGGACCGGGCCGCCGCGCTGACGTACTACGGCTTCCTGGCGGTGTTCCCGACGCTGCTGCTCGCCATCTCCATCCTCGGCCTCCTCGGCACCTCGGAGGTCAACTCGGTCCTGAACAACGTCCAGAAGCTCGCCCCGGGCTCGGTGCGCAACGTCCTGCGCACCGCCATCCAGCAGGTGCGGGCCGGCAGCGGCGCGGGCGGGACGCTGGCCCTGGCCGGTATCGCCGGCGCCATGTGGTCGGCGTCGGGCTACGTGGGGGCCTTCATCCGCGCGTCGACCGTGATCTACGGCGGCGTCCGCGAGAAGCGGCCGATCTGGAAGGTCCTGCCGCTGCGAATAGGTCTCACGATGCTGATGATGCTGGCCTCCATGATCAGCGTGGTCATCGTGGTGTTCACCGGCCCGCTGGCCGGGAAGACCGCCAACATCTTCGGCCTGAGCCACACCGCCGTGACGGTGTGGTCGATCCTGAAGTGGCCGGTCCTGGTGCTCCTGGTGGCCGGCATGATCGTGCTGCTGTTCTGGGCCGCCCCGGACGCGCACAGCGGCGGCTTCCGCTGGATCTCGCCAGGCAGCACGCTGGCGGTGGTGCTGTGGCTGATCCTGTCCAGCGGCTTCGCCACGTACATCGCGAACTTCGCCTCGTACAACAAGACCTACGGCACCGTCGCCGGCGTCATCGTGTTCCTGCTGTGGTTGTGGCTGTCGAACCTGGCCATCCTGCTCGGGCTGGAGTTCAACGCCGAGTTGGCACGGGGGCAGAGTCGCGAGCCGGCGGTCGGGAGCGACGCGTCCTGACGCACTCAGCGGCACTCACCCCGACCTCGGCCACACCGCGCCCAACACCCGCTCCGGCCAGTCGTCCGGAATCCCGTCGACCGTGACGTACCGCGCGTAGAACGCCCCGATCAGCATGCTGGTAAGCACATCAAGATCGGCCGACTCCCCGAGCTCCCCCGCCGCCAGCGCTCCGCGCAGCAGCTCCCGTCGCGGCTCGACGATGCGCGTCTTGAACAGCTCCAGCAGCTCCGGGTGCCGTGCCTCCTCCGCCAGCAGTGAGCCGAGGATGGCCATCGCCGGCATGGCGCGCAGGTTGCTGTGGAAGTTCTGCAGGATCGCCAGGGCATGATCCCGGGGCGTCGGCGCCTCCGTCGGCGGTTCCTCGACGCGCAGCGAGCCGATCACCACCGCGACCAGGTGCGCCTTGTTCCGGAAGCGGCGGCGGAGGCTGGGGACCGTGGTGCCCGCGGCGGCCGCCACCGCCTCCAGCGACATGCGGGCGTAGCCGAGTTCGCCGAGCTGGTCGGCCGCGGCCGTCAGGATCGCCTGGTCCAGGGCCGGGTTGCGGGGGCGACCGGCTTTCGCCTGCGGAGAGCTCATTATATTCCGATATGCTACCGCAACGTTATATCTCGGCGCGTGTCACGCCACGAACGGCGCAGGCCCGATGGCGGATCGCGGCTCGGTGACCGACCGTGGTCGGGACCGCGACGAAGCACCGCAGAGAGGACCCACGACATGCCCGGGAAGTTCGAGATCTACAAGGACAAGGCCGGGAAGTTCCGCTTCCGCCTCAAGGCCGGCAACGGCGAGATCATCGCCGTCGGCGAGGCGTACGAGTCGAAGGCCAGCGCGCTGCACGGCATCGAGTCGATCCGCTCCAACGCCGAGGCCGCCGCGCTGGTCGACCTGACCGACAGCATGGCGAAGCCCGGCATGGAGGCTGGGAAGCCCAGCATGAGCGCAGGTCAGAGCGGCATGAGCCCGAAGCCGTAAGCAGCGGCGGGCTTAAGCCCTTGCTACGTACACACGTTTGAGTGAAGCCCGCCCGGAGCCGATCACCAGGCTCCAGGCGGGCTTCAGCGCGTCTGTCTACCTCAGTCCCACCTCAGTCGTGAATGAGGTCGAACGACTCCCACGGCCCGATCGCCGTGCGGTTGGCGATCAACGGCGACGCGCCGGCGTTGTCCGCCGTCACGATGTCGTTGTTGGCGTGTGACCGGAAACTGACGCTCCCGTCGGAGTTGTTGATCAGATCGAACTCCTCCCACGGCCCGATGGCCGTCCGGTTCGCGATCAGCGGCGACGCCCCCGCGTTGTCCGCCGTCACGATGTCCCCGTTGGCGTGAGCACGAAGGCTGACACTCCCGTCAGCGTTGTTGATGAGATCGAACGTCTCCCACGTCCCCACGGCCGTCCGGTTGGCGATCAACGGCGACGCCCCGGCGTTGTCCGCCGTCACGATGTCCCCGTTCGCGTGCGCCCGAAGGCTGATCGCCGATCCGCCGCTCCCGGCCCCCGACGCCGCCAGCGCGAACACGTGGATCGCCGGAGTCCCCGCGCTCAGTCCCCCGCCGCCGGGCAGCGTCACCGAAGCCACCGACTTCCCGGCGGTCAGCGTCACCGGCACGGAGAAGATGTTGCCGGACCCGCTGTACGTCGTGTTCCCCTGCCGGTTCTGGTAGGCCGAACTCACCGCCAGCGCACCACCGCTCGGCGGCGTCGTGGAGAACCAGTCCGACACCGTCAGGCTGTAACTCTGGGTACTGCCATCCGTGTACGTGATCGTCCCGGATCCGGTCGCCGGACCGTAGTCGGCGGAGACCAGGAAGCCCAGCGTGCCCGACCCCGACAGGGAAATGGTCTGACCCTCAGCGACCGTGTTGTCATTGGCCCCGGCCGCCACGTTCGGGACCGTGAACGTCACCCCTGACGACGCCACCGAATCCCCCGGCCCGGCACCGGCATTGGTCAGCGCGGTCTCGGAGAAGCTGGCCCCGTTGCCGTCGAAGTTCCCGGCCGCCGTGTTGTTGTCCGCCGTGATCCCGACGTTGTTGAACGAAGCGGCCAGGTTCGGGAACGACACAGCCGGGTCCAGACCGATCTGCACCTTGCCCAGGTGCCGCGCCGCGGTCGCCTTCGTCCCGGTCACCTGAGCGAACGGCAGCGACGTGGTCAGCGCCGAAGGCCGCTCGACCAGGTACGTCGAACCGGCCGTCACCGGCACGCTCAGCGTCCCGTTCGTGGTCGCCGCGACCACGACGGCCCCGCTCGACCCGTTCACCACCTCGGCCTGCTGGCCCGGCCAGGGATTGCGCACGGTCATCGTCTGCGTGCTGCCGGCCTGGATCGCGGCCGTGGCCAGCGTCCCGCCCTCGACCTGCACGTCGACCTTCGTCCCGCCCTGCACCGCGACCGTCCCGGACGCGTCCCAGCCCGCAGGCCAGGCCGGAGCGAACCGCAGCGTCCCGTCGTAGTCCTGCACCAGCGCCTCGTCGACGGCCGTGGCCACCGTCGAGGACTGCTCGATGTACGGCTCGTCGCCGGTGTTGCCGTTGAACAGGTTCGCCATACCGCTGATGTAGGCCTGATACCCCTGCGTCACCGCGTTCAGGTCCGAGGCGACCTCGCTGCCCAGCCCGAGCCGCGCCGCCTGCACCGCGTCGAAGTTCCAGTCCGGGTTCGTCTTGTTGACCCGGTCGGTGTACGTGCGCTGCGCCAACGCCGTCAGGTTGTCGCCGTTGACGACCGTGTTGTCGCCGATCAGACCGTACGGCCAGACCGGCTCCAGCCCGATGTTCTCGCCGTTCTGCGGCTTGGCCGACGGCTGGTAGGAGTCGGCGATGATGTCGGTACCCTGCGCGTCGACGTTCGCCGCGGCGGACGCCGACGTCGGCTGCGGGTTCAGCAGCTGGGTCTTGCCCGAGTCGGTGCGGGCGTACGGCTCGATCTGCCCGAGCGCGGTGTTCAGCTGCGAGACCAGCGACGGGTCGGAGTTCAGCTGTGTGGCGGCCTTCACCGTCGCGGAGAACAGCGCCTGGCTGGCGGCGATGTCGGTCGTCGGGTCCGTGACGGCCCACTGCGTCTCGTGCGCGTTGGCGGTGGCGTGCAGGAAGTTGTCCGAGCCGACGCTCTGGTAGTTGAGCAGGAACGTCGCGGTCTGCTTCAGGATCGGGTAGTACTTCTGCAGGAACGCCGCGTTACCAGTGTCCTGATACTGCTGCCAGACCCAGAGCGCGATCTCCGCGCCGCTGGTCAGCGTCAGCGCGTTGTAGCTCGGGCTGGACGCCTGCGCGCAGGAGGCGTTCTGCGTGTTGTTGCCGCCGTTGTAGAAGCCGTTTCCGTTGAACCGCATGGTCTCCGGCACGCAGGCCCCGGGCTTGCCACCCATCTGCGCGCTCGTCCAGGACTCGATGTTCGGCAGATCATTGAGATACATGTCGAAGATCGGCGTGTTGAGCGCGAAGTTGCCGGAGCTGAGGTTCGCCGCGATCTGTCCCCGCAGGTTCCACAGCCAGTACCCGGCCGGGTACCAGTCCTGTTTGTCCTGCGAGAAGTTGAACAGGTCCGCGACGCCGGCCTGGCTGCCGGGATAGGTGCCGGCATGCATCGTCGCGGCCTCGAAGTAGAGGTACAGCGTGCGCAGGTTCTCCATGTACTGCGCCGTGCCGTCCGAGGAGTTCATCTCGATCAGACCGCTGTTGGCCCAGTAGTTGTTCCACCACGACGACTGTGTGGCGAGCAGCGAGGAAGTACTGGCCGAGGCGTCGCCGCCGATGACGGTGTTCGCGGTACTCGTCGGATCACCGCCGGTCCACTGCGGTGAGGCGACGACGATGCGGTACGACCCGTCGGAGTTGGGATTGAAACTCACCTGCACCTGCGTGGAGTTCACCACCGACGCGGACACGTTCTGCCCGCCGGCGGTGACCGCGGCCATCGCGCCGAAGGTCTGCCCGGAGCTCCCGGTCTGCGAGTTGTCGACCCACGTCTGCGCGAGGCTGCCGACCGCACCGGAGGCGGCCGTGGACGGCGTCCGTCCGCTCCAAAGGCTCAGCGTGGCGGTCTGCCGCGCGCCGGGATTGGCGCCGGTCACGTTGACGACCAGCTCGTCCTTGCCCGCGGGCACCCACGCCTGGAGCGTCATCCCGCCCCCGGACTCGTTCAGCACCCCGTTGTAGAGGTCGAGCGATCCGGTGAAGTTCGAGGCGGAGGTCATCGCGGTGAGCCCGGGGATGTTCACCTGCCCCGGCGACAGCCGGTTCGGCATGGTGTCGCTGCGGTTGAGCTGCGCGGTGAACCCGTTCGCGGCCCACTCGGCGACCCCGAGCGAGCCGTTCCCCAGCGGCAGCGACTGCGTCGCGGCGTTGTTGGGCTGCCCCAGCGCGACGTCGGACCGCGAGACGACCCCGCCGGTGTTCAGCTGGAACGCGCCGTTCTGCCACGCGGTGGTGGTCGTGGCCGCGAGGGCCGGTGGGGCCAGCCCGCCCGCGATGACAGATGGCACGGCGATCATCACGGCCGCGGCAACGATGGACAAGCGAGTACGGGGATTTCGACTGGACACGAGCGCTCCCTGGATGCGGCGCGTGAAGACGCCGTCACGTCGAAGACATCGGAGGTGTTGTAGCGCACGATCGGGACGGCGTCTAGGTATCAGGGGTGTTGCGCAACTTCTTACGGCATGTCGCGACAGTTTTTTCGGTGACAGATCCAGGGGTTGCCCAGCCGCCCTGCGGCGACGGCGCGCGAGGGCCGCCGTGAGCACGCACTAGATCCATACTTAGTCTTTACTCTTGAGGTTATTGCCATGAGAACCCTGATGTTGTTTTAGTGTTACGCATAAGTCAAGCCTCCCGCACAGGCGTTCCGCCGCCGATTGTCTGGTTGCCGGCGCCCGGGCCCAGTCATCGGATGTATCCATCATGAGATTCAAGGCTCTGTCCTTCCTGGCAGCCTGCACGACAGCTGCGACAGCCTGGCTCGGCACCGCCTCCGCCGCCCCTGCCACCACCCCCGCCCAAGCCGCGGCCGCGCCGAGCCCGATGTGGGCCACCCAGCTCCAGTTCGACAACAACGGGACGGCCTGGTCCCAGGCCAGCTTCGCGGCGTTGAAGGCGAAAGGCCTGACCACGGCGGAGATCGACATGCCATGGGGCACGGTCGAGCCGTCGCAGGGCAGCTTCAGCTTCACCGAGCTCGATCAGGAACTCGCGAACGCGGCGGCCGGCGGAATCAAGCTCATACCCATCTTCTGGTACTCCGGCTGGGGCGGCAGTCCCGCGCCCTGGGTCACCGGCCGAGAGGTCGACAGCACCGGCGCGAGCAGCCCGGCGCCGGTCTGGTGGGACCCGGTCAACCAGCCCGCCTACTTCGACTACGTCACGAAGACGGTCGCGCACATCGCCGGGAACGCCGGCTACGGCGGCAGCATCCTCGACTACGGCTTCCTCGACGCGCAGTGGGACATCAACGGCGGCGCCTCGGGCTGGGCTCAAGCCGACATCGACGAGTTCCACAACGCCTACCTGCCGAACACCTACGGCACCATCGCGGCGTTCAACACCAAATATCAGACCTCTTACGCGTCCTTCAGCGCCGTCCCGGCCGCAGCGATCGGCCAATCACTGTGGGGCGTCTACCAAGCCTTCCGGGCCTGGAGCGTGCAGGACACCTACGGCCGGCTCACCGCCGCGGTCCGTGCCGTCACCGCCTCGACACCGCTCTACTACTACTTCGGCGGGCACTTCGGGAACGCCGTCAACTACGCGAACATCCCCGACATCTTCTTCACCCTGGCCAAGCAGTACTCGGCCACGGTGATCGTGGACGCCGCGCAGTCCCCCGGCCTGACGCTGACCTTCGGCAGCCTGGCCCGCGCCTACGGAGTCCCGCTGGCGCAGGAGTGGACGGCGCCGAGCGACAGCACACAGCTCGCCGCGCAGGCGGTGCAGTGGCTGTCCAACTACGGGATGGGCCTGCCGGAAGGCGGCGGCGAGGACTTCTTCATCCACGACGGCACGCAGAAGGACGTCGTCGGCTGGCCGATCTACACCTCCTGGCTGCCGACACTGCCGACCATCACCGGCTCCTATCCGCAGCAGCCGGTGGCCGTCTACATGGACTTCTCCCAGGCCTACGGCAACACCTCCGGCGGCGCCGTGGGCAGCATGGAGGACGCGATCACGAACCTCTGGAACGGCTACCAGGCCGGGTTCGCGGTCGTCACCAGCCAGGAGGTCGACAACGGGACCGTGAAGCTGTCGTCCTACAAGGCGGTTCTGCCGATGAACGGCACGGACGCGAACCTGAGCGCCTACCAGTCCGCGGGCGGAACGGTGCTGAGCAACGGATCGCAGCTCGCCTCGTACGCCCCGGCCTACGCGTCCCTCGCCAACAGCGGCGTGCTGCAAGTCGTACCGGACGTCGCCACGAACGGCACCAGCGCGACGGTGACGCTCGCGGACATCACCTCCGGCACCGCCTACAACGCCGCAGTGACCTTCAGCATCGCAGGCCTCGGTATGACGCCCGGGAGCTACCACGTCGTCGATGTCAGCGGGAACGTGGTACCGCAGGCCGCCGTCAGCGGCGGGATCTGCACGGCCCCGAGCGTCCAGGCCGCGCAGCTCGTGCAGTGGAACATCGTGGCCGGGACAGCTCCCGCCGGAACCCCGGTTCCCTCGGCCTGCGGCGGCAGCGGCGGCACTCCGGTGATCAGCCTGCGGGCGCACGCGAACAACGACATCGTCACGGCGGACAACGCCGGCGCGGCGCCGCTGATCGCCAACCGCACCGCGATCGGCACCTGGGAGCAGTTCGACCTGATCTCCAACTCCGACGGGAGCGTCAGCTTCCGCGCGCACGCCAACGGCGACATCGTCACCGCCGAGAACGCCGGCGCGGCGTCGCTGATCGCGAACCGCACCGCGATCGGGCCGTGGGAGGAGTTCGACCTCATCCACAACTCCGACGGCAGCGTCAGCTTCCGCGCTCACGCCAACGGCGACGTCGTCACCGCCGAGAACGCCGGCTCCAGCCCGCTGATCGCCAACCGCACCGCCATCGGGCCGTGGGAGGAGTTCGACCTCATCCACGACTGAGATCCGAACGCCCCCACAGCTACCAGCCCCGTCAGCACCGTCCTTTGTCCCCGCTCCAACCCCGCCACCGAGCCCGGAGTCGAGTCGATGAGACGTACCACCCCCCACCGCAAGCTGCTGGCCGCGGGATCGGCCCTCGTCCTGGTCTGCGCTATCGCAGCGTCCGCGACCAGCGTCGCGGCCGCCCCCGCGAAGAGTGCCGTCCCCACACCCGCGGCCAGCAGCACGCCGATCTACCTGAACACCAGCTATCCCTTCGAAGCCCGCGCCGCGGATCTGGTCTCGCGGATGACGCTGGCCGAGAAGGCAGCACAGCTGAACACGACCAGCGCCCCGGCGATCCCGCGCCTGGGCGTCCAGCAGTACACGTATCAAGCCGAGGCCCAGCACGGCATCAACTACCTCGGCGCCGACCAGAACAGCGGCAGCGTCGCCGGCAACCCGCCGGTCGCGACCAGCTTCCCGACTAACTTCGCGTCCTCGATGTCCTGGGATCCGGCGCTGGTCTACCAGGAGACGACAGCAATCTCGGACGAGGCGCGCGGCCTGGTGGACAAGTCGCTGTTCGGCACCGGCCAGAACAACCTCGGCCCCTCGGCGAGCGACTACGGCTCGCTGACGTTCTGGGCCCCGACCGTGAACCTGGACCGGGATCCGCGCTGGGGCCGCACGGACGAGGCGTTCGGTGAGGACCCGTACCTGGTCGGGCAGATGGCCGGGGCGTTCGTGAACGGCTTCCAGGGCAACTCCATGACCGGCCAGTCGCTGAACGGCTACCTCAAGGCCGCCGCGACCGCCAAGCACTACGCCCTGAACAACGTGGAGCAGGACCGGACGGGCATCTCCTCGAACGTCAGCGACACCGACCTGCGCGACTACTACACCAAGCAGTTCGCGTCCCTGATCGAGAACTCGCATGTCGCGGGTCTGATGACCTCCTACAACGCGATCAACGGCACGCCCTCGGTCGCCGACACCTACACGGCGAACCAGCTCGCGCAGCGCACGTACGGCTTCAACGGCTACGTCACCTCCGACTGCGGCGCCGTCGGCACCACCTACCGCAACTTCCCGGCCGGCCACGCGTGGGCCCCGCCGGGCTGGACCACGGACGACGGCGACACGAACGCGATCTGGACCAACACCTCCACCGGCGCGAAGATCTCCGGCGCGGCCGGCGGCGAGGCCTACTCGCTGCGCGCCGGCACGCAGGTCAACTGCGGCGGCGACGAGTTCTCTCTGCAGAACATCCAAGCTGCGATCAGCGCCGGGATCCTGTACGAGGGCGTCATCGACGCGGACCTGACGAAGCTGTTCACGATCCGCATGGAGACCGGCGAGTTCGACCCGGCGTCGCAGGTTCCTTACACCAGCATCACCAAGGCGCAGATCCAGAGCCCGGCGCACCAGGCACTGGCGACCACCGTCGCCGACAACTCACTGGTGCTGCTGAAGAACGGCAACGTCTCGGGGACGAACGCACCGCTGCTGCCGGCCACCGCGAGCAAGCTGAACAACGTCGTCATCCTCGGCGACATGGCGAACGCCGTGACCCTCGGCGACTACTCCGGGGCGCCGACCCTCCAGGTGACCGCGGTGCAGGGCCTGACGTCGGCGATCAAGGCGGCGAATCCGAACGCGAACATCCTGTTCGACGCGGCCGGCACCTCCAGCACCGCGACCGGCGCCGCGACGCTCAGCAGCGCGACGCAGACCGCGATCAAGAACGCGGACCTGGTCCTGCTGTTCGTCGGCACCAACCAGAACAACGCGCAGGAGGGCAACGACCGCACCACGCTGAACATGCCGGGCAACTACGACTCGCTGATCACCCAGACCACGGCGCTGGGCAACCCGAAGACCGCGCTGGTCATCCAGTCCGACGGCCCGGTGAAGATCAGCGACGTCCAGGGCAGCGTGCCTGCGATCCTGTTCAGCGGCTACAACGGCGAGAGCCAGGGCACCGCGCTGGCCGACGTGCTGCTCGGCAAGCAGAACCCGAGCGGGCACCTGAACTTCACCTGGTACGCCGACGACTCGCAGCTCCCTGCGATGAGCAACTACGGCCTGACCCCCGGCGACACCAGCGGTCTGGGCCGGACGTACCAGTACTTCACCGGCACACCGACGTACTCGTTCGGCTACGGCCTGAGCTACTCGAACTTCAGCTACTCCGCCGCGACCGTCGACAACGCCAGCCCGAACGCCGACGGCACGGTCAACGTCTCGTTCACGGTGACCAACTCCGGGAGCAGCGCGGGAGCGACCGTCGCGCAGTTGTACGCCGGGACTCAGTTCACGGTCTCCGGTGTGCAGCTGCCGAACAAGCGGCTCGTGGGCTTCCAGAAGACGAACGTCCTGAACCCCGGAGCGTCCCAGCAGATCACCATCCCGGTGAAGATCAGCGATCTGTCACTGTGGAACGCCACGACGATGAAGTCAGTGGTCTACGACGGCACGTACAGCCTCCAGGTCGGCGCCAGTTCCTCCGACATCCGCTCGACGGTGAACGTCGCGGTGTCCGGCGCGATCACACCGAAGGTGCAGTACGTGACCGTGCAGCCGGAGAGCGTCGTCTACGACGCCGGGTCGACCATCGACCTGACCGGCAAGAACCAGTGGATCAAGGACGACACCACCGGCGTCGGATCGCAGCCGCAGGGCCGGGACATGAGCGTGACCGCGGACAACGTGGTCGAGGCGGTGAACAACGACCAGTCGTTCGTGAACCTGGCCAACGCCTCGGTCAGCTACAGCAGCAGCGACCCGACGGTCGCCACCGTCACCAGCACCGGCCAGGTCCACGCGGTCGGCGACGGCACGGCGCTGATCAGCGTGACGGTCAACGGCGTCACCGGCACCGCGCCGTTCGTGGTGCGGCACACGCTGAAGCTCGCGGCGCCGGCGCTGGTCACGACCGGTGGGAGCGGCACGGCGACCACGACGTTCGTCAACGGGGGCACCGCCGCCGAGACGAACGTGGCCGTGGCGCTGAGCGTGCCGTCGGGCTGGAGCGCGCAGGCCACGACGCCGGCGACGTTCGCCAGCGTCGGCGGCGGGCAGTCGGTGCAGACGACGTGGAAGGTGACCGCGGCTTCCGGCGCGGCGGCCGGACCGTACGCGGTGTCGGCACAGGCCACGTTGAACGGCAGCGGTCCGTACAGCGACTCCGGCACGATGAACATCGCTTACGCCTCGCTGAACGCCGCCTTCAACAACATCGGCATCACCGAAGACGCGAACACGGCGAACGGCAACCTGGACGGCGGCGGGACGAGCTATTCGTCGCAGGCGCTGTCCGCAGCCGCCGGGATCACGCCGGGGGCGACGCTCACGCACGACGGCGCGACCATCAGCTGGCCGAACGCCGCGCCGGGGACGAACGACGACGTCGTGGCCTCCGGGCAGACGGTCCCGGTGTCCGGGTCGGGCACGACGCTGTCGGTGGTCGGCACGTCGACGTACGGGGCTTCCTCGGGGAGCGGGACCGTCATCTACACCGACGGGAGCACGCAGGACTACAGCCTGGGGTTCGCGGACTGGTGGTCCAAGACAGCGGCTCAGGGTACTGACACCATCGCCAGCCCGACGTACATCAACGGCACCGGCGGGAAGATCACGCAGGCGGTGAACCTGTACTACGCGGCGATTCCGTTGCAGGCGGGCAAGACGGTGCAGGCCGTGGTGCTGCCGAATGTCAGCTCGGGTGCGGCGCGGAGTTCGGTGTCGATGCACATCTTCTATGTGGGGGTGTCCGGCAATACGGCGAGTTCGGTGATCAGCCTGCGGGCCCATGCGAACAACGACATCGTGACGGCCGACAACGCCGGCGCGTCGCCGCTGATCGCGAACCGGACGGCGGTCGGGCCGTGGGAGTCCTTCGATCTGATCCACAACGCGGATGGGAGCGTCAGCTTCCGGTCGCACGCCAACAACGACATCGTGACGGCGGACAACGCCGGGGCGTCGCCGCTGATCGCCAACCGCACGGCCATCGGACCGTGGGAGGAGTTCGACCTGATCAAGAACTCCGATGGCAGCGTCAGCTTCCGGTCCCATGCCAACAACGACATCGTGACCGCTGACAACGCCGGGGCATCGCCGCTGATCGCCAACCGCACGGCCATCGGACCGTGGGAGGAGTTCGACCTCATCACCGACTGAGCCAGGGTCCGTACCATTCCGGGGCTCGTGGGGTCTGCGCTGCGCAGACCCCACGAGCCTTCGACTTTGCGGCCGTAATATACGAGACAACAGGAACTAGCCGAGGAGAGCATCGTCGCCACGCCGCCGAATCTGCGAGAAGAGGGCCGCTTGCGGGTCCTCCAGGTCCTGCTCGCCAGCGCCACGACCAGTCGGCCCGAGCTGGTCCGGCTCACCGGGCTGTCCCGCGCGACGGTGTCCGTGCTGGTCGCGGACCTGATCGCGGCCGGGCTGGTGGTGGAGGAGAACGGCGGGAACGGCGGGAGCGGGGCCGTCGAGCCGGAGAACCGCTCGATGGGCCGTCCGGCGCTGCCGTTGGCGCTCAGCCGTTCCGTCGCGTACGCGATCGGCGCGGACATCGGGCACGCGCATGTGCGGGTCGCGCTGTGCGACGTGCACGGCACGCCGCTGTGGGAGACGGTCGAGGCCAAGGAGGTCGACCGCGCGCCGCACGAGACCCTCGACCTGGCCGCCGACCTGGTCCGCCGCGCGATGACCGAGTACGGCGTCCCGCGCGAGCGGGTCCTGGGCCTCGGCGCGGGCATCGCGGCCCCGGTGGACGCGGTCGGCGCGCTGTCGGCGGAGGGCATCATGCCCGGCTGGACCGGCATCCGCCCCGGCCCCGAACTCGAGCACCGCACCGGCCTGCCCACCGAGATCACGAACGACGCGAACGCCGGCGCCCTGGCCGAGCACATGTACGGTGCCGGCCGCGACAGCGCGGACATGGTCTACATCCGCCTGTCCGCCGGCATCGGCGCCGGCGTCATCTCCGACGGCCGCCTCCAACTCGGCGCCGGCGGCCTGGCCGGCGAGATCGGGCACCTGCCGGCCGTCCACGACGGCCTGGTCTGCCGCTGCGGCAACCGCGGCTGTCTGGAAACGATCGCGAGCCCGGTGGCCGTGGCCCGCCTGCTCCAGGACAGCTGGGGCGAACCGGTGGCCCCCGCCGACCTCCCGGCCCTGCTGGCGACCCGCACCCCGGGTACGGCACGCGTCGTGGAGGACACCGGCGAAGCGGTCGGCCGCGCCCTGGCATCCCTGGTGACACTGATGAACCCGCGCCTGATCGTGGTCGGCGGCGACCTCGCCACCATCGGCGAGCCGCTGTTCGAACCCATCCGCCGCGGCATCGCCCGCTACGCCCTGCCCTCAGCGGCGAGCCAGGTCACGGTCGTAGCCGGCCGCCTCGGCTCCGGCGCCGAAGCCCGCGGCGCGGCGGCCCGGGTACTGGCGCGGGCGCCGCAGACGCTGGCGGTGATGAGCGGGGCGGAAGCCGGAGACCTGGCGGTGTGAGGTCGGCGCGGTGTGAGGTCGGCGCAGTGTGAGGTCGGCGCGGGGTGAAGCACCGTCACCAGGCCACGACTCCGGCGTCGTCGAAGAATCCGCCGGTCGGTCCGTCGTCGGGCAGGGTCGCGAGGCGAATCGCGATCGCCGCGCCCTCGCGAGGCGTGCGGACCCCCTGGAAGCCGTTGAGGTCGGTGGCGGTGAAGCCGGGACAGCCGGAGTTGATCAGGATCTTGGTGCCGCTCAGTTCCTTGGCGTACTGGACCGTGACCGCGTTGAGGAAGGTCTTGGACGCCAGGTACGCGGCGGGAACCGGGCCCATGTCGAGGCCGGGCGTGGTCTGCAGGGTGAGCGAGCCGACGCTGCTGGACATGTTCACGATCCGCGGCGACGCCGAGGCGCGCAGCAGGGGCAGCATCGCGTTGGTGACGCGGATGACGCCGATCACGTTGGTCTCCACCACGCCCCGGACGGTCGCGGGGTCGACCGTGGTGGGCGTCTGCGGAAAGCCGCCGGTGATCGCGGCGTTGTTGACCAGGACGTCGAGCCCGCCGGCGTGGTCGGCGACCAGTTCGGCCGCCGCGGCCACGCTCGCGTCGTCCGCCACGTCGAGCGGGACGCCGAACGCGTCGGTCCCGGCCGCACGCAGCTTCTCCACCGCGGTGTCGCGGCGCTGTTGATCCCGCGCGCCGACGCCGACTCGCCAGCCGAGGGCGCCCAGGCCCGCCGCGATCTCGTATCCGATTCCCTTGTTCGCACCGGTCACCAGTGCGATCGTCTGTTCCCTCATGGCTTCGATCGTGGTGCGGACTCGGGTGGAGCGTCCAAGACCGACTCGGTGGCCGGCGATACCGCACGGATATCGGACGTGGTGAGCGCCGGATACGATGACGCGGTGGAGACGCGGGAGCTGCGATACTTCGTCGCCGTCGCGGAGGAGCTGCACTTCGGACGCGCGGCGCAGCGGCTCGCCATGGCGCAGCCGCCGCTGTCGCGGGCGATCCAGCAGCTCGAACGGCGGCTCGGAGTGGTTCTGCTGCACCGCACTGCCCGCGCGGTCACGTTGACCGAGGCCGGATCCGTACTCCTGCAGGAGGCCCGGGCCGCGCTCGACGCGGTCGACGCCGCCGAGCGCCGCACCCGTCGCGCCGCCGTCGGACCGCCCGGCGTGGTGCTGGCCACGAAAGCCGGAGCGTCCAGCGAACTGCTGGCGAAGCTGCTGGACGCCTACGCCGCCGAGCCCGGCGCGGTCGGCGTCGAGGTGGTGCTGTGCGGGCCGGGCGAGCAGGAACGGCTGCTGCGCGACGGACGTGCCGACGTCGCCCTGCTCCAGCGGCCCTACGACACGACGGCCGGCCTCGACACCGAGGACCTGCACAGCGAACAGCAGGTCGTGGTCCTGCCCGCGGGGCACCCCCTGGCGGACCGACCCCGAATGTCGCTAGCCGAAGTCAGGACCCTGACAGGCCTGCCCCTGCCGCGCTGGCCCCGACCGGGCGGCGGCTACCCGGACGGGCCCGGCCCGCAGGTCCGCGACCACACCCAGCTGTTCCAGCTGATCGCGCTCGGACGGGCCTGCGCGGTCGTGCCCGAGTCCCTCCGAGCCCACCTGCGCGACGATCACGCGACGGTACCGGTGCCGGACGCGCCGACCGTCACGACCGTCATCGCCTGGCCGCCGCACAGCAGGTCCAAGGCCGTCGCCGACCTGGTCCGCACCGCGACACGGCGCTAGCCGGACTACAGCTCGTCAAGCCAATCAACCACCGCCTGGATCTCGCTGTCGTCGACGAGCAGCGCGAAGTGCTCCCCCAACGAAGCGGGGTCCGGTCGTCCACCCAGCACGCCGTAGTAGAGCTCTGCGACCGAATCCGCCCCGTTGATCCTGCGAAGCTCGGCGATCAGCCGCCGCGTCTTGTCCGCCTTGACCCGCTCGTCGCCGAGCGCCTGCGAGATGCGGATCGGCACCCTGATCTGCTTGGCCGGGTCGAACCCGTCGACCTGCCTCCAGTAAGCGTTCCAAGCCTTCGCGCGCGGGCTGAGCGGGTCCAGCGTCGGCGAGCAGAAGATCCCGTTCTCCGGTTCGTCGGCGTCCAGCGGGGCGCGCTCCATCCAGAACGGGTCCAGGCTCAGCTCCCCGCGCGCCTTGGTGTCGAAGTCCTCGCGGTACTTGTCCAGCGCGTCGGGCTGGAAGATCTCGGCGGCGTCGATGTCCGGGTCGCCGCCGAAGACCCCGTTGCTGAACAGCGCGTAGAAGCCGCCCAGGTCGCCGACGGATTCCGGGTGCCGGTACGCGAGCAGCAGGCCGGGGTCGTCGAACGGGTTCAGCGTCCCCTTCAGGTTGGAGGCCGGCGCCAGCGCGGCGACGCCCACGAGCGTGCCCCGCACCGAGTAAGGATCCGTACTCCGGGTCGCCAGGTGCGCCGCGAACAGCGCGGCCTGGCCGCCCTGCGAGTGGCCGACGATCGCGCAGCGCTCCGACAGCGGCGGCCGGTCGGTCTGCACCGCCAGTTGCCGGGCCGCCTCGACGATGTCGAGCACGCCGCGTCCCTCCGACTCGCCGAGCAGGTAGGGATGGTTGCCGCGCGTTCCCAGCCCCTCGTAGTCGGTCATCGCCACGGCCCAGCCGGCGGCCATCAGCCCGCTGAGCAGCCGGTGCGGAGCCCGGTTGATCTTGCGGAGCAGGCCCAAACCCTCGTCGCCGGGCTCCGCGTCGACGTAGGCGTCCATGGACGGCGCGCACTTGTCGGCGCTCCCGACCGTGCCGTGCGCCCAGCTCACCACCGGCCATCCGCCGACCGGCGCGCGGCCGTCGGGGAAGGCGATCAGCCCCGAGACCGCGATCGGCTGCCCGAAGCGTGCCTTCGTCCCGCTCGTCGACTGGTACAGCACCCGGTACATCGCGCCCGCGCCGGCGACGAACGCGTACTCCCCCGGCTCGATCGGCTCGTACCGGATCAGGTCGCCGGCGCTGCCGGTGACGTCCTTCTCGGTCTCGATGTAGAACGCGATCTCGGGTTCACGCGGCACGAAATCGTTGGCCATGGCAGGTCCCCCTCCGGAGATCGGCAGCTCATCACAGAGCTCTGATATTCGCGATCCTCGCGACCCGCGTCGGCCGCGTCAAGAGCTCAGCGCATCCGGATGATCGCTAACAGTCACCGAGGGACGCGGATCGCTTCCGCGACGAGCGAAGGCTTCCGTGGCAACGCCCCGTTCGTCTCGCTCTCCCGGAACGAATCCAGCGCGAGCGCGGCGAACCGCCGGGCCGCCAGCGTCCGGTCGGCCGGCCGGGACGCCGACAGCCCGCGGCCGGCCTGCAGGACGAGAACGAAGTCGTCCAGCACGAAGTCGTGCCGCAGCCGCCCCGCACGCTTGGCCCGCGCGGCGAGCTTTTCGAGCTCGCGCAGCAGCGAAGCACGATGCCGGGCGAACACCGGCGCCTCCGGGCTGGCCCACATGAAGGCGTCGATGAACCCCTTGTTCTGCGCGTTGAGCACGGTCAGGTGCTCGATGACCCACGCGAAGCCGCGCCACGGATCCGGGTCGGCGCATCCGTCCACCACGATCTGCCGACAGGCTCGCAGCTCGTCCGCGAACACGCCGTCGATGAGCGCCTGCTTGGTCGGAAACCGCCGGTACAGCGTCGCCGGCCCCACCCCGGCGGCCCGCGCGACTTCCCGCATCGAGGCTTCGAGACCGCGCTCGGAGAACAGCGCGCGAGCGGCCTCCACGATCCGGTCGCGGTTCTCCTGCGCGTCGGCGCGGAGCTTCTGAGTCACTTCTTCGCTCATCGATCTCACTTCCGCTAAGTGGACGCAGGCGTCCACTACGTTCGAATCGTAGCTGATCAGCGGCTCAAGGCAGATCAACCAGGAGGAGAGATGATGCGCGCGATCGTGATCGAGAAGTTCGGAAACCCCTCGGGGATGGCGGTCCGCGAGGTCCCGGATCCGGTGCTCGAAGCGGGCCAGGTCCTGATCGCGCCCGAGGCGGTCGGGGTCGGCGGGGTCGACGCCGTGATCCGGCGCGGAACCCTCGGCACCTTCGGGTTCGCCGAGGGCCTGATCCCCGGCAGCGAAGTGGCGGGGCCGGTCACGGCGGTCGGCGACGGCGTCGACCCGGCCTGGATCGGACGCCGCGTATGGGCGTTCACCGGGACCAGCGGGGCCTACGCCGATCTGGCCACGGCCGACCTCGACCGCGTCACCGCGCTGCCCGACGGACTGTCCGCCGTCGACGCCGTGACGCTCGGCAGCGCGGCCCCGGTCGCCCACTTCGCGCTGGCCCACGCGCACTTCACCGCAGGTGAATCAGTGCTCATACGCGGTGCGGCCGGCAGCATCGGCATCGCGGCCGTGGAACTGGCCGCCCGCGGCGGCGCGAGCGTCGTCGCGGTCACCACCTCCGACGCCGAACGCGGGCGACGGCTGCGTGACCTCGGCGCGACGCTCGTCCTCAACCGGGCCGGACACAGGACCGGCGGCGAAAGCAGCGACAGTGCCGACAACCGCCAAGCCGACGAGACCGAATCAGACACCTTCGACGTCATCATCGACATCGTCGGCGGCGCGGCCATGCCGGACTTCATCGACCGCCTCAACCCCAACGGCCGTCTGGTGCTCGTCGGCATCGTGGCGGGCATGCCGCCGGCGGACTTCGGAATGCGGCTGCTGCAGGCGTTCCGGCAGTCGCGCTCGTTCGCGACGTTCAGCCTCGACACCGTCCCCATCGACACGTGGAACAGCGCCCGCGCCGAGCAGTTCGAGGCCGCCGCAAAGGGCGACCTGCATCCCGTCGTCCACCACGTGATGGGACTCCATCAGGCTGCTGACGCGCACCGATTGATGGACGACGGCTCGGTCTTCGGCCGCATCGTCCTCACACCGTGAGCAGCTCGGGTACGAAGATGTCCGCGCAGGTCAGCAACCGCTCCGACAGCCCCTGCTCGTAGTGGTACCGAAGGAAGGTGTCGACGGCCTTCCGATTGGCCTTCACGCCGTACGGCCACCAGTCGTCCCCGAACAGACTCCGGTTATCGGCGAAGAGCTTGCTGAACCAGGGCGTCATGACCCCCATGTGCTGCTTCGCCGCCTCGTCGAGGTACCTGCGCGCGGTCAGATCCTTCGCCTCGCAGAAGGCACGGTAGACGGCGCGCACCACGTCAGCGTTCTGAGCCACCTCGGCTCGGATCGCGACGATGTGCATCGGCGGGAAGATCCCGGTACGCCGAAAATAGTCCCGCTCCACGACGTCGTAGTCGGGGAAGAGCCGCGCCGTCGCCGAGGACCCCTCCAACACGGACCGCGGCACATCGACCGAGATCAACGCGTCGATCTCCCCGGTCTCCAGCATCGCACCCAAGGTCGCACCCTCGGGTGCGCGACGGACATCGACCCCGGCGGGCACCGGCTGCGGAAGCCAGTCGAACGCCGGGATCGGGTGGTTGGTCCCGCCGACGACCCACCGGCACTGCTCCGGCGTGACGCCGTACTCCTCGGCCAGGATGCCCTTCATCCACACGCCGGGGTCGTGTCCGTACAAGGCGAACTCGCCGATGGTCCGCCCCGCGAGGTCCTGCGGCGTGCGGATGCCGGCGGCCGAGTTCACGAACACCGCCGAGTGCCGGAAGTTGCGGTTCGGCAGGATCGGCAGCGCCAGGTACCGCGGGTCGTCGGGGTCGAAGGTGCGCAGGAAGTAGGTGAGTCCGAGCTCTGCGACGTCGTAGCGTCCTTCGATCATGTCCCGGAAGATGTCCGAGACCAGCGGCGCCGTCTCGAACGTCGCGTCCACGCCGTCGATCCCGACCCGGCCGTCGAACAGCGCCAGCGTGTGCTCATAGGTGTACGAGGCGATCCTCAGCGCCGTGCTCATGTTTGTCCCTCCGCGTCCGAGCTTCCGCTTCTGGTTCCGGTCCGATTTCCGTGAATGATCGTTCCAAACGCGGCGACATCATCGTCGCGGCCGCGGTCGATGGCTTCGAGGGAGTGCGCCGGAACATGGCGCTGTTGCACGGAAATGCTGCTCCAACGCGTCGCCTTCGGCGTGGCGGACGCGGCCGGACTCGCCGACGGCGTCCGCGCGATTCTCCGGTGAGCGCCGACCGATCAGCGCGTGATCAGGTGAGCTGTACGCCGCCGTCGATGACCAGGTCCTGACCGTTGATCCCGGTGTTGGTGAGCAGGAACTCCACGGCCCCGGCCACCTCGTCCATGGTGACCAGCCGGCCGATCGGCGTCCGGGGCACGCTCGGGTGGTTCTCGTAGTCGCGCCACTTGGGGCTGTCCCCCACCACGGCCGGGTGGATGGCGTTGACGCGGTGCGGCGCGATCTCGATCGCGAGCGTCCGGGCCAGTCCCGAGACGCCCTGGTTGATGACCGTCACCATCGTCGAACCCGGATACGGCTTGTCCTTGGCCACGCCGCCGAACAGCACCACCGACGCGCCCGGCTGGAACCGCGGACGCAGCACCCGCACCGCCTCGGCGTAACCGACCAGCTTGATCGTCACCACCCGGACCGCGGCCTCGACGTCGAACGCGGCCAGCGTGTTCGGCGTCTGCTCGATGCCGGCGATGACGAGGTTGTCCACTTCCTCGACACCGGCCAGGGCCTGCGCGATCCCCGCCGGCTCGGACAGATCGAGGGCCAGGCCCCGGGCCACGCCCTTGATCCGGCCCGCCGCCTCCTCGGCCCGCGCGAGGTCCCGGCTGGTGATGACGAGTTCGTCCCCGCGATCGGCCAGACGCTGGGCGATGACCTGCCCGAGCCCGCCGGTGCCGCCGATGACTATGGTGTTCGCCATTCTTGACCCTCTTCCGTGCCTCACGGCCGTTGTCGAATACTCCGTGTCCGTCAACGCCGGCCGTCAGCGTCCTGCTTCCCGAAACCTCAACTCGCTGATTCTCCGCCGAGCTCCGCGGCGACCGCCGCGAGCGCGTCGCCGTCGGCGATGCCGAGCCGCCGCGTGGTGGCCGCGAAGGACCGCGCCGCCTCGGTCAGGAGGCGGCGGGTGTCGGCGGCGGTGCGGTCGTCGGCGTCGCGCGGGGTGCGGGGCGCGACCACCGTGCCGGTCCGCACGCGGCTGGTGACCAGACTGCCGGCCTCCAGCTCGCGGTAGGCCCGCGCCACGGTGTTCACGGCCAGGCCGAGATCCCCGGCCAGCTGCCGGATCGGCGGCAGCCGGGTGCCCGGCGGCAGCGCCCCGGAGCCGATCATCGCCGCCACCTGGGCCCGGATCTGTTCGTAGGGCGGGACGGGGCTGGCGTCGTCGAGCTCGACGATCATGCGGGTCCCGGGGCGGCCTGCCCGGAACCGGAGCCGCGCGGGGGCGAGGGCCAGTAGGCCAGGATCCGTCCGAGAACCGGGAAGCCGACGACGAACAGGGCGTCGAAGATCCCTGTCACGTGGTTGTGCAGCAGGACGTCGGCCGCCACCAGTTGGGACGCGACGCACGAGCCGACCAGCACCATCCCGGCCGCGGCGAGCACGTGCAGCGAGCGGGAGCGGATCGCGTCGTCGGCGGCCATCCGGTCCGGCTCGGCCAGCGGCTGCGGACGGCGCAGAACGTGGCGTTGCGCCGCGAGCGCGACGGCGCCGACGCCGAGTCCGACGACCGTCCAGGTCATCATGGCCCTGATATCGCCCTCGGGGTGGGAGCCGCGGCGGGCGAAGCAGAAGACGGCGTTCAACACGCACAGGACCATAGCCGCCGGTACAGCCCACCGTCCGGCCCACGGCAGATAGTCGGCAGCGCGGCGGGACGCCAGCGACGCCGACGTACGCGGCCCGCGATCCAGGTGCGCGACCCGGAGTTCGGCGACGGCGGCGCCGGCGAACCAGCCGGCCAGCGCCCACTGGAACTCCACGCCGTAGGTCCCGGTGGCGGCGAACGTGGCCAGCACACCGACCGTGAACCCGGCGGCGCGCCACCTCCGGGTGATCGCCCGATAGGCGATGATCTGGTTCCCGTTCCCGACGGTCACCCGCAGCGAGTGCAGGCGGGCGAACTCCTCGACGCGGCGGCGCGGAACCGGACCCACGGCCGCGTACACAGTCATGAGCAGCAATACGGCCAGGCCCAGTACGAGCACGGCGATGAAGGACGACGGCAGCATGCTGGTCAATGTAGCGAGACATTGCTACATTGTCCACGCCGAGAACGACTCGGCCCGGATGCCATCAGGGGGTAGGCATGACACGGACACAGACGCGGTGGGTGAGCGACGAGGTCTGGGCGGAACTGGATCCGAACGCCGGGAACATGAGCCGCACGCAACGCCGGCGGGCGCTCGCGGCGGCCTCGGCGGCGGTCGCCCTGTTGATCGCCGGCTTCACGATCGACCGCTCCGGCGTGGTCCGGGCGCACGTCGACTACTCCGCCGATTCCGCCAACTCCGGCGCGGCCTCGCCGAAGACGAAGTTCTTCACTCGGCAGGTCGCGGTACAGAACAACGGCTGGACCACGGTCCACGTGACCGGCGTCGGCAAGGACGGCCCCGGCCTGCACCTCGTCCAACCCGGAGGCCCGGAAGGGCTCCCGAAGGACCTGGAGCTCCAGGGCAATACAGCGGTGCCGTTCGACCTGCGTCCGGGCCAGATCGCGATCGTCGAGGTCGCCTATCAGATCACTGACTGCGCCGCGGTCCCGTCGGACTCGTTCCCGGTGACGCTGCGCGTCGACCGGCCGTGGGGGACGCAGACGGTCGACATCTCGCTGCCGCTGACGCCCGCGCCCGGGACCCCCAACGGGCTCGTGCCCGAGTCGGCGATGGTCGGGTGGCAGAAGGCGATGGCCGACGACGTCTGCAACCCGCGCCAGTTCTGAACCGCGCGACTTGTAAGCCGAAGCGCTTCTGAGCCGCGCCGTTTCCGAGCCCCACGACTGGAGACATCGCAACTAGAACGAGTTACAGTTCGGCCATGAGTCTGCCGCCGTCAGTCACCTCTGAACTGCTCGCGAAGCTCACCGGCATGGTCGTCTCCACCAGCGGTCGCACATACGCGGTGACCGAGGTCTACACCGGCGACAAGGTCGTGGACCTCCCGCAGTCCGACCCCGCAGACGTCCAGACCGCCTACGCCGCAGCCCGAACGGCGCAGGCGGTCTGGGCTTCCTGGCCCCTCAAGCGCCGCGTCGGCGTGATGAAGCGGTTCCACGCGCTGCTGTTGGAGCGGGGCCTCATCGTCGCGGACCTGATGCAGGTCGAGACCGGCAAGGCCCGGCGCATGGCCTTCGAAGAGACCTGCGACGTCCTGATGGTCACCAGCCACTACATCAAGGCGGCGCCGCGGATCCTCAAGGAGCGCAAGCACGGCGGGGTGGTGCCGCTGGTCTCCACCTCGACCGAGGTCCGGATCCCCAAGGGCGTCATAGGGCTGATATCCCCGTGGAACTTCCCGTTCGCGACCAGCCTGTCGGACGCGATGCCCGCGCTGATCGCCGGGAACGGCGTCGTGCTGAAGCCGGACAACAAGTCCACGCTGAACGTCGCCTACGGGGTCGGCCTGCTCTCCGAGGCCGGGATGCCGGCCGGGCTGGTGCAGATCGTCTGCGGTGAGGGCCCTGACATCGGCGCGGCGCTGATCGAGGGCGCCGACTACGTCATGTTCACCGGCTCCACCGCGACCGGCCGGATCATCGGGGCCCAGGCCGGGCAGCGCCTGATCGGCTGCACGCTCGAACTCGGCGGCAAGAACCCGCTGATCGTGCTCGACGACGCGGATCTGGACGAGGTGATCGCGGGCACGGTCACGGCCACGTTCCTGAACACCGGACAGGCCTGCATGCACATCGAGCGGATCTACGTCTCCGAGCGCCGCCGGGAGGAGTTCACCAAGCGGTTCGTCCAGGCCGTGCAGGCGATCCGGGTCGCGGCCGCCTACGACTTCTCACCGGACATGGGCTCGCTGGTGTCGGTGCCGCAGCGCGAACGCGTGCAGTCGCACGTGGACGACGCGGTCGCGAAGGGTGCGACCGTGCTGACCGGCGGCAAGGCGCGGCCGGACCTGGGCCCGGCGTTCTTCGAGCCGACCGTGCTCACCGACGTCACCCCGGACATGACGCTGGCCACGGCCGAGACGTTCGGTCCGGTCACCGCGATCTACCCCTACTCCTCGGTCGACGCGGCCGTGGCGATGGCCAACGACACCGAGTACGGCCTGAACGCCAGCGTGTGGGGCGGCGACCGGAAGGCCGCCGAGGCCGTCGGGCGCCGGATCGAGGCCGGCAACATCAACGTCAACGACGGCCTGGCCGCGTCCTACGCGTCGAAGAAGAGCACGTCCGGCGGCTTCAAGGCGTCCGGGGTCGGCAGCCGGCACGGGGACGCCGGGATGCTGAAGTACACGGACGTGCAGAACGTGGCCGTGCTGAAGCGGCAGGTGCTGACGAACCCGCCGGACACCGACTGGACCAAGCAGGTCGACAAGACCATCAAGGGCCTGCGATTCATGCGGAAGCTGGGGATCCGCTGACCGAGCCCGGTCTCCCTCAACGTGCCGCCTCACGTGCACTATGGTCGTCGTGTCTGCCGCGACGCCGACCGATGAGACGGGCCTCCTCGGTGCGCCGCGCCTGAGGGGAGCGGTCGGGGATGGAACAGCTGACGGCTGATGATCCGCGATGGATCGGGCAGTACCGGTTGCTGCGGCGGCTGGGCGCCGGCGGGATGGGCCTGGTCTACCTCGGACGGACCGCCGGGGGCCGGACGGTGGCCGTCAAGCGGGTGCACGCGGACTACGCCAACGACCACGAGTTCCGTGAGCGCTTCCGGCAGGAGGTGGCCGCGGCGCGGCGGGTCGGCGGACGCTGGACGGCGCCGGTGTTCGACGCCGACACCGAGGGGCCGCAGCCGTGGGTCGCGACCGGGTACGTCGCCGGACCCTCGTTGCAGGCGGCGGTGAAGGAGTTCGGTCCGTTGCCGTCGGCCTCGGTGCGCGCGCTGGGAGCCGGCTTGGCGGAGGCGTTGGACGCCGTGCACAAGCTCGGGCTCGTGCACCGGGACGTCAAGCCGTCGAACGTCCTGCTCGCGCTCGACGGGCCCCGGCTCATCGACTTCGGCATCACCCGCGCGCTGGACGCCGCGGTACAGCTCACCCGGACCGGCCTGCTCGTCGGCTCGCCGGGGTACCTGTCGCCGGAGCAGGCGCAGGGCACGGCGGCCGGACCGGCCAGCGACGTGTTCTCGCTCGGTGCGGTGCTGGCCTTCGCGGCGGCCGGGACGTCGCCGTTCGGCGAGAAGCTGCCGGTGGCGACGCTGCTGTACCGGGTGCTTCATGAGGACCCTGATCTGAGCCGGGTCGCCCCGGAACTGCGTCCGCTCGTCGCGGCGTGCCTGGCGAAGGATCCCGCAGCGCGCCCGACACTCGACCAGCTGCGCATGGGCTTGGAGGCCGGCGGGGACCGTGTGCGGCTCGGCGCCGAAGGCTGGCTGCCCCCGGCCATCTCGGCGTCGGTCGGCCGGCTGGCCGTGGAGCTGCTGGACCTCGACTCCGACCCCGCGGCCGACCCGGCGCAAGCCGATCCCTCCGCACAGGCCCCGACCCGGACGCTTCCGCCACGGCAGCCGGCGGTCAACGATTCGATCCGGATGGCGGAAGCGAACCAGGTGCCGCCACAGGGTTTCCTGGCACCTGACTACCAGCGTGGATACCAAGGGCAGCCGTCCTTCACCCACCCGCCGACCGAAGCCCCGCCGACCGCGATGGCGACGATGACCAGCCCGGCCTTTCCCGCGTGGCGGAACCCGCCGCCACCGCCGAGCCCCAAGCGGCGCGGGCCGCTCATCGCGGCGCTCGGCGCCGGCGCGGTGGTCGTCGTGGCGGCCGTCGTCGTCGCCGTGTCGCAGTCTTCGTCCTCTGACACGACGTCGCAGTACGGCGGCGGGAGTGCGCCGACCTCGAACGCCCAGACCGGAAAACAGGTCACGACGGGATCCGCGGGCGGCGCGGTCCCCAGCGGCTACCTGGGAACATGGCAGGGCACGGTGAGCGGATCGCAGCTCCCTTATCCGCTGCCGATGACCGTCACCGTGGCTCAGGGACGCGTGGGCGACCCGGTCGGCACCGTCACCAATGACGGCGGCAACGGTCAGATGTGCACGATCAGGACGTCGCTGGTGTCCGCCAGTGCCAGCCGTATGGTGCTGCGCTACGTGCCGGGCACCGCCAGCTCCGGCTGCGTACCGATCATGGCGGACGAGATCTACACGCTGAACCAGAACGGCTCCCTGCAGATGAGCGTCAGCGGATATCTCGCGGAATTGAACCGGCAGTAACCCCGCGTCACAGCATCCTGACTTCCACCCCTTGCTCATCGGCTGACTGTCTGTTAAATGCCTATTACAACGTTGTTGGCAACGTTGTCAAAGCCCCCGGATGGAGCTGATCAGGCATGCAACGAAGAGCCCGGCTGGCGGTCACCGTCAGCCTCCTCGCCCTCGCGGGTGCGGCCCTGTACTCGCCGGCCGCCGCCACCGCGGCCGGCTCCGGCGGAAAAGCCCAGGCCACAGCCGCATCGACCGCGGTCACCGACGGCAGCGCCCGGTTCGAAGTACTCACTCCCACGTTGATCCGCATGGAGTACGCCGGGGACAACAAGTTCCAGGATGCTGCGACTTTCAACGCTGTAAACCGCTCGTTTCCGTCCGTACCGTTCACGACGTCGGTCAGCGGCGGTTTCCGCGTGATCAGCACCGGTTCCGTGACGCTTCGGTACAAGGAGGGCAGCGGGCCGTTCACCGCTGCCAACACCTCGGTCACGGTCTCGGGCACCAACGCGACCGCCGCGCCGTCGTTCCCGTCCTACTGCGTGTTCGGTACCGCGTGCGAGGCCGAGGACGGCTTGCTCAGCTGGGGCGCGATGGCCGCCTACGACCACAACAACCACACCGGGTCCGGCTTCGTCGCGGGCTTCAACCAGGTGCACAGCGAGGTCCAGCAGGACGTCTCGGCCGTGCCGTCGAGCGGGTCGTACCAACTCAGCGTCCGCTACGCCAACGCCCAGGGCGGCGACGGCCAGAGCATCACCCGGACGCTGTCGACCACCGTCAACGGCGCGCCGGGACCGACGCTCAGCATGCCGGTCACCGGTTCGTGGGACACCTGGTCCACGGTTTCGGTGCCGGTCACGCTGAACGCCGGCGTCAACACCATCGGCATCGTGCAGAACGCCTCCGACAGCGCCAACGTGAACCTGGACAGCCTGGCCGTCACCGCCTCCGGCGCCGGCTACCCCGCACCCGGGGCCTCCAGCGCGCTGCTGACCACCGCCTACGGCGCCGGCCCCACCGACACCCTCGGCGGCTGGTCCAGCTCGCTGGACAACCAGAACCCGGCCACCGCGACAGAGCGGCCGGGGATCCTGGACCGCGACGGCTGGTACCTGCTGGACGACTCGCGCTCGGCGCTGTTGAACGCGAACGGCACCGTCACCGACCGGCCCGGCCACGGCGGTCAGCCGTATCAGGACGGGTACTTCTTCGGGTACGGGACCAACTACAAGCAGGGACTGTCCGACCTCAATGCCCTGACTGGCAACACGAACCTGCTCCCGGAATCCGCTTACGGCGTCTGGTATTCGCGCTACTACGCCTACAGCACGTCCGACTACGAGAACACGCTGCTGCCGACCTTCCGCAGCACGTTCACGCCGCTGGACTGGCTGGTCATCGACACCGACTGGAAGTCGCCGAACCAGTGGGACGGCTGGAACTGGAACAACTCCCTGTTCCCTGATCCCAACGCCTTCATGAGCTGGACGCAACAGCAGGGGTTGGAGACGGCGCTCAACATCCACACCGCCATCTCCGGATCGGACCCGCAGTTCGCCGGCGCGAACAGCACGGCCGGCGGCCTGTCCCCGGACGTCACGCGCTCCGGCGACTACGAGTTCGACTGGTCGAACCCGAACCAGCTGGCGGCGTACTTCAACCTGCACAAGCCGTTCGAGCAGCAGGGCGTGCGCGAGTGGTGGCTGGACTACTGCGGCGGCTGCGGCAACTCCACCGCGAGCGACCCGCACGTCGCCCCGGGCAACTTCATCAACCAGGCCTATGCCCAGGACGGCACAGCGCGCGGGCTGCGCGGCTTCTCCTTCGGCCGCATCGGCTCCTCCTCGCAGGCCGGGGACAACGGCAACTACGCGCTCGGGCCGTGGTCCGAGCGGCGCAACACCATGCAGTTCACCGGGGACACCGAGGCCACCTGGGCCATGATGGCGCTGGAGGCGCAGTTCGCCGGGGACGAGGCCGCGGCCGGGATCTCCAACGTCAGCAACGACATCGGCAGCTTCCACGGCAACCACCTGGCCGACGACATGTACGCGCGGTGGGTGCAGCTCGGCACCTTCCAGCCGGTCGACCGGCTGCACTCCGACCACGGCGACCGGCTGCCCTGGAACTACGGCGCGGCCGCAGACGCCAGCGCCGAGCGGTTCCTGCGGCTGCGGGAGGCGCTGGTGCCGTACACGTACACGCTGGCCGCGCAGGCGAACACCACCGGCGTGCCGATCATCAGGCCCCTGTATCTCGACTATCCGTCGAACAACGAGGCGTACACCTTCAAGCAGGAGTACCTGTACGGCGACAACGTGCTCGTCGCTCCCATCACCAGCGCCAGCGACGCGAACGGAAACGGTTCCGTGAGCGCCTGGATCCCGCCGGGCACCTGGACCGACTACTTCACCGGGACCAGCTACACCGGCCCGACCACCGTCACCATCACCGACCCGCTCTCGCAGATGCCGGTGCTGATCAAGAGCGGCGGCATCATGCCGCAGCGCACCAACTACGTGCCCGACGCCAACTCCTCGCCGCTGACGCAGGTCACGCTGTCCGTCGCGGCCGGGGCGGACGGCTCGTTCCCGCTCTACCAGGACGCCGGCGAGGGCAACGGCTACCAGAGCGGCCAGTCCACCACCACGCCGATCTCCTGGAGCGACGCGTCCCGGACGCTGACCATCGGCGCCGACACCGGCGGCTTCAGCGGCGCGGCGACTCAGCGCTCGTACACGCTGCGGCTGTCGAACACGGTCGCGCCGACCGCGGTGTTCGTCGACGGCACGCAGGTGCCGGAGACCGCGTGGGCGTACAACCCGAGCCTGCGGACGACGACCGTCACCACCGGCGCGCTGCCGGTCGGCTCCTCGCACACGATCAGCCTGACCGGGAGCGCCACGGCCAACCCGACGAGCGGGGAGGTGATCGGCGACGCGGGCCTGTGCCTGGACACCCGCGGCGGCACGACGACCAACGGCACGGCGATGCAGCTGTACACGTGCAACCACGGCACTGCGCAGCAGTTCACCTACACGGCCAACGGCACCACCGGCGGCGCGCTGCAGGTGCTGGGGAAGTGCGTGGACGCGGCCAACGCCGGTACCGCGAGCGGGACGGCCATCCAGCTCTACGACTGCAACACCACCGGGTCGCAGAACTGGGTCGCGCAGAGCAACGGCGAGTTGGTGAACCCGCAGTCGGGGCGCTGCCTCACGGTGCCCGGCGGGAACACCACTCCGGGTGCGGTCCAGCTGCAACTGCAGGACTGCAACGCGGGCGCAGCGCAGGTGTGGAAGCTGCCGCCGGGGCCGGTGAACGGGCCTGGCGGACTGTGCGTGGACGTGGCGGGCGCCGATCCGTCGTACGCGACCAGCGTGCAGCTGTGGACGTGCAACCAGACGGACGCGCAGCGGTGGTCCACGCCGGGCGACCAGACGATCCGCGTGTTCGGGAAGTGCCTCGACGTGAACTACGGCGGGACGGCGAACGGGACGGCGGTGCAGCTGTACGACTGCAACGGGAGCGGTTCGCAGACCTGGGTGACGCAGGCGAACGGGTCGCTGCTGAACCCGCAGTCGGGGCGGTGCCTGGACGATCCGAACAACAGTGAGAAGGCAGGGGATCTGCTGCAGATCTACGACTGCGACAACACGTCGGCGCAGGTGTTCAGCCTGGGCGGCTGAGCCAGGCGGTTCGGTCTCCTGGCCGCGGCGGGACGTCGGTCGGCGTCCCGCCGCGGCACCGATGAGTTTCGGCGGGTCGAGCCGTCTGAGTGGACGACAACGTGCTCGACCAGAGGAGAATCCGATGCGCAAGGTGGTTCTGACCCAGTTCCTGTCCGCCGACGGCGTGGCCGAGGCCGCGGACACGTTCCTGACCGGGTGGGACGACGTGGTCGACGGCCGCGGTACCGAGATCATCGCCACGCAGGACGCCGTCATCTTCGGCCGTGGCACCTATGACGAGTGGGTCGGGTTCTGGCCGGGCAGCGACATCGAGCCGTTCGCCACGTTCATCAACAAGGTCCCCAAGTACGTCGCCACCTCCACACCGCTGGCGGCCCAGTGGGACAACGCCTCCGCGATCGACGGGGAGTTGGTGCCGTTCGTGCAGGACCTCAAGAACTCTGTCGGCGGCGACATCGGGGTCCACGGCAGCATCTCGGTCGCGCAGGCGCTGCTCACGGCGGGGGTGATCGACGAGATGCGGTTCGCGGTCGTGCCGGTGATCGCGGGACGGGGGCGCCGGCTGCTGGACGGGCTGCCGGAGATCCGCCTGGAGCTGATCCAGAGCGTGGCGACGCCGGCCGGGTTCCTGCTGACCGACTACCGCATCGCGCGGTAGCCGCCGGCTTGACCTTCACCTTGGGGACAGCCTCATGGTCGAATCACCGGGTGGACCGCCCGGAACGAGGGAGACGACCATGGAGCTTCTCACGATCGGCGCGTTCGCACGCCTGACCCGCCTGTCGCCCAAGGCCCTGCGCCTCTACGACGAGTTGCGAGTCCTGTGCCCGGTGCACATCGACCCGGACACCGGCTACCGCTGGTACTCGCCGGACCAGGCCGGGCGGGCACAGCGGGTGGCGCAGCTGCGGCAGCTGGACATGCCGCTGGCGCGCATCAGGCAGGTCGTCGAGCTGCCGCCGGAAGCGCTGGCCGAAGCGCTCGTCGCGTACTGGGACAAGCAGCGGCAGGGCTTCCACGCCAAGCAGGAACTGGTCGTCTTCCTCGTCAACCAGCTGACCGGAAAGGAAACGACCATGTACGAGGTGTCCGTCCGCACCGTCCCCGCCCGAACCCTGCTCAGCACCACCGAAACCCTCACCGCCGACCAGATCGGAGCCTTCGCCACTCCCCTGTTCGCCCTGTTCGGCGGCCCCACGATCCCGCGCCCGCAAGGCCAGGCGGGCCTGCCGTTCCTGCGCTACCACAACGACATCAGCAACGACAGCGACGGACTCGTCGAGTTCTGCTGCCCGGTCGAAGCCGCCGCCGTCGAGGAGATCACCAGCCGGTACCCCGACATGACGCCGAGCACGGAGGAAGCCGGCCGCGAAGCCTTCATCAGCGTGCCGAAGGCGAACATGATGACCACCCTCGGCTTCGAATCGCTCCGGCGCTGGCTCGCCGACCACGACGAGCACGCGGACTCGCGGCCACGGCAGATCTTCCTTCGGGACCCGGCCACCGCCGGCGACGCGGACACCGTTTATGAGTGGGCGATCGGGCTGCGCTGATCGGGAGCGGTCGGCGGAGGGCCGCGCTGATCGGGAGCCGGTCCGGTCCGCGGCGTGGCGGCGTGGCGGCGTGGCGGCGTGGCGGCGTGGCGGCGTGGCGGCGTGGCGGCGTGGCGGCGTGGCGGCGTGGCGGCGTGTTCGGGGCCGGGGTACGACCCGGCCCCGAACGCCCGTGCGGAGCATGAGAAACTTTTCACATGTTGCGCCCGAACCTCGGAACCCGCCGAACCCGCAGGTCGCTCGCCGTGATCGCGGCCATCGCGCTGACCTTCGGGCTCGCCGCGTGCGGCAGCTCGGGCTCCAAGAACACGGATGGCCTCGGCACCACCGGCGCCTTCGCCCCCAAGGACCGCAAGCCCCTCCCCGTGCTCTCCGGCACCACCCTCGACGGCGCCAAGCTCGACCTGAGCGCGTACAAGGGCAAGGTCGTCGTCATGAACATCTGGGCCTCCTGGTGCGACAGCTGCCAGGCCGAGGCCCCGTACCTGGAGCGCACCTACGAGGCCTTCAAATCCCAGGGCGTGCAGTTCGTGGGCATCGACGCCCGGGACAACGACGGCCAGGGCCAGGCCTTCGTCAAGCAGCAGCAGATCACCTACCCGAACCTGGTCGACGGCGACGACTCGGCGCTGCTCAGCAAGCTCGCCGGCATCGTCTCGCTGGGCTCGGTGCCCTCCACGCTCATCATCGACCGCAACGGCGCGCTGGCGTGGCGGGCGCTGATGCCGGTGACGTACAGCGAGCTGTCGGCGGCGCTGGCACCGGTCGTCGCAGAGACCTGAGATCAGACCTGAGATTGAGGAGATCGGTGAACCGCTTCGTCCTGACCGGAGCGCCCGGGTCGGGCAAGACCGCGATCCTGCGGCAGCTTGAGCTCGACGGGCCCGAAGCCCTCGGCGCGGGCAGCGTGGGTGGCGTGGGTGGCATGGTCGGCGTCGTCGAGGAGGCCGCGACCGACGTCATCGCGTTGGCGCAGGCTCAGGGCGTCGACGAACCGTGGCAGCAGCCTGATTTCCCCGAGACGATCGCCGCGCTGCAACGCCGGCGCCAGCTCACCGCCGACTGCATCCGCGGCGACGGGCCGGTCTTCTTCGACCGCTCCCCGGTCTGCACGTACGCGCTGGCCCAGTTCCTCGGCCACCCCGTCGGCCCCGTGCTGGCCGCCGAGCTCGACCGCGTCCGCGCCGAGCACGTCTACGAACGCGGCGTGTTCTTCGTCGTCGGCCAGGGTTTCCTCACGCCGACCCCGGCCCGGCGCATCACGCCGGAGGACGCGGCGCGGTTCGAGGAACTGCACGCGAAGGTCTACCGCTCCCTCGGCTACGAGCTGATCATGGTCGAGCCCGGACCGCTCGCCGTCCGCGCCGGCTTCGTCCGCGCGCGAGCATCGACCACGTAGCCGAGATGGCGGTATTTCTACTGTCCCCGCCGTCGGCCGTCCATCCGTAACGTGCGTTCATGGACGCCCGGCTGACAACTCGCCTACTGGCCGACGGGGACGTGGCCGCGCATCGCGCCGCCCTTCAGGAGCTCGAAGCCCTCGCCCGGGAGCATCCCGAGCAGCGGCAGCCCGTCGCCGACGCCGTGTGCCGCTACCTGCGCGAGCCGGCGGGGCCGGCGGCGGCCGGGCAGCAGGCCGTCGCGCTGCTGGCGGTGCTGGCGCACCAGCATCCTGATACCGAGGCGTCCGGCTCCGCCTGCGAGGCCGGCTGCGAACACTGCCTCGACCTGGAGCTGGACACCGCGGTCCTGCCGGACGTCGACTTCGGCGGCTGCCGACTCGGCGACGTCAGCTTCACCGACACCCACTTCCGCGGCACCTCAATCTTCGCCCGGACCCGCTTCGCCGACACGGCGCTGTTCCAGCGGTCGGTCTTCGAAGGCGACGCGTCCTTCGCCGGCGCGCGGTTCAATCGCGAGGCCGACTTCGGGCGGACCAGGTTCCGGGCCGACGCCGACTTCTCGCGCGTGCGCTTCCAGAGCATCGCCTGGTTCGGCCGGGGCGAGGAGATGCTGAACGAGGACGACGAGGCCTGGGAGGAGGTCGAGAGCCGCCGGCCGCCGGCATGGGGCGAGCTCAACGAGGACGATCCGCGGTGGCCGATGGCCAGGCTGGTCGACGAGTACCAGTCCTGGGAGGAGGGCGGCGACGGGACGCGGTTCAACCACGGCGTGTCGTTCGCCGACGCGACGTTCGCGATGGAGGCGTGGTTCTGGAAGGCGCGCTTCGGCAGCACGGTGTCGTTCCAGCGCTGCGAGTTCGGCGGACGCGTGAACCTGATCCAGCCCGCGGTCGACCTCACCGGCGCCCGGCTCACCGCGGACGCCAGGGCACGCGGACAGGAGTGGCCGGAAGGGCAGGACTGGCCGCTCGGCTGGGCGACGGCATCAGATCTCGAAGACGACGGCGCGGCGCTGGTCGTGCTCGACGAGTCGCTGCGGCCGTACCACCGCCACCTCGCCGACCCCGACCCCGACGTCCGGCTCGCTGGCCTGCACATCCTCGGCGAGCTCGGCGACGCCGACGCGGATCTCAGGGAACGGATAGCCGACGCGGTGTGCGCGTACCTGCGCACGCCGCTGGCGTTCGACGTGACGATCGACGTCTTCGACCTCACCCCCGCACAGTTCGCCGAGCTGCGCGCCCGCCGCACCGCCCAACGCCTGCTCACCGACCGCACGCGCCCCGGCACCGGCCGTCCGCTCTGGGAGGACATCCACCTCCAGCTCTCCGGCGCCACCCTGATCGACTTCGACGCCGGCGGCTGCCGCCTGGCCGGCGGCGACTTCGCCGGCGCGCAGTTCTACGGGACCACGACCTTCGCGGGCGCGACCTTCGGCGGCGAGAAGCCCACCTACGGCACCGAGATCATGTTCGCCCTGACCTCCGGCGGCCAGCAGGGCCGCGCCACGTTCCACGGCCCCGCGGACTTCACCGGCGTCCCGGTCGGGCGGTCCGGCCTCATGCGCTGCCGCTTCCACACCGACGGCGCGGTCCGCGCCTCCGGCACCGACCAGGACCTGGTCAGGCTGCTGCTGGCGGCGCGGCTCGACGCCGAGCCGGCGCAGGTGACCGCCGACGTTCGCAGGGCACTGCGGTCGGACGCGATCGGCCGGAACGTGGAGTACGGCCAGGTGCCGGGGCCGCCGGACGCACCGTGGGAGGCGCGCACCGGGCTGAAGGTCAGCGGAACGGACGTGCTGCTGGCGGATGTGGTGGGACGGCTCGACAGGGCGGACAGGTTTCCGGAGCTGAGCGATGAGCAGTGGGAGGCGGCCACCGGGGCTATCAAGGCTCTGTTAAAGGCGCTGGAGGCTGACTAGCCGCCGCACGATTCGCCAGCTGACCAATCGCATCAGAACCACGTCGGCGCGAAGGGCTGCCCGGCCGTCTTGAACATCCGGTCGGCGACCCCCAACGCTCCCGGCGTCTCCTCCGCCACCAGGTTCGCCGCCGCCAACAACGACGGCGCGTAGCCGCCCAACAGCAGCGATCCGAGGCTCTGCACCGGGAGTGACAGGTCCGGGCTCTCCGTCGTGCGCCTCACCGTCGCGCCGTCCGGGCCCGCTTCGAGGGCGTAGACGCCGTCGGCGTAGCCGTCCTTGTCGTGGACGGCCAGCACGAGCCTGGCCTCATGGCCGTAGGTGCGCGCCGACAGCGCCGCCTCGGCGTCCAGGATGCGCAGCCACAGCGTGTCGTAGCGATCCGCCTGCCAGGCGGCGCGCGGGTCGGTCATGAACAGGCGCCAGGTGTCATCGCTCGGCTGGAGGTCCACCTCGACGCGGACGATCCAGTCCTGCTCCCAGAGGAACTGCATCAGGCGGGCCCAGATCGCGGGGGTCTCGGCCAGGACCGAGGCGTTGAGTGTCATGTTCTTCGTGAAGCCGACGTTCTCGGGCGCGCGTTCGGCCGAGTAGCTCGCGTAGCCGCGGGCGACGCCGTCGTCGTCGCGGCAGACCGCGAACAACGTGCTCTTGTCGACAGGCTGGCCCTCCGCCTGGAGCAGTCCGGCGCTGTAGCGCCACCACTGTGGCGACCGCTCGATCGCGCCGGGAGTCGTCGCGCGTATCCGGTCGTAGACGGAGGGCATCTCCTCGCACCAGCACTCGGCGCTCACCAACTCCACGGTGCCGGGCAGCGGCGCCAGCAGGCCGGCCGTGCGAGCGTCGATGCGGGTCCTGACCTCCTCGGTCGCGCGGCCGTAGCCGAACCGGCCGTAGATCGGCCACTCCGAGGGGATCAGGATCGAGGCGGCCTCGCCGCGCTCCGCCGACTGCCGCAGGCCGCGCGTCATCAGCTCTTTGAGGATGCCGCGGCGGCGGTGCGTCTGCTGCACGGTGACCGCGGTGACGGCACCCACGCCGAGCGGCGCGCCGCCGGGCACCGTCAGCTCGGTGTGGAACGTGCCATGCGTACCGACCACCAGCTCGCCGTCGAACGCACCGAGCACCCGCCCCTGGCCGAGCTCCTGCTCCCACAAGGTCCGGCGCACGCCGTCGCTGCCGCGCTGGTCGAAGTGGAAGAAGCCGACGCTGACCGCGTCGGACCACGCGGGGAACCCGGCGTCGGAGATGGACTTGATCTCGATGGTCATGCGGTGATCCTCCCTGGAGACCGTTCCATGATCCCCCAGAGACGGCGGCCCCCGCTCGGAATTTGGAGCCGGGGCCTGGATCCGTATCTGTATCTGTATCTGTCGGAAGTCAGCCGGACCTCAGCAGGAGATGTTGCCCGGGCCGACGTCGGTGCCGAGCATGGCGACGTACTTCCTGTAGAGACTGACGCGGTCGTTGCGCTCGTCAGGGTTCTTACCGGTGCACTCGAGCTCGCCGTTGAAGCTCCGGATGGTCTCGCCGAAGCCCTTGCCCTGGACCATGGAGTCGTGCGAGGTCCGCGCCCCGGCCCCGGGCTGCGAGTTCCAGAACCACAGGCCGGTCTTCCAGGCCACGGTGGGATCCTTCTCGACCTTGTAGGGGTCGTGGAGCAGGTCGATGTGCAGGGCGTCGCCCGCCGCCTTGTAGTTGTAGTTCCAGCTCAGCTGTGTCGGACCGCGGCCGTAGTAGCCCGACTGGCCCGCGGGGCAGCCGTAAGGCTGGCCGTGGTCACAGTAGTGCGGGTAGTTGGCGGTGTTCTGCTCCACGACGTACTTCAGGCCGCCGGTCTCGTGGCTGACGTTGGCCAGGAACGCGGCGGCTTCCCGCTTCTTGACGCTCTCGCCGCCGGTGTTCGCAAAGCCCGGGTACGCCGAGAGCGCGGCGGTCAGCCCTTGGTAGGTATAGAAGGAGTTCCGACCTGGGAACATCTTGTCGAACTGCGCCTGCGAGACGACGAACCCGGAGCCCTTGGCCGCGGCCGAGGCGGGCACAGCGGCAGAGGCGGAGGCCGTCGGCGCGATCGGTCCGCCGAGGAGACTCACGAAAACGGCCGCGGCCGCTGCGGCGGCCTTGAGAATGCGATGGGATGGCATGCGTCCATGCTCTCGTCATGCCTTGCCAATGTCTTGATCGACACGCCGCAAGGCCGCCGCTGCGACAGCAGCCTGATTTCGGAGTACGCATACCGATGGCAATGCGGGTACTAATACCGGCGCCACCGCCATGATCCGCCACCTAGAGTCGAGCATCCTCAACCGCGAAAGGACCGCCCATGACCGACGTCGCCCTGGACCTCGCCGAGGGCAGTGCTCTCATCGCGATGGCGTTGGGTCCGGAATCCGGCGTCGTGCGCGTCCAGGGGCGGACGGTGCGGGACGGACTCGACTACGTCGTGGTGCACAACGACGCCACGACGATGAGCATCCCGCTCGGCGAGGCCGACGCGCTGCTGCGGATGCCGGTGTCCTGGGAGCAGGCCGAGCGGTGGCTGGAGCGGCTGCGCGACACCGAGCCGGCCGACGACGTGCGCGCCTGGACGGAGCGCTTCGCGGAGTACGAGGCCGCGCTGGTGTCGAGCGTGGACGACGAGTTCGTGGAGCTGCTGCGCCGGCTCTACGCGTCGCCGTACGCGTCCTCGCGCGGCGAGCTGCGCCTCATCTGGGCCTTCGAGCGGATGGTCGTCGAGGAGATCGCCCTGGTGCTCGGTGTGGACGCCGAAGATCTGGTCGACGAGTTGCACGCGCTGCACAGCACGCACGGGACGTTCGCCCCCTCGGCGTCGCAGCGCCTGGACGGGCCGGTCCGGCGCTGACCCCGGTCGGGACCGTCCGGTGCCGACCCTCCTCAACCCTCCCGCCTCCTCAGCCCTCCTCAACCCTGCTCGGTCTGGTCAGCCAGCAGCTCCAAATCCTCCGCGCTCAGCGTCACCGTCTTGACCAGCTCCCGGATCAGGTTCACGCTCAGCGTCGACCCGACCGGCTCCCCCACCTCGTCCCGCATCAGCCCGCGCACGCCCCGGCGGTGCAGGCGCTCGCGCACCTCCTCGACGGTGTTCGCGACCGTGCGGAAGTTCCAGGCCTTGGTGGTGTACGGCGAGGCGTTCGCCGTCTGCGCGGTGTCCTCCCAGGTCAGCGGGAGCGGGAAGGTCTCCTGGCCCTCCAGGTAGCGCCGGGCCAGCGCGGTCAGGACCAGCCGCTCCTGCGCCGACAGCTCGTACACCGTCTCCGGGTCGACCGTCGGCGCCTTCGTCGTGGAGCGGGGGTGGTGGTCGTCGTCGTCCACCAGGCGAACCTCAACAAGGTGGGAGCGCTGCTTCGAGGAGTTGATGACCAGCGGGGTGTATCCGGGTTCGATGACGCGCCGGTGGCCCTTGAGCATCAGCGAGCCGTTGGGCAGCTCGATCGGCAGCTGCCCGGTATTCGTCAGCCACCAGCCGCCGTCCGGGCCGGTGCAGGTGAACACGCCGTGCCGGCGGCTGACCGTCGGGTCGTCGACGCCGACCGGGACGTGCACGTCCTCCCGGTCGCGCCCGAACAGCAGCGTGTACCTGCGCGCCGGCACCGCGTAGCCGCCTTCGGGGCCGAGCACGAAGATCGTGCCGGGCGGCGCCGACGGGACGCTCTCGGACGGGCTGCCGGGCGGCAGCATGCGCGGGGGGAAGTGGGCGTTCGGCATGGTCAGGGTGCCTCCGTTCAGCTGTCCGTCAGTGTATGAGGGTGCGCAGAGGACCGGTCCTTAATGATCAAAGCAAATTGCACGGCCACGGAGTGCTCGATAACCTACCGACCGTGAGTGCACCCAGCGGACGGCGCGCCGATGGATGAGGAAGTCGCCGAACCGCTCGGGCCGGGCGACCCCCGCGAGATAGGCCAGTTCACCATCATCGGCCTGCTCGGCACCGGTGGCATGGGTGAGGTGTACCTCGGCACCCGCGACGGACGGTACGTCGCCGTCAAGCGCGTCAAGCCCCGCCTGGTCTCCGGCGAGCGGTTCAACCGCGAGGTCGCGATCCTGCACCGGGTGCCCTTCGGCGTCGCGCCGTCGCTGCTCGCCAGCGACAACACCGCGCCGGAGCCGTGGTTCGCCACCGAGTACGTGCCGGGCCTCACCGTGGACGACGCGATCCGCTCCTTCGGCCCGCTGACCGCCGGGGAACTGTGGCTGCTGCTGGCCGAGACCGCCGCGCATCTCCAGGTCGTGCACGACGCCGGGATCGTGCACCGCGATCTGAAGCCGGCCAACATCATGCTGGTGCGCGACGGCGTGAAGCTCATCGACTTCGGCATCGCGCTGGCCGACGACCAGTCCCGGCTGACGCGCAGCGGCGCGAGCTCCGGGACGCGCGGGTTCACGGCCCCGGAGCAGGAATCCGGGGACCGGGAGGTCTCGGCGCCGGCCGACGTGTACTCGCTGGCCGCCACGCTGACCTACGCGGCCTCGGCCCGGCTGCCCGGCCTGGTCCTGGACATCGGGCCGATCCGGGCGCTGGACGCCGATCTGGCGGCCGTCATCGAACCCTGTTTCGCCGCCGACCCCCAGGCCCGGCCGACGGCCGCCGACCTGGTCGCCGCTGCCCGGGAGCACGCGGACGCCACGAGCACGTCCTGGCCGTCGGAGGCGATGGAGCGGATAGCCCGGCGGCGGGACTTCGCCGCGACGCCGGTGAGCGTGATCGACACGGTGGTCCCGCCGGATCAGGACATTGACACCGCCGAGCCGGAGGCCGGTCCGACGCGGTCGCTGGCCGATACGAAGAAGGCGGCGACGGCGACGCGTCGGCGTTATCTCGTGCCGCTGGCGGCGATCGCGACGCTGTGCGCGCTGGTGGCCGGAGTGCTCGCGGTGCTGTCCTCGCACCAGAAATCCGGGTCGCACCCGATTTCGGCGGCGTCCGGGGCGGGCATCGTGCCGGTGGCCGGGGAGCTGTCGCCGTCCGCGGGGCGTACCGGCGGCACCGGCGGCACCGGCACGGCCACGGGCTCCGGCCGGCCGACGACTCCGGGAGCGACCACGTCCGGCGCGGGTACGCAGCCGAGCGGGCCCTCGTCGAACGCGGCCGGCGGGCCGGGTCCGCAGCCCACCTCGGCGGTCGGCTCCACGCCGGGCTCGTCGCCGAAGGGCGGCGCCAGCTCGCCGGGGCGGCCGGTCGGCAGCACCACCGGGCCGGGCAGCACGCCGAGTTCCGCGCCGCCGCCGAAGTCCGGGCCGACGCCCACCGCGTCGTCGATTCCGGGCATCAACAGCGCCGACGACCCAGCGCGCGTTCCGAATTCCGAGGCGGACGTTGACGTGGCGTTCGGTGACGCGGCGTGCTCGGCGTGGCTGGACTCCGACGGCTCCGGCAACCTCGCGGGAGTGCTGAACACCTCGTGGACCCAGTCCTGCGTCGCCGAGATCATCCGCAGCGACGGGTTGGCCTACACCTTCAGCGCCTCTCAATACGCTGAGAAGACGAACTTTCTGCCCGACCAGGGCTACTCGATGCAGATCTGTGTCTGGCACGCGGACCAGAAGAGCGGACAGGCGTGCTCGCCGCAGTTCGCGATGAGCGGCACCACGCCGGTCCAGAAGTAGGCGTCCGGTCAGCTCTGCTCGTTCGCCTCGGCCGCGACCAGGGCGTCGACGTCGGCCTGGGTCTCGGCCCGGGCCTGGAACTGAAGGCCCACGCTGAAGCCCAGGTCGCCGCCGCCCCCGAGCGACTGGACCACCGCCGCCGCATCCGGGTCCTGACACGAGAGGTTCTTCGGGCGACCGACCGGAAGCTCGGCGGTCATCTCGCACTGGCCGGCCGGTTGTCGGCCGACGGTGACCCTGGCCGTCACGTCGACGACGACCGCATCGGTCGGCGCCGAAGCCACGACGCTGTTGACGGATACGGTGCATGTACTGTCCGAGCAGTACAGTTTCGGATCTTCGCCGTATTGGAAGACGACGCCGAGGTCGAGCGCGTCGGTGAGCGTCCTGGTCTGGTCGATCAGACTGGTGAAGAAGGGTGTAACAGAGGTCTGCGACGCGGAGTCGATCTCCGTGAGCTGCCCGAGCTGCGCGCTCGGTGGGACCAGACGGAGCACGCGGTAGGGCTGCGTGGTCGAGATGTAGAGCACGCCTGCGGAGGTGGTCACGGGCGTCGCCGGATCGGTCTGTGCACTCTGTCCGTCCTGTGCACCCGGCGTGCTCTGTGCGCTCTGTGTAGTCGACGGCGGGAAGGCAGTGTCCTGAGACGTCAGCGCGGACTGCAGCGAGGCCGCCAGGTTCCCCGCTGAAGCCAGACCGGACGGCAGCAGCGCCTCCAGGGCGCTGTCGCCGGTGACCCACCTCCCCCGCACCGAGGCCGCCGGCGTGCCCGATGGCAGCGTCCCCAGCAGGCGGACCGACGCCGGGTCGGCGGCCTTGAAGTAGGTCCGGCCGCCGACCTCCAGGACGCTGAGCTCCCCGCCGCCGAGCTCGATGACGCCCTGCGCCTCGCCGCCGGACGTGACCGTCAGCTGCCAGGAGGAGCGGCCGTCGGGCGCGAGGCCGGTGTAGTGGAGCAGGGGTTGGGTGGACAGGTTCGCGAGTGCTTGGGTGACCGGGGTCTGATCAGTGTTCTGCGAGGGCTGGATGGTGCCGGTGCTCACGCTCGGCGCACTCGGCGTCTGCGGCGGGCGCGACACCGACGGCTTGTCGGGCAAAGCGGTCGGGGCCTGCGCACGGACTTGTGTTCCCGGCCGCAGTGCCATCGCAGTCGCTGCGAATGCCAGCACCACGACCACCGCACCGACACCCACGGCGACCAGGCGCCGCCGGACGAGCGGCCGGCCAATGGCAATGGCCCGCGGCGATCCGACCGGCCCCGCCGACAGCCCGACACCGGCTCGATCACCGGCACCCTGCGCGCCCACGGCCGCAGTGCCCGCGCCGTGACCGTTCGCCGGGGCGACCGGCCTGGCGCCCCAAGGCGTCCGGGGCGCTGCCGTCACCGGCCGCACCGCCGCAGGCCGCACCGTCGAGCCCTGATTCGCCGCCGCGAGCCCGATCGCCGTCAGCCGCTTCGGCTTGCCCTCGGCCCCGATCGGCGGCGGCGCCCCCAACTGCGGCGGCACGGCGCGCGGCGTCCGTTCCCAGATCGGCAGATCCGGGCGCGGGGCCCCGGGTCCCGTCCTCGGGCGTGAGCCGTCCATCGCACCTCCCAGTCGGCAGCGCATACGAACTCTGATGGCCGCCACGCTAGGGCCCCGCACTCAGGACCGGTCCTCTGCGCGCTTGCCTAGCCTGCTGCGCAGCGCTGGAAATCGCGAATGGGAGGCGATCGGATGTCCGAGGCAAGAGGTGTGCTGCTGCCGGCCTACGTGCTGGTCGACGAGTCGGCGTCGATGGGTCCCTACGTGGACGACCTGTCCGCCGGACTGGTCTCGCTGTGTGAGGAGCTGCGGGCCGCGCCGATGCTGGCGGCGAAGCTCCGGCTGGCGGTGCTGGGGTTCTCGGACGACGTCCGGGTGCACCTGGCGGTGGCCGACATGCGGGTCGAGACGAACCTGCCGCGGGTGAGCGTGCGCGGCAGCACCAACTACGGCGCGGCGTTCTCCGACCTGGCCGGACGCATCCCCACCGACGTGCGCTTCCTGCGCGACGAGGGCTACAAGGTGCACCGTCCGGTGGTGTTCTTCCTCAGCGACGGCCAGCCCACCGACTTCGGCTGGAAGCGGTCGCTGGCCAAGCTCACCGACCGGCAGAAGATGCCGGCCGCGCCGAACATCATCGCCTGCGGCATGGGGACGGCCGAGCGCAGGACCATCGCCGAGGTGGCGTCCCGACCGGAGTTCGGGTTCATCGCCGAGCGCGGCGCCGACCTCGGCAAGGCGATCTCAGAGTTCTTCCACGCGCTGACCGCGAGCCTGATCGCGTCCAGCCAGGCGCTGAACTCGGACCACCCGCAGCTGGTGGTCACCAAGCCCGAGGGGTTCTCCATCGTGCTGGACGAGGTCACGCCATGATGTCCAGGCCGGCGGGCACGGCCGTACCGGACGACACCGCGCCGTGGCCCCGGATCACGGTCGACATCGCAGGGCCCGAATTCGAGCCGCGACCGCCGGAGCAGTTCGCGTTCGACTTCCCGGACACCGAGTGCGACGGATGGTCGACCCCTGATTTCACGGTCCGCTCCGCCTCCGTACGCGGGGCCAGCCACCGCTACTCGCGCAAGCCGCGCCAGGACGCGGCGCGGGTCGCCGTGCACGAGGAGGCCGGCGCCGTGGTGTTCGCGGTCGCCGACGGGGTTTCGGGCGCGACCGACTCGCAGCTCGGCGCACTGGAGGCGTGCCGGGCCGCGATGGAGCGGATGCTGCACCTGCTGTCGCAGGACGCGCGCGGCACGCAGGGCGGGACCCTGGACCTCGACAGCGTCGCGCACCACGCCGCCGAGCGGCTGCGGCAGCTCTCCGCGTGGCGGCTGGGCAGCAACGATCCGCAGAGCTCTGCGGTGGCCGCGGACTGGTACGCCACGACGCTGGTCGCCGGGATCGTGCTGCAGGAGCCGACCGGGCCGCGGGTGCGGGTCTTCCGGATCGGGGACTCGGGCGCCTGGCTGCTGGACCGCGCGACGGGCTCCTACCACGCGCTGTTGGGGACGAAGACGGGTTCCGACACCGACCTGGTGTCCAACGCGGTGCGGCCGCTGCCGCACGTCCCCGACCCGGTCGAGCAGACCACCGAGCACCTGACCCCCAGCGAGGTGCTGCTCATCGGCACCGACGGCTTCGGGGACCCGCTCGGCGACGGGGACGGCCTGGTCGGCGCACTGTTCGCGCGGCACCTCGCGGTACCACCGACGCCGCTGCGGCTGGCGCACGTCCTGGACTTCTCGCGCGAAACCTTCGACGACGACCGGACCCTGGTCGCGGTCTGGCCGCGCTCGCCGGGAGGCGCGCCGTGACCTCGGGCACCCGCACCGTGGAGCACTCCGACCTCCAACTCGGCGGCCAACTCGGACGCGGCGGCCAGGGCACGGTCTACCCGGTCGCGAACCGGAAGATCAACGAGGCGGCGAACGGCGGCTGGGAGGTCGTCTACAAGGAGTACAACACCGCCACGCTGGCCCTGCTCGACGCCGACGCACTGCGCGGCATGGTGGATCTGCTCGGCGGCCTGGACGCCGACGACGCGCGCTGGCTGTGCGACAAGACCGCGTGGCCGGTCGCCGTGGTCGAGCAGGCGGGGCAGGTCCGCGGGTTCCTGATGCGCGCGGTGCCGGACCGGTTCCGGTTCAGCATGCGGAGCCTGGCGGGGACGACGTCGCCGAAGACGGTGCTGACGAACCTGGAGTTCCTGCTCAACGACGAGGCGTACATCGCCGGGATCGGGCTGACCATCAGCCCGCGCGACCGCCTCGAACTGCTGGCCGACCTGGCCACGACACTGGACAGGCTGCACCGGATGGGCATCGCGGTCGGCGACATGTCGCCGCGGAACCTGTTGTTCTGCACGGGAAAGCAGGCGGGCTTCTTCCTCATCGACTGCGACGCCATGCGCCTGCACGGTGTCAGCACCCTGCCACAGGTCGAAACGCCCGACTGGCAGGCGCCGGCGGGCGAGGAGAAGGCGACCGGCGCGACGGACGTGTACAAGTTCGGGCTGGTGGCCGTCCGCGTCGCGGCCGGGCACCAGGCCACGACCGATACGGCGCGGCTGACGGCGCTGAGCGGCGGTCTCGGGGACCTGGCGCGGTCGAGCCTGGCCGCGGACGCGGGTCAGCGTCCTGCGACGGCGGGGAAGTGGATCGGGGAGTTGCGGGCCGCGGCGCGGACGGCTCCGGCTGTCGCGCCGACGCCGGTGCCGACGCCGGCGCCGCCGACGGCCGCGGGGTCGGGAGCGGGGGCTGGAGCGGGGTCTGGAGCGGCGGCAGGTTCCGGGGCGGGGGCTGCAGGATCGGGGGCCGGGTCCAGGGCCGGGGCGCCAACGCCGGGCACACCTGGCACGCCTGGCACGCCACCGGTCTACAAGGCTCCCAAGCCGGCCGGAAAGCTGATCGCCCGGTTCGGCGGGCTGGTGACCGCAGCGGTAGTCGTCCTCGCGATCGCACTGAACGCCAACCACAACTCGAGTGCCGCCGTCACGAACGGAGGCTCCGGCTCGGGCGGCGCGTACACCTCGACCACATCCGGCGGCGACGCTTCAGGCGGATCCGACGCCACCGGCGGCACCGGGGCCGACGGTTCGAGCGTGACCGGCGGCACGACAGGCGGCGGCACCACCGGCGGCGGCACGAGCGTCGTCGGCGGAACCACAGGCTACGTCCCGCCACCGGTGACGACGACGTCGTCCGACAGCGGCGGCGTCACGGGTTCAGGCACCACCGGCGCCTACACCCCGCAGCCACCGCCTCCCCCGCCGGACCTCGTCAAGACCCTGCAGATCGGCGACTGCGTCTACGACGCCAACCCGTCCACCGCATCGAGCGCGAAGCTGTCCTCAGCCGCCTGCGTCCCGGGCTCCTTCAAGATCGTCGGCGCCTTCGACAACACAACGAACATGAGCGCCTGCAACGGAGTCGGCCAAGTCTCGCAAACCGTCTCCTCCCCAACCGACAACCGCGTCATCTGCCTGAGCTACCAGTCGAACGGCACCGCCTACTGGGCCACACCCGGCCAGTGCGTCTACGGCCTGAACGGCCCCGGCAACTCCTGGAACGCAGAGGCCTGCCAGACCGGCAACTTCAAGGTCGTGGCCCGCTACCCCCAGACCACCGACAAGAGCCGCTGCCCCGCCTGGCCGCAAAGCAACGAGAGCTACAGCTACCCCAACTCCGACTCGGGCCTGTCCGTATTGCTCTGTCTACAGATGAACTACCCCGACGCCCTGGGCAACGCCCAACAGAACGAGTGCCTGGTGAAGAACGGCAACACCTTCACCAACGTCGACTCCTGCCCGAACTCCAACGTGATCGTATCCGGACGCACCAGCGCCTACGACGACCCGGCCTTCTGCGGCCACGACGGCGCGTCGTGGTGGCGCCCCTCGGAGTTCCCCGATCTTGGATACACCGTGTGTTGGCGCTGGAAGCAGTGATCCAGCAGCGCTGAACCGGCCTGCCCGAGAGTACGGGACAGGCCGGTTCGGTGTGCGGGTGTCTGGGAGATCAGCCTCCGTAAAAGGCGCACATATGGCTGATGAAGACGCAGATGTGGAACAGGTTGCTCACGAGGGGATTTCTCCTTGTCAACGCATGATTCGGGCCGCCACATCGGTTCCCCGCCACCGAGCTTGGAGCAATCCTATTGATTCATCGGGGGTGCACCAAGGCAAAGTTCGAATCTGTTTGAAGCCGTGACCCAGCACAGAACAGGTAAAGAAGCTTGCTTATACAAAGCCGCAGATCAGGTGCCCGAGGCGGTATCGATCAGGACGTACCGGCACGATGCGGCAGGTACCTGTGTCAAGCTGTGGAAAGTAGGGCACCAACTCAGTGCTCTGGTTTGCGGTCACCCCGGGCTGGGCACAGAGCCCTCGGTCCTCCATCGGTCGAGGGGCATGTCCGGCATCCGAGACATGCGAGGTGTTGTATGGAGCTGCGGGGCGGTTCAGGCGCGCGAAAGCGACTGACCGAGATCCAATCACAGCTACTGACCACCAGGCACACCGCCGGGCTCGCGCAGCAGACGCTCAGCGAGTGGCTCGGCGTCGCCAGCCGCACCCTCCGCGACTGGGAAAAGGGCTACGACTCGCCGAGCTTGAAACATCTTATTAGTTGGGCATATGCGCTCAGCTTCCGCCTGGCGATCGTTGATCCGCTCATAAGTTCGGAATTCTCGCCGGTGATACTGGAGAACGGGGAATCCTTCGAACTCCACGAAATGCGACGGCTGACCCGGCCGCTGTGCTTCAGACGCAAAGAACGCAGGCTTTCGCAAGGCGATCTGGCCTTGCTCCTCGGGGTCAGCCGGTCTTCGATCCAGCGGTGGGAGGACTCCGAGAAGTTCCCGCAGCCCGTCGCGCTCATCGCGTGGGCCGGCCGGCTGGAGTACTCCGTCGAACTGAATCAGGCCACGAATGTAGTCGATGCGCCACGGCTGCGGCCCGACGAGGAAGCACCCTGACAGTGGGTTGGCCTCTGGTGGCCTCGTCCTCGACCTGGCGGCGCCGGTTTCTGATTCGCCACCTTTTGGCGTTAATTAGCTCTAGAGCCTGATAACGGCCGGTGCAACCATGGGTACTGAGCAACGTCCTGCAGTGCGTGAGGGGAGCACCCATGCAGTACACCGTGCTCGGCCCCGTTGGTTTTCGAAACGATGAACGTTTTCAGGCCGCGGGCAATCCCAAGGAACAGGGCGTGCTGGCGATCCTGCTGATGGAGCGCGGCCGTGCCGTGTCCGCGCAGATGCTCGCCGACCGACTTTGGGACGAGCATCCTCCCCAGCAGTTCCGTTCCACATTACAGGCCCATATTTCACGACTTCGCCGCCGGCTGCGCGAGACCGGCCTGCTGACCGAGGTCATCGCCAGCAACCAGGCCGGCTATCGCATCGACGTGCCGGCCGACGACGTCGACGTGCACCACTTCGACCTCCTGGTCTCCCGGGCCCAGGCCCGCGTCGGGGCCGACCCGCGCTCGGCCCGCTCCTTGTTGCGCCAGGCCGAGGAGCTGTGGCGCGGCGAGCCGTTCGCCGGTTTGGGTGGGATGTGGGTGGAGACCATCCGGCGCATCCTCACCGACAAGCGGCGCACGGTGGTGCTCAGACGCCTGGAGCTGGATCTGCAGACCGGCGGCGATGCCGACGAGGCCGTCGCGGAGTTGACCGAACTGGCCTCCGGGAGCCGCATCGACCAACGCGTCATCGAGCTCCTGATGATCGCCCTGGACGGTGCCGGACGGACCGACGACGCCCTGGCCCTCTTCCACGACACCAGAGACCGGCTTCGTGAAGAGGCGGGAACGGACCCGCGCCCCGAACTCCGCACGCTTCACCAACGCCTGCTCAACGGCCCCGTCAAACACCAGACCCCCGTGCCCGAACGCCGCAGCACGCCGGAGACCGTGGACACGCTGAATCCGGATCCGCCGTATGTGGCAGGACGCGAGGAAGAGCTTGCGACACTCCTCGCGGCCGTCACCGCGGACCTGCGTTCCGGCAAGCACGGTTCGGTCGTCGCCATCGAGGGGCTGGCCGGCGTCGGCAAGACGACCGTCGCGCTCCAGGCGGCGCACCTGCTTCGCTCCCGATGCCCGGACGGTGCGTTGCAGGTCAACATGCACTCGCATGATCCACACCTGCCGCCCCTGGATCCGCAGCAGGCTCTGACGCAACTGCTCGACGCGATCGGCACACCGTGGCGCGAGCTGGGACGTGCCGACTCGCTCGTGGCGCTCCAAGCGCTCTGGCGAAAACGCACCGCCGGGCGCCGTCTGCTGCTCCTGCTCGACGACGTCTCGGACGCGGCCCAGATCGAGTTGTTGCTTCCGCCCCCGGCGGGCACGATCGTCCTGATCACCTCACGCCGCCACCTGACCGGGCTGCCCCACGGCCACCAGTTCACCCTCGGTCTGCTGCCCGACAGCGCCGCGACGGCACTCCTGGCGCACATCACCGACCGGACCCTGCCCCACGACGACGATCTCGTCCGGTTCACCCGATGCTGCGGCGGACTCGCGCTGGCCATCACCGTGGCCGCCGGGCACCTGCGGAGCCGACCGCTGTGGACCGTCGGGGACCTGGCCGACCGGCTGTCCACGACCTCGCAGTCGTTCGCCGATGACCCGCTGACCGGCCCGATCCACACCGCGTTCGCCATGTCCTACCAAACGCTGAGCAGCCCTCTGCGCGATCTGCTCCGCTACCTCGCGGCCCACCCCGGCCCGGACATCGGCCTGCCCGCCGCCGCGGCCATGTCCGGCGCGGCGCTGGCCGACACCGACATCAGGCTCGACAATTTGGTGGACCACCGACTCCTGGAGCACACCAGCGCTCACCGATTCATGCTGCACGACCTGCTCAGACAGTATGTCCTAGCGCAGGCCGACGAACAGCAGAACCTTGACAACCAGCGGGGCGTCGACCGCGCCGTCGCCTTCTACCAAACCGCCGCCGCGCGCGCGGACCACGCCCTGCAGCCGCGCCGCCGTGAACTCCGGTATCCCGTGGCCTCAGCGCCGGTGGCAGGTGTGGATCTCGACACGCCCGAGCAGGCCCGGCGGTGGCTCGACAGCGAGGACGCCAACCTGTCCGCGGTCATCACCTGGTCGGTGCGGCTCGGCCGCGGCAGACACCTCGGACTGCTCCCCCACGTGCTGGCTCAGCACCTGGACCGGCGCGGGAACTGGCCTCAGGCTCTGCAGCTCATCGAGAATCTGCTCGCCGCCCCGGACACCGACTCTCCGGACGACCGACCGGACACCGTCAAGGCACGCCTGCTGACCGATCACGCGGGGCTTTCCTTCCGGGCCTGCCGTTATGAGGACGCGTTGCAGAGCGGTCACGCCGCACTGGCCGTCTGGAAGGCCGACGACGACCGCTACGGCCAGGCGGACGCGCACGTCCAGATCGGGCGTGCGCACGACGCCACCGGACACCGCGGCCAGGCGATCGACGCCTTCCGGACGGCGGCTGCCTTGTACGGGAGCCTCGGCGACCTCAGCCGGGTGGCCGTGGCCGAGGATCAGTGGGCTGTCAACACGTTCCAGCAGGGGCACCAGGACGAGGCGATCGCGCGGGGCCGCCACGCTTTGGAGATCGCGCGCCGACAGAACGACCTGCCGGTCATCTGCGACGTCCTCATCAATTTGGGCGAGATGTACCGAAGGGCCGATGAGAACGGCCAAGCCCTGGCCTGCTTCCAGGAAGCCCGCACCCTGTCCGGGACGCTGGGCGACCCGCTCAACACCGCCTCGCTCGACGTCAACATCGCTGCCGTCTACGAACGCGCCGGGAACCACCAGCGGGCTCTGGCTTCCATGCAGGCCGCGTTGCAGAAGTTCCGGCAGCTCGGCGACCATCGCAACGAGATCGAGAGCCACATCCTGCTGGCCACGGTGCACACCAGCCTCGGGCATCCCGATTCGGCGTTCGAGGAGTTGCGGAACGCGGCCGAACTCGCGGCGCAGACGCACGATCAGCTGCGGCTGTTCCAGGTCCGGCTGGCGGAAGGCAGCACGCACTCCGCCGGCGGCGATGTCCGACGCGCTGTCGATGCGTACAAGGCGGCCCTGAAAATCGCCGAGGAAGCGGCCGCCTTGCCCGAGCAGGCCCGGGCGCACCGTACCCTCTCTGAGCTCTACGCGAGCCTGAGCATGACCGATCGCGCGCAGAGCCACCTGCGGGAGGCGGAAGCGATGGGACCGCAAGGCGACGATGCCTGACGTCCGACTTCGGCAGTGCCCTTACTTGCGATACCAGCCAGCCAACCACCGCCAGCAGGCCTAAGGCTTCCGAGCCAGCACCCCGATGAACGGCACGATCGGCTTGTGCGTGTCGTCCAGTTCCGGCAGCCAGACGCGGATGTCCGCGACGCCCGGGGGCTGGATCTCCAGGCCGGTCAGCCAGGGGGTGATCTGCTTCGCGGTGCGGGGGACGACGGGGACGCCGGTGCGCTTGGCGTAGTCGCGGGCTGCGTCCTTCTGCCCCTGGGGGGCGGCGGCGTCGGGGGCGCCGTGGGAGATGGTCAGGTAGCTGCCGGGGGCGCAGGGGTGCATGAAGGCGTGGACGATCTGGTCGGGGCGGGCGGTGGTGGGTTCGGTGTCGGGGATGAAGTGCAGGACGGAGAACAGCAGGATCGCTACCGGCTTCGTCCAGTCGATGGTGTCGCGGACCAGGGGGTGGTCGAGGACGACGTCGGGTTCGCGGAGGTCGGCCAGGGCGGCGTGCGCGGTGGGGTTGTCGGCGAGCAGGGCTCGGGCGTGGGCGATGGCGACCGGGTCGATGTCGATGTAGACGACGGTCGCGTCCGGGTCGACGGCCTGCGCCACTTCGTGGACGTTGCCGACGGTGGGGACGCCGGAGCCGAGGTCGAGGAACTGCGTGATGCCGCGTTCGGCGATCAGGTTCTGCACGACGTGGCGCAGGAAGACGCGGTTCGCCTGCGCGGAGGCCGGCAGGGACGGCATCGAGCTGGCGGCGCGGCGGCCGGCTTCGCGGTCGGCTTCGAAGTTCTGCGAGCCGCCCAGCCAGAAGTCGTAGATGCGCGCCGGGCTCGGGTGGGTGGGGTCGACTTCGGGCAGGCTCAGGGCCAACTCGGCCGCGTCGATCGAGTCCATGACAGATGATTGTGGCATTCGGGACGCCGTTGTGCGCGGTGGCCCGAATGCCGCAAGTCACGCAGCGAAATCAGCCGAAGAAGTTGTACGCCCGGCGTATGTGACCGTCGGCCGCGATCACTGTTCCGTAACCGGTGGCCACGGGGACGGTCAGCGAGCCAGGCTGCGTCAGTTCCCAGGAGAACAGCGCCACATCGTGGTGGACGCTGATCACCTTGGCCAGCGAAAGGTCGAGCTCGCCAAGCTTCTCCCGCGCCTCCCCGACCGCGCTGACGATCTCCGCGTGCCCGGTGGCCGTCCAGTCGGGGTCGATGATCTCGGCGTCCGGGCTGAAGACGCGTTCCAGGACGGCCTCACGCCGCCGCGCGTCCCGCTCGCTCCACGCCTCGAAGTACGTCCGGATCAGGTCCTCGATCGTCTGGCTCATTCTGTGATCTCCTCTGTTCTTTGAGCGCGAAGGCCAGGAACGCGCCGAGCATCGCCGTGCCGCCCGCCGCGAAACCGGCCTGTCGCAGACCGTTGATGACTTCCGTCGGAGGCACGTGGCCTCCCACGCTGTGCAGCCCGGCGGTGGCGATCGCGACCAGTACCGCGAGCCCCGCGGCCCCGCCGAGTTGTTGGGCAGTGGTGGCCATCGCCGAGGCGACGCCTTGTTCCCCGGCCCGCACCCCGCTCGTCGCGGTCACGAACATCGCCGTGAACGTCATGCCGCCCCCGACGCCCCACACCGCGATGCCTGGGACCAGCGTCCAGAACGAGGCGTCCGGCGCCATGCCGGCGGCCAGCAGCACGATCCCCGCACCGTTGATCAGCATGCTGACGAACAAGCTCGTGCGCGCTCCCCACCGGCCGATCAGCGCCGGGCCGAACCTCATGCCCGCGACCACCGACAGGACGGTCACCGGCAGGAACGCCAGGCCGGTCGCCAGCGCGCTGTAGCCGTGGCCGACCTGCAGGTACGTGGTGAAGGCGTAGTAGGCGCCCCCCAAGGCGCTCTGGAATATCAGGATCGCCGCCATGGCCACGGCCAGGCTCCTGGTGCGCAACAACCGCGGCGGCACGAGCGGATCGCGTGCCCCTGTCTCGATGACCGCGAACGCACCGAGCAACGCGACACCGACCCCGATCGACCCCGCGCCGCGCACCGAACCCCACCCGGCCTGCGGCCCACTGGCCAGCCCGAACACCAGCAGCATCGAGCCGACGGTGGCGACTAGCGCGCCGGGCAGGTCGAAGCCCGTCAGGGTCCTTCTATCGACACGGTCCCTCGCGAGCAGGCGCGGTGCGGCCACCATGATGACCAGCGCCGGCGGAACCATCACCAGCATCACCCAGCGCCAGCCCCCGACCTGCGTGAGCACGCCGCCGAGCAGCGCGCCCGCCGCCAAGCCCGCGCTGCCCGCGGCGGACCACAGCGACAGCGCCCGCGTGCGCTCCGGGCCTTCGGCGAAGCCGGTGGTGACCAGGGACAGCGTCGCCGGCGTGAGCATCGCGGCGCCGACGCCCTGCACGGCGCGCGCGGCCAGCAGCGTCGCCGGGCCGGTCGCCAGGCCGCCGGCCAGGCACGCGGCCGCGAACAGGGCCAGGCCGACGACGAACATGTCGCGCCGGCCGATGCGGTCGACGAGCCGGCCGCCGAGCATGAGCAGGCCGCCGAAGGCCACCGCGTAGGAGCTGACGACCCACTGCAGCGACTGCGCGCCGAAGCCGAGTCCGGTGCCGATGTCGGGCAGCGCGACGTAAACGATGTTGTAGTCCAGGGCGACGACGAACTGCGTCGACACCAGCAGTGCCAGTCTGAGCCGCACGATCCCCACCTTTCTGAGCGGCGTATGTTTACTACACGCCGTATAGTTACATCACGGCAAGCACTAACGCAACGCTGTAGAGTGTCAGCCGTGGAAGCCCCAGTGGATGCCCCGACACAGAGCCGGCGGGCCCGCCTCCGGGCCCAGACCGCGCAGGAGATCAAGACGATCGCGCTGGACCTGATGGCCGCCGGCGGACCCGACGCCGTCACGCTGCGCGCCATCGCGCGCGAGATGGGCATGACCGCCAACGCGATCTACGGCTACTACGCCACCCGCGACGAGCTGGTCACGACGCTGATCGCGGACCTGTACACGGCGTTCGTGGACGGTGCCGAGGCCGCGCGCGACGCCCGGCCGGCCGCGGACGCGGCGGGCCGGATCCTGGCCTGGGCCGAGGCGTTCCGGCAGTGGGCGCTGACCAACCCGGCGGGCTTCCGGCTCGTCTACGGCGACCCGGTGCCCGGCTACCAGGCGCCGGCGGAAGGGGCCGCGGTCGAGGCCGAGCGCCGGGCCTGCCTGGGGCTGACCGGGCTGGTCGCCGGGGCGTGGCCGAGCGCGGAGGGGCTGCAGGCGGACGCGGCGTACCAGTGGTCTGATTTCGATCCGACGCTGGTCGCCACGGTCCGGGATCAGTTCCCTGAGCTGCCGCCGGACGCCGTCGCGCTCGCGTTGCGGGTATGGGGGCGGCTGCACGGCTTGGTCTCGCTGGAGATCTACGGCCACCTGCGTTATCAGACCCCTGATCCCGGCAAGGTCTATCGCAGCGAGATCTGTGATCTGGTCCGGTCACTCGGGCTGACTCCCCCGGCCGAATGACGCCGCGCTTAGGGTGACGGTGTGACCAACGAGATGCCGACTTTCGCGCTCAGATACGCCACGCCCTTCTTCGGCGCCGATCCGGAACGGCTGGTGACGGTTGCCCGTCAGGCCGAGGAGTCCGGGTTCGAAGCCATATACGTGCCCGAACATGTGGCGCTCTATCCGGAGGCCAAGATCGGCGAGTGGGAGCTGCCGACGGATCTGCCGTTCCCGGATCCGTTGGACATGCTGACGTTCGTCGCCGCACACACCGAGCGGTTGTTGCTCGGCACCGGGGTGCTGTTGCTGCCGTACCACCACCCCGTGACGCTGGCCAAGCGCCTGGCGACCATCGACGTGCTGTCCGGCGGCCGGATGCGGTTGCTGGGGATCGGCGTCGGGGTGCTGCCCGGCGAGGCGGCGGCGGTGGGGGTCGACTACAGGACGCGCGGGCGGCGTGCAGACGAGGCGATCGACGTGATGCGGGCGTTGTGGGCGCGGGACGAGGCCGGGGCTCAGTTCCACGGCGAGTTCTACGACCTGGACCACGTCTACAGCCACCCAAAGCCGTTGGCGGAGTCCGGGCTGCCGATCCACGTCGGCGGGTCGAGCGAGGCCGCGGCCCGGCGTGCCGGACTGCGCGGGGACGGCTGGCTTCCGGGCGGTGGGCTCATGCCCGATGAGCGGAAGGCGTTGTGGGAGCTGGTACTCTCGACGGCGGAGAAGGCCGGTCGCGATCCCGGGGCCATCGCGTACACGCACATGGGGTCGTTGGAAATGTCTCCGGAGACAGCCGAGCGGCTGGCGGCGGAGGGCGTCACCCGCATCTCGGTCGCCGCGCCGACCGGGGAGCCGGACGAGCAGTGCGCCGAGTTGGTGGCGTTCGCGGAGCGGTTCGGGCTGGGCAAGGGCTGAGGCACGGCTGAAGCGCGGCCGAGGCACGACCCGGGTCTGTCGAGTGCCAAGGTGTGTCCCCGAGGGCAACGCGGGGACACACCGCTGACCGCACCGCACTGCGGCGTTTCGGTGGACTACGCCGCGCAGATCCGTTCCACGAACTCGGCGAGCTGCTGCTCGCTGAGGTGCGCGGCCAGGTCCGCCTCGCTGATCATGCCGACCAGCCGTTTGTTCTCCACCACCGGCATGCGCCGGATGCGGCGGCTCTCCATCTCGTGCAGCACCTCGCCGACGTCGGCACCGGCGTCGACCCAGCGTGGCGTGCCCTCGCAGAGCTCGGCGCAGCGGACCTGCGCCGGGTCGTGGCCGAGCGCCACGCACTTCACCACGATGTCGCGGTCGGTGATGATGCCGCACAGCCGCTCGTTCTGGTCGCTGACCGGCAGCGCGCCGACGTCGAGCTGCCGCATGAGCTGCGCGGCGCGGTCCAGCGTCTCCTCGCGGTAGATCCACTGGGCGCCGGGATGCATGATGTCCTTGGCAGTGGCCATGATCGCCTCCCAGGACTAGGCCCCCTTGGGGACTGCCACTTCTATCGTGGGCACCTTGGGGTCGGGGCGCCACCGGAGGGCGCGGCGACGGCCGCGATCAGCCGGCCGGGAACAGGTTCCGCACGAACGCGTTGCGGAACTTGCCCTCGGGATCGCGCCGCTCCAGCAGTGCGCGGAAGTCGTCGGCCTTCTCGTAGGTGGCGAGCGCCGCCTTCGGTCCGCTCAGGAACACCTTCCCCCAGTGCGGCCGCGCGCCGAGCGGCAGCAGGGCGCGCTCCACCGCGGCGAGGGCCGGTTCCACGGCGGCGCGGTCGGCGATCCAGGTGAAGTGGATCGTGACGCTGTCGCGGTGGTAGGCCGGGCTGAGCCAGAGGTCGTCGGCGGCGACGGTGCGCACCTCGGAGATCTGCACCACCGGGGCGATGAGGGGGCCGAGTTCGCGGACCGCGCTCAGCGCATCGGCGGCGTGCCGCCGGGGGACGAAGAACTCTGATTGCAGCTCTTCGCCGCTGCTCGGGGTGAAGCCGGGGCGGAAGTGCGGCAGCCGCTCGTGCCAGGGTCCTGGTACGCCGAGCTGCTCGGTGCAGTTCTCGGCGGACATGCCGGGGATCGGGTGCGCGGCGTGCGTGGCGGGGCGGCCGCCGAGCCAGTCGGCGGCGGGCCGCGACGTGCGCGCCTCTTCCGCGCGCAGCTTCACCCAGACGGCGACGTCGCCGCGCCAGTCGGTGAAAGCGCTGACGCTGTAGCCGGCCGAGAAGACCTCCTCGAAGCGGCCGATCAGCTCCGACAGCGCCACGCCTTCGTGCACGAACTGCGCGACGTCGAACGTGGGCACCACGGCGACCGTCAGCTGCGTCACCGCCCCGACCGCGCCGAGCCCGACCACCGCGCCGTCGAAGTCCGGCGACTCGCCGCGTTTGAGCTCCACGACGTCGCCGCCCGGCGTCACGAACCGCATCCCGCGCACGAGTGCCGCAAGGCCCTGATTCCCGTCGCCGGACCCGTGGGTCCCGGTCGCGCAGGCCCCGGCGAGCGAGATGTGCGGCAGGGACGGCAGCGCGGTCAGCGCGTAGCCGGCGGCGTGCAGCCGCGACGCCAGGTCCGCGAGCCGCAGGCCGGCCGAGACGGTCGCCGTGCCGGCGTCCGCGTCGATCTGCACCTGCGGCTCCAGGCGGTCGAGCACGACCAGGTCCCCGTCGGTGTCGGCGATCCGGTTGAACGAGTGCCCGGTGCCGAGCACCCGCACCGAGCGCGCGCCGGCCACGATCCGCTGGAGCTCGTCGAGCGAGGCCGGATGACGGGTCCGCGCGGGACTGAACACGACGTTGCCGGCCCAGTTGTGAGTCCGCTCGCTCTGTTCGCTCATCGCTCGGAGTCTCCCGGCGCTCTCGGCGATCTCGGTGTCATCGCCTCAGGCGGTCCAGCGTAACGTTCGCCGCGGCGAGGTCCTGCACGCCCAGGCCGATCAGCTTCGCCACGGTGATCTGGCCGGCGGTGGCGCGACCTGGCGTTCGGCTGTCGACGAGCTCGCCGAGCTCGACCGGCGCGGTCTTCGGCCGCACTCCGGCGGCGTGCGCGTAGGCGAGGTCGCCGTAGAGAGCGGTCAGTTCGCGGCTGTCCACGGCGACGACGTCGGCACGAGCCAGGCACGCGGGAGCGAGTTCGACTTTGCCCGCGTCGTCGGCGCCCATCGCGGTGATATGCGTGCCGGGCGCCAGCCAGTCGGCCTCGACCAGCGGCTGCGTGCTGCCGGTGGCGGTGATCAGGATGTCGGTGTCGACGCAGGCGTCGCGCGGCGTGGGCACCACGGAGATGTTCACGCCTGCCAAGCGTTCTCGGAGTGCGGCCGCGAGGCGGTTCGCGGGATCGGTTCGACGTCCCCAGATCCGGACGTCGGTGACAGGACGCTCGCCGGCTGCGGCCAGCACCTGGAGGAACGCCTGCATTCCGGTGCCGAGCACTCCGACAGAATGACTGTACTCGCGGGCCAGCAGTCGGGTAGCCAAGGCTCCGGCAGCTGCGGTTCGCACGTCGGACAGGTGGTGGTCGTCGCGGAGTAAGGCCACGGGATCGCCGGTTCGGGCGTCGAAGACCATGATCACGCCGCTCGCGCCGGTCGCTTCACGGCGAGCGCGTTCGGCGAACCAACTCCCGACCTTGACGACGAAGATCGGCGAATCGGGAAGCCACGCCGACTTGACGTGCACATCGCCCTCCTTGCCGGCCGGGGCGAACATGGAGACCGGCGACTCCCCGAGCCCCCGGCTGTAGTCGGCGAAGGCGCGCGCGACCGGTTCGACCAGGTCCTCGAAGCCGACGGCCGCGCGGATCGCGTCGGCGTCGAAGAATTGCAGCCCTGCCAGCGGTTCGGTACTCATGCCGGGATCCGATCGAGCGTGCCGGTGCCGACGACCACGACGTCGCCGCCCACCTCGACGGAGGAGACGTCCACGCCGGTGCCGTGGGCCCGGATGGTGATCGTGCTGGGACGGCCGAGGTAGCGGCCTTGGTGGAGCGTCGCTGTTTCGCCGTCGCCGAGGCGGTCGTGGCAGCGGAGGTATGCAGCGACGCAGCCGGCGGCGCTTCCGGTGGCGACGTCTTCGAGGAGTCCGTCGTTGTTCCAGTGCCTGCCCTCCATGGCGGCCACGTCGAGGAGGTAGGCGAACTGCGCGCCGAGGGCGTCGAGGCGGTTTTCGAGGTCTGGTATGGCGATTCGGGCACGTTCCAACGCACCGGCGCGCACCGGAAGGATCAGGTAGCGCAGGCCGGTCGACACGACTTGTGGTGGGAGTTCGGGATCGAGGTCCTTGTCGTCGAGCCCGAACCAGGCAGCGGCGGCGGTTCCTGCTACCTCGTTGTAGAACTCGGCTCGGCCTTGGTCCAGCACGGCTGAGAAGCGACCCGGTCCGTGTCGGCGCGTGGTGACCTGCACGGTGCGCGCTGCGAGGCGGAAAGTCCAGGTCTGCGGGGAGTCGTCGCCATGGCGCTCGTGCAGGACACAGGCCGCGCCGAGGACCGGATGGCCGGCGAAGTCGAGTTCATCGAAGAGGTCGAAGACGCGAGCATGGCGGCGGTGAGCGTCGTCTCCGTCGCCGTCGGGGAACAGGAAGATCGATTCGAAGTGCCGCAGCTCGCGGGTGATCCGCGCCATCTGCTCGGCAGTGAGATCGTCGGTGACATCGCCGGTATCCGCGGCAACGGCAGTATCAGCGGCGTCCGGGAACACCGCGAGACTGTTGCCCGAGTAGGGCTGCGACGAGAAGACGTCGACGTGGAAGTACTGCATGATCGCGACGCTACGCGGCAGCAGGGTTCAAAGGAACTGGCGAACTTCGACCCCCTGGTATAAGTAGCTGTTATGGTCCAGGACTTGGAGACCGGCTTGCTTCGGGCGTTCGTCACCGCGGTCCGCGCCGGCAGCATCAGCCGTGCCGCGCAGGTCCTCGGCCAGACGCAGCCGGCGCTCAGCCAGCAGCTGCGCAGGCTGGAGCGGCGGACCGGGCAGCCGTTGCTGCACCGCGCGGCGACCGGCGTCAGCCTGACCCCGGCCGGGGAATCGCTGCTGCCCTACGCCGAGCGCATCCTCGCGTTGTCGGCGCAGGCGCTGCACGCCACCCGCACCTCGCTCGCCGGACACTGCGGCGTCGGGCTGATCGAGGACCTGGCCGCGAGCCGCCTCCCCCAGGCCCTCGCCGACTTCGGCCGGCTGCATCCCGAGGCGACGCTGGAGGTGTTCAGCGCGCCGGGCCCGGCGATGCGTGAGGCGTTCGATCAGGGCCGGATCCACATCGCGTTGTGCGATCCGGACTACCTGCCCGAGCCGCCGCGCTGGTCGGTGCGGCTGCCGCTCACGTGGGCGGTCGGGGCGGGGCTCGACGTGCGCGCCGATCCGTTGCCGCTCGTGCTGTTCTCGCAGCCGTGCGGGTGGCGGGCGCCGGTACTGGCCGCGCTGGACGACGCCGGACGTCCGTGGCGCGTGGCGTTCGAGAGCACAGGCCTGGCCGGCGTGCACGCGGCCGTGCGGGCCGGGCTCGGAGCGGCGGCGCTGTTGCCGGCGAACATCGAGGCCGGGATGACGACGGTCGACGACGCGGCGCTGCTTCCGGTGCTGCCGGACGTCACGCTCGGCCTGGTGCGGCACTCCCGGACGGTCGGCGATCCCTTGGTCGACGCGGTGGAAGCCGTGCTGCGCGGCGTCGTGTGAGGCGCGTCAGTCTTCTTCTACGGTAGCCAGTGGGAGAGTCTGGCCGGGCCATGTCGGTACCGGCCTCAGGCGGCGAGGTTCGCCGTGTAGAACTCGGCGAGTTTGGCGATCGCCGGGGCGACGTACTCGTCCTTGTCGTACAGGTCGACGTGCGACGCGCCGTCGATCCAGTGCACTTCCTTCGGGCCGCCGGCGTTCTGGAAGGCCTGGACGCCCATCCAGGACGTCACGGCGTTCCGGCCGACGATCAGCAGCAGCGGCCGCGGGGCGATCAGGCTGACGGCCGCGAACGCGTCGAAGGTGGCGATGCGGTCGACGCTGGACCAGGTCAGCGTCTTGGCCGAGCGCTCGTGTCCGGCACGCGGGGTGGCGTAGTACTCCCAGCCCTCGAAGACGTGCTGGCCGCCGAGGCGGGCTTCCTCGGCAGTGGCCGGGAAGAGGCCGAAGCTCTGGACGCCTTCGCCGCGCGCCTCCGCGGTACGGGCCGCCGCCACGGCGTCGAGCATGCCCTGGAAGATCGCCGGGTCCTGGGTCCCGTCCGCGCCGACCTTGAACTGCCGGGCGATGTCGACGCCGCTGACCGTGGCCACGGCGCGGATGCGGTGGTCGGTCGCGGCGGCGGCGAGGCTGTAGCCGCCGGAGGCGCAGATGCCGAGCAGGCCGATCCGGTCCGAGTCCGCTTCCGGGCGCGTGGTGAGGAACGACACGGCGGACTTCAGGTCCTCGACCCGCTGTGCCGGGTCCTCCAGGCCGCGCGGTTCGCCTTCGCTCTCGCCCTGGTAGGCGGCGTCGAAGGCGAGGGCGACGAAGCCGGCATCGGCGAGGCGGCTGGCGTACAGGCCGGCGGCCTGCTCCTTCACGCCGCTGCCGGGGTGGCCGACGACCACGGCGGGGGCCGGGGTGGCGTTCCCGTCGGCGTCGGCGGCGGTGCCGTCCGGGAGGTAGAGGTGGCCCGCGATCTTCAGGCCGTTGCTGGTGAACGTGACGTCGGTCCTCATGGGTACCGCTCCCGTCTTGGTGAGTGCGGGGCTCCCGTTCGGTCACCCCGGTGGCTTTCGGAGTCCGTCGGCCGCATCACCGACTTTCGCCGTATCGGAAGCGGGCAACCAGGGACGGTCTCGCCTATGCAAGCCAGTACCAGGCACGCTGGCCGAAACGCATGGAGACTAGGGGCATGGCCTCAGCACAACACGCTCACAGCGACACCGGGCTCGGCGACTTCCTGCGCTCACGGCGGGCCGCCGTCGACCCGGTCGAGGCCGGTATGCCCGACGACGGCCGCCTGCGCCGGGTGCCGGGGCTGCGGCGTGAGGAACTGGCGATGTTGGCGCACGTGAGCGTCGACTACATCGTGCGACTGGAGCAGGGGCGCACGACGCGGGTGTCGCGCACGGTGCTCGACGCGCTCGCCGACGCGCTGAAGCTGGCGCCGGACGAGCGCGAGTACCTGTTCACGGTGGCCGACGTCACGCAGAGCGCCCCGACCCGGCGGCCGAGCCAGTCCGAGCCGGCTCCGCGGTTGCGGCGGCTGCTGGACACGATGACGGACGTGCCGGCGATCGTGGTCAACCACCGGTTCGACGTGCTGGCGTGGAACCGCGGCGGGGCGGGGCTGCTGGCCGACTTCAGCGCGATGCCGCCGGGGCAGCGGAATCTGATCCGGCTGACGTTCCTCGACGAGGCGTTCCGGGCGCTGTACGGGGATTGGGAGCGTGCGGCGAAGGAGTGCGTGGCGACGCTGCGGATGGAGGCGGGGAGACGGCCCGACGATCCGGCGCTGAACGCGCTGGTCGGGGAGCTGAGTGTGCGTGATCAGGACTTCCGGACATGGTGGGCCACGCATCAGGTGCGCGGGCCGAGCCAGCTGGTGAAGATGTACCACCATCCGATCGCCGGGACGATGGAACTGGATGTGCAGCAGTTCTCGGTGGACACGCATCCGGACCAGAAGCTGATCGCTTTCACCGCGGAGCCGGGGTCGGAATCCGAGAAGGCGCTGCACTTCTTGCTGCACTGGTCAGATGGGCATGTGACAGCAGATCATTGACATGTCACGATCCATGCACGGGGAGGATCCTAGAAGTGTTTCATGGCCTACATGTCAAGACACTGCCTACGCTGGTGCTCGTTTCGAGCTTGGGACTCGGCCTGACGGCCGCTGTGCCAGCCGCCGCCACAGCCGCTGCCCAGTCGTCCGGCTCACCGCTGCAACAGCAGACTGACGCAGTCGCCGCCGCCGGCGCGGTGGGCGTTCTGGCGCAGGTCACCACACCGCTCGGGCAGGAGGCCGCGAGCGCCGGCACCGCCTCGCTCGGCACCGGCCGGCCGGTGGCGACGGACGGCGCGTTCCGGATCGGCAGCGCCACCAAGACGTTCGTCGCCACGGTGGTGCTCCAGCTCGTCGACGAAGGGCGGCTGTCGCTGGACGACACGGTCGCGCGGTGGCTGCCGGGCGTGGTCGCGGGGAACGGCAACGACGGCAGCAAGATCACGATCCGTCAGCTGCTCAACCACACCAGCGGCGTCTACGACTACACGCTGGACCTGGCCGAGATGACCGACGCCGCGGCGTTCCAGCGGGACAGGTTCCGAACGTACAGCCCCGACGAGCTGGTGGCGATGGCGATGCGGCACGCGCCGGTGTCGGCCCCGGGCGCGGCGTTCGCGTATTCGGACACTGATTATGTGCTGGCCGGGATGATCGTCGCGCGGGTGACGGGGCACTCGTGGGCCGACGAGGTGAACGCGCGCATCATCCGGCCGCTGGACCTGCGCCACACGACGACGCCGGGCACGTTCCCGTTCGTCCTCGGCCCGCACGCGGACGGCTACTCGGCCTTCGGCGGCACGACACTGCTGGACGTGACGGCGTTCAACCCGAGCGCCGCCGACGCGTCGGGTTCGATGATCAGCACCGCCGGCGACCTCACGAGGTTCTACACGGCGCTGGTCGCCGGCCGCCTGCTGAGCCCGGCGCGGCTGGCGGAGATGGAGAGCACAGTGCCCGCGCCGGCGCTCGGTCCGGGGGTGCGCTACGGCCTCGGGCTGGGCTGGATCCCGCTGTCCTGCGGCGGCGGGTACTACGGCCACCCCGGCGGCGTGTTCGGGTACCAGACCTGGGACGGTGTCACCGCAGACGCGCGGCGCGCGGTGGTGGTGTCGGACACCGGGGACGGGAACGACGCTACGCAGGGGGCTGTCATCGGGCTGGTCGACGCGGAACTGTGCGGCTGAGCGAATTGCGGCGCCGGGTCGGCGACGGCCCGGCGCCGGCCGGCCATAGCCGCGCAACCGGAACTCGCTCGCAAACCCGACAACGCCGCCTGCCGACAGCAGGCCAGAAGCCCTAACGCCCCGACCCGCTCGAAGCCCGCACCACAAGCTCCGGCGCGAACCGCTCAACCCGCTCCGCACGCTCCTCGGCGTCGCCGTGCAGCAGCGCGACGGCGCGGTCCGCCATCGCGTCCAGCGGGTGGCGGATCGACGTCAGCGGCGGGTCGAGGACCTCCAGGATCGTGGTGTCGTCGAACGCTGTCACGGCCACTTCTCCGGGTACTGCGACGCCCGCGCGGTTGAGCGTGGTCACCAGGCCGATCGCCAGCACGTCGGCGGCGCAGACCACCGCGTCCAGCGCGTCGGCTCCGCCGCGGAGCTTGAGGACGCGGCGGCCGGCTTTGCGGCCGGCGTCGGTGGTGATCGAGGGCAGCGCGATGGTGCGGCCGGACTCGCCGAGCCGGTCGGCGAAGGCCTGGGCGCGCTCGGCTCCGGAGGACGAGCTCTGCTCGGCCGCGACCAGGGCGATGCGCTCGCGGCCCAGGCCCTGGAGGTGGTCGATCAGCATGCTGATGGCGGCGTGGTTGTCCATGGTGACGGCGACCGTTCCGGCGTCGGCGGCCCAGCGGTCGAACTGCACGATCGGCCTTATCCGCGCCGCCGCGTTGATCGCCGCGCCGGATTCCGCGGTGGTCACCGGCACCACGATCAGGCCGTCGACCTTGCCGTTGACCAGGGTGTCGATCTCGCGCGCCTCGATCTCCGGGGTGTTCGCCGCGTCGGAGACCACGAGCACCCCGCCGTCGGCCCGCACGCGCCGTGACAGAGCCTCGATGAGCTGCACGAAGTAGGGGTTCGCCAGCGAGGGCACGACCACGCCGAGCGTCCCGGTCGTCCCGGTGCGCAGCGCCCGCGCCGACTGGTTGGTCCGGTAGCCCAGCTCCCGTGCCGCGCGCTCGACCCGCTCCACGAGTTCGGGGGCGACGTTGCGCGGCGTTCCGGCGATGACCCGGGACGCGGTCGCGCGGGAGACCCCCGCGAGTTGGGCGACATCGACCAGGCGAGCCGTCACCGCCACGTCCTCTTCTCCCGTCCGAGCTGCCGGGTCTGTCGGTCCGAGGTGCCGCATCCCCGGTCCGGGGTGCCGCGCCGAGGTTCCGGGTCGATGGTACTTGACGGTGTGGCGAACATCATGCAGGGTATGGGAAATCGATCTCCCGGGAGGTGAGGATGACGTCGGTCACAGTGGTCGGCTCCGTGAACCGCGATGTGGTCCTGCAGGTGCGGGCCCTGCCGCGGCCCGGGGAGACCGTGCACGCGGTGGGTTCCCGCGAGGGCATCGGCGGCAAGGGCGCGAACCAGGCCGTCGCCGCGGCCCGGCTGGGGAGCGCGGTGCGGTTGGTGGCCAAGGTCGGCGGCGACGCGCCGGACATCCTGGCCTCGCTGGCCCGGAACGGCGTCGACACCGCCCTGATCGCGACCGCCGAGCGCACCCGCACCGGCCTGGCGCTGATCACCGTCGACGCGGCCGGGGAGAACACCATCGTCCTGGACGGCGGCGCCAACCGGGAGCTGACCGTCGCCGACCTCCCCGAGGTGCTGGCCGCCCCCGGCGACGTGCTGATGGCGCAAGGGGAGATCCCGCCGGAGGTCACCGGCGCGGCCGTCATCCGGGCCGCGGCGCAGGGCGCGACCGTGATCCTGAACCCGGCGCCGGCGCACGCCTTCGACGACGACGTCCTCAAGCGCGTCGACGTGCTCGTCCCGAACCTCGGCGAGCTGTGCGCGCTGCTCGGCGTGCCGGTCCCGGCGACGTCCGGCGAGGTCGCGAAACTGCTGGCGGACCACCCGCTGCCGGTTTCGGCACTGGTCGTGACATTGGGAGCCGATGGTGCGATCGTTCATGATCAGGAGGGAACCGCCTATATCCCCGCTCCCCGCGTGACCGCCGTGGACACCGTCGGCGCCGGGGACACCTTCTGCGGCGCCCTGGCCGACTCGCTCGTCCGCGGCCTGCCCCTGCGCGCGGCGGCGGAACGCGCCGTCCTGGCCGCAGCCCTGTCCGTCACCGGCGTGGGCGCGCAGAGCGCGATGCCCACCGCCGCCGAGGTCGACCTATTCGCACAGCAGCAGGAGAAGATCCGATGAAGACCCTCAAACTCGGACTGTTCGAGAACGCCCAGACCAACGCCGGAGGCACCGCCACCTGGCGGCACGAGGACAGCGAACGGCACCTGTTCGACACCCTCGGCTACTGGAAGCGGGTCGCGGCGCTGTGCGAGGACGCGAAGTTCGACTTCCTGTTCCTGGCCGACGCGTGGGGCTGGTCGGAGGTGCGCGGCACCCGGCCGGCGATCGCCACCGAGGAGAGCCTGGACCTGCCGCGGCTGGACCCGGCGATCGTCGCGGCCGCGCTGCTGTCCGCGACCACCGACCTCGGGCTGGTCATCACCGGCTCGGTGCTGGTAGAGCCGCCGTACTCGTTCGCGCGCCGGATGGCCACCCTGGACCAGCTCTCGCAGGGCCGGCTGGGCTGGAACATCGTGACCACCGGGACGGCGGACACCGCGGTCAAGGCCTTCGGCATGGACATGGTCGCGCACGACGAGCGCTACGCGATGGCCGAGGAGTTCCTGGACGTCGTCTACAAGTACTGGGAAGGCGCGTGGGAGCCGGGCGCGCTGGAAAAGGACAAGCACGGCCGGTTCGCCGACCCCGAGCGCGTGCACCTGGTCAAGCACGCCGGCAAGTACTTCCGCTCCGAGGGCTATGGCAACACCGCCTACTCGCCGCAGGGCACGCCGGTGCTGTTCCAGGCCGGCGCCTCACCGGCGGGCCGCCGCGTGGCCGGCCGGCACGGCGAGTGCGTCTTCATCGGCGACGGCTCGGTCGAGCAGCTGGCCGGGCACACCTCGGCGATCCGCGCCGAGGCGGTGAACGCCGGCCGGGCCGCCGACGACGTGAAGGTCATGTCGGCGCTGGCCTGTGTGGTCGGGGCCACGACGGCCGACGCCGAGCGGCGCTACCAGCGGATCCTGGACGCGCAGCGGCCCGAGGTCACCGTCGCCAGCTACGCGATGTTCACCGGGATCGACCTGTCCTCGTACTCGCACGACACCCCGATGGCGGAGCTGAGCACCGAGATCTCCCAGACGCAGCTGGCACGCTTCGCCGACAAGACCGTCGGGGACGTGCTGCGCGACTGGCACACGCACGGCGTCGGCGCGAAGCCGATCGTCGGCACCGCCGAGGAGATCGCCGACCGGATCTGTACGTTGGCCGACGGCGCGGACCTGGACGGGTTCCTGCTGTCCCCGACCGTGCAGCTGGCCTCGACGACCGACTTCATCGAGTCGGTGCTGCCGATCCTGCGTCGGCGCGGCGTCGTCGCGACGGAATACCGCGACGGGGAGTCGCTGCGCGAGAGGCTCACCGGTTCCGCGCAGCCGACGCTGCCCGCGAACCACCCCGCGGCCGCGCACCGGCACGGGACCCAGTGAGCTGACATGACCGTCCACGGCGCCGGGGAGTGGCTGGGCAAGGTGGTCGGCACCGTGGTCCACGGTGCCGGGCGGGGACGGCTGCTGGGGTTCCCGACCGCGAACGTGGCGCCCGATTCACCGGAATCGGTACCGGAACCCGCTATCTACGCGGGCCTGATGGCTCGGCTGAGCGACGACTCGCTCCACCCGGTGACGGTGAGCGTCGGCACCAACCCGACGTTCACCGACGGGACAGAAGTACATATCGAGGTCTACTGCCACGACTTCTGTGGCCAGCTCTATGGCGAACGCGTGGTGGTCTGGTTGACCTCCCGCATTCGCGACACGGTGCGGTTCCCGACCACCGCGGCTTTGGTGGCCGCGGCCGGCACGGACGTTGCGACCACCGTGGCGACGTTGACTGAAGAACACCGGGCCCGCGCTGCCACCGAAATGCGCGCGTACCGGCCGTAAGGAACGCAATAGGAACGGGGATCTGTACCTACCCTCACGGACACTGGAGATTCGCATGCACGCGTTCGATTGGCTCAACCACCAATTCAGCTTCTTCGGGCTCCCCGTCTACTGGTCGGACTTCATCGGCAACATCTTCGCGCTGCTCACCGTGGTCCTGGCGCTGCGCCGGCTGGTCATCTCCTGGCCGGTGCAGATCCTCGGCTCGATCTGCCTGCTGGTCGCCAGCCTGAACGTGCACCTCACCGGGAACGCCGGGCGGCAGATCATCATCATCGTCGCGGCGACGTGGGGCTGGGCGACCTGGCGCCGGAACAAGGCGAACGAGGGCACGGTCGTGGTCGGCTGGGCCGAGTGGCAGACGCGGCTGGTGCTGATCGCGGCGATGGTCGTCGGGACCGGGGTGCTCGGCGCCTTCCTGAAGGCGATGAACTGGTCGTTCTACCCCGGCGCGCCGTGGTGGATGGTGCTGTGCGACGCGTGGATCTTCACCGGGACGGTCATCGCGATGTACACGCAGGCCCGGCGCTACGTCGAGTTCTGGTTCGCGTGGCTGGCCGTGGACCTGGTCGGCGTGCCGCTGGCCGTGCACTCGCACCTGTACTTCTCCGGGATCGTCTACGGCATCTTCTTCTTCATGGTGCTCGCCGGGATCCGGGACTGGGCCTCGCGCAGCAAGACACAGATCTCCTCGCCGCTGGAGTCCGCGGTGACCGTGGAGGGGCACGGCGCGGGGCACGTCGACCATCTGGCCGCCGAGCCGTCGGCCTGAGCTTTCGAAAGGGATCCGGCCATGAACGACTTCATCGACTTCATCGACGACGCCGAGGACATCCGCGCCGTCTTCGGCGACATCCCCTCGACGGTGGCGGCGATCGGGGCCGTCGTGGACGGCGCGCCGGTCACCATGGTCGTGTCCTCGTTCACGGTCGGGGTCTCGCACGAGCCGCCGCTGGTCTCGGTCGCGATCCAGCGCACGTCCTCGACCTGGCCGGTGCTGGCCCGGGCCGCGCACCTGGGGGTGTCGGTCCTCGGCGAGAGCCACGCGTCGAAAACCCGGCAGCTCGCCTCGCGCGACAGCGCCGGCCGGCTGGCCGACATCGCGTGGCACCAGAACGAGAACGGCGCGATCTTCCTGGAGGGGTCGCCGATCTGGCTGGAGTGCTTCGCGCAGCACGACTATCCGGCCGGCGACCACTCGATCATCGTGCTGCGGGTGGAGCGCGTGCACCAGGAGGCGCGGAACCGGGCGCTGGTCTGGACCCGCGACCGCGCCAGCTGCTGAGCCGTACCCCTTGCCGTATCCGTTCCGTACCCCTGTCGGCACTCCTCGGCACCGCGCGCGCATCCGCGCTGGTGGTGGACGCATGGTTCACTCCCACTGATCTGTTCGCTACTCTCCACCCAGACGGCGCCGCGCGAGTTCTCGTCAGCGGTGGCCGCACACACCGGGCGACCGGGGAGAGGAACGCACTCGGGGATGAGACGGCTCGGGGGTTGGGCGTCGGCGGAAGTCACTCCGTGATCGCCGCACTCATCCTGGGTTCCTACGCTCTGCTCCTGGCGCTGCTGGGCCCGCGCCTGCTGACCCGGGCCTGGCCCTCGGAACGGCTGCCGCGGCTGTCGGTGGTGATGCTGCAGGTGATGACCTGCTCGTTCCTGACGGCGGCGGCGACGGCGGGCCTGGCGCTCGGACTGACGCTGGTCGACACGCTCTCGCGGGTGGACCCGCAGATCGACCGCTGCGCGGACCAGCTGCCGATCAACGACGACTCGCCGGTCGGGCCGTTCCTGGGCTGGTTCGGCCTGGTCGCGGCGGCGGCCCTGCTGCTGCGGATCGGATTCTGTATGACCGCCACGTTCTTCTCCGCGTGGCGGACCCGGCGCAGGCACATCGCGATTCTCCGGATCCTGGCCAGGGCCGACGACGAGCTCGGGGTCCTGGTGCTGGAGCACGACGAGCCGGGGTGCTACTGCCTGCCCGGGCGGCCCGGCACGATCGTGATCACCAGCAGCGCGCTGACCCGGCTCTCGCCGTCCCAGCTCGGCGCGGTGCTGGCGCACGAGCGCGCGCACCTGACCGGCCGGCACCACTTCGCCGTCGCGTTCGCGCACGCGATCCACCGCACCGCGCCCCGGATCCGGCTGCTGGCGCTGGTGGAGCAGGAGACGCGGCGGCTGGTGGAGTTCATCGCCGACGACGCCGCGGTGCGGCGCAGCGGGACCGCGGCGCTGGTCTCCGCGCTCGCCGTGCTCAGCGGCGGCACCGCCCCGGGCTTCGCGCTCGGCGTCGGGATCGACCGGCGCCCGGCGGCCTCGTCGCGGGTGACCCGGCTGAGCCCGCACCGCAAGCTCGGCCGGCGCGGTCTGGCCATGGGCGCGCTGGGATCCGCGCTGCTGATCATCATCCCGTTGGTGCTCGCCCTGGTGTCGGTCGCGACCGTGATCCACGGGTGCCCGCCGGACAAGGACGGGGACGCGTTGTCGGTGGCGGCGGCGGTCGAGACGCCGTTTTCCCCGACTTCGCGATAGAGGCGTTTGTAGGGACATCAGTCGGGTATCCGGTGGCGTCGGTTATGCGCTCGGGCCCGCTACTACTAATCCGCGTAGGACAAAACAGAGGCCTTACACGTTCGGCAGGTTCACACCGTTCCTGTCATGACGTGGCGAAAGGCGACCCCATCTGCGGATATCCAGGGTTCCGCAAGGGTTTTCCCTATACGAGCCTTTACTAAAGCTTTGCCGCTGTCGCCCTTTATACGCATCGCTACTGTCGGCGATAGTACTAGCACTGATCAAGGCATTGCGAGCCGAGATCCGGCTCAGCGCTGCCTTGATCCGCACCGCCACCTCTCTCCCCCCACGATAAGGAGCAAGAGTGTTCCACCTCTCTCGGACGAAGCGGGGCCGCGCCGTGCCGCGTGCCGCCGCCGCCCTGCTGGGCGTCGCCGGCCTGATAACCATGGGCGCCGCTGTCGCCCAGGCGGCTCCGGCGTCCTCCTCGGCGTCCACCTCCGCGGCCTCGGGACCGACCACGGTCCACAGCTGCAGCCAGGCCGTCGCCCCCGGGTACGCCACGTGCTTCGCCCTGAAGCGCACCGACAAGAAGGCGCACACCATGGCGGCGAACGACACGCCGTCCGGCTACGGCCCCAGCGACCTGGTCAGCGCCTACAACCTGCCGGCCAACGGCGGGTCGGGCCAGACCGTCGCGATCGTCGACGCCCAGGACGACCCGAACGCCGAGTCGGACCTGGCGACCTACCGCTCCACCTACGGCCTGCCGGAGTGCAGCACCGCCAACGGCTGCTTCTCCAAGATCGCGCAGGACGGCAGCACCAACTACCCCACCGCCGACACCGGCTGGGCCGGTGAGATCTCGCTGGACCTGGACATGGTCTCGGCGACCTGCCCGGGCTGCCACATCCTGCTGGTCGAGGCCAACTCGGCGAGCATGTCGGACCTGGGCACCGCGGTGAACCAGGCCGTGAGCCAGGGCGCGAAGTACGTCTCGAACAGCTACGGCGGCAACGAGGACGGCACCGAGGCGCAGTCCGACTCGAGCTACTTCAACCACCCCGGCGTGGCCATCACGGCTTCCTCCGGTGACGGCGCGTACGCCGCCGGCACCGAGTACCCGGCCTCCTCCCCGTACGTCACCGCGGTCGGCGGCACCTCGCTGACCAAGGACTCCTCCAGCCGCGGCTGGTCGGAGTCGGTGTGGGAGACCAGCAGCAGCGAGGGCGCGGGCTCGGGCTGCTCGCAGGACGAGACCAAGCCGACCTGGCAGACCGACACCGGCTGCAGCAACCGCATGGTGGCCGACGTCGCCGCGGTCGCCGACCCGGCCACCGGCGTCGCCGTCTACCAGACCTACGGCGGCAACGGCTGGGCCGTGTACGGCGGCACCTCGGCGGCCTCGCCGATCATCGCCTCGGTCTACGCGCTGGCCGGCACCCCGGGCGCGAACGACGTCCCGGCGTCGTACCCGTACGCCCACACCTCGAACCTGAACGACGTGACCACCGGTAGCAACGGCAGCTGCTCGCCGAGCTACTTCTGCACCGCGGGCCCCGGCTACGACGGCCCCACCGGTCTGGGCACGCCGAACGGGCTGGCGGCCTTCACCGCGGGAAGCTGAGGACGTGCCGGTCGACAGCCGGCACTGACCAGTGACCTTCGGATCGAACGGCGCTGAAGAAGGCGGCCCCGCTTCGCGGCGGGGCCGCTTTCGCGTTGCCGGCTTCGATAGCCTCGACCGATGACCACGACCGCCACCGCCGCCCGGCCGCGCCGGGCGCGCCGCCGCCTCCGACTCGCGGACGGGGTGTGGCGGCTGCGGATGATGACGCTGGCCGGGATCGCGACCGTGCTGATCACGCGCGCGTACCTGGCGGCGACGGGGTATCCGCGCATCGGGGGCGGCGGGATCCACATCGGGCACGTGGTGTGGGGCGGGCTGCTGATGATCGCCGCCCTGACCGTCGCGCTGGTGTGGGCCGGCGACCGGGCCCGGGTGTGGACCGCGCTGCTCGGCGGGGTGGGGATCGGGCTGTTCGTCGACGAGGTCGGCAAGTACCTGACCACCACCAACGACTACTTCTACCGGCCCGCCGCCGCGATCATCTACCTGGTCTTCGCCGCGTTGCTGGTGCTGGCCGCGCTGCTGGGGCGGGACACGGCCGCTTCGGGGGCCGGCGATGCCTCGGGCGCTGCGGGCGCGTCCGGCGCATCCGAACGGCTGGCCGGCGCGGCCCAGATCGCGGCGAACGGCTTGGTCAGCGGCCTGACTCCGGACGAGCGGGACCACGCCACGCGCCTGCTCGACGGCTGCGCCGACCAGGACCGTGACGCCGTCCTGCGGCTGCTGGCGCAGGCGCAGCACCGGGATCCGGGGCGCCTCACGCGGGCCGTCGAGCGGGTGCGCGGCTGGACGGAGTGGATCGCGGGCCTGCGGTGGACCGAGACCGTGGTCTTCGTGCTGCTGATCCTGTCGCGGGTCATCGTCGCGATCATCTTCATCGCGCAGGCCGCGGGCGGCGAGCCGCACAGCACCGACGCCGGGGCGATCACGGCCAGCGCGTTCACTCGGGGCGCGTCGGCGGTGCTGACCATCGCGGCCGTGGTCATGCGGATCAGGGGCCGACGGTTGACGGCCTACCGGCTCGCCAAGGCCGCGATCCTGCTGGACCTGATCGTCACCGAGGTCTTCAACTTCCACGACAGCCAGTTCGGAGCCGTCGCGGAGCTGCCGCATCTGGTGCTGGCGTTCGTGTTCATCAGTATCTGGCAGCGGCAGGTGGAGGCTCAGACGAGCCCGGCCTCGTAGGCGAAGATCACCGCCTGGACTCGATCACGCAGGCCGAGCTTGGCCAGGACGTGCTTGAAGTGGCTCTTCACCGTGTTCTCGGAGAGGAAGAGATCGGCGGCGATCTCAGTGTTCGACTTTCCGAGCGCGACCTCGATCAGGATGTCGCGCTCGCGGGGCGTGAGCCGGTCGAGGCGGGCGTCGGTGCCGGCGGTGGTCGAACTCGGCAGGCGGTGCGCGACCGTCTCCAGCAGCCGTCGCGTGACGCGCGGTGCGACGACCGCGTCCCCGGCGGCGACCGTGCGGATCGCGCCGAGCAGTTCGGCGGGCAGCGCGTTCTTGAGCAGGAAACCGGACGCTCCGGCGCGCAGGCCGTCGAAGGCGTACTCGTCGAGGTCGAACGTGGTGAGGATGAGCACGCGAGACTCCGGCGCGGCTGCGACGATCGCGGCGGTCGCCTCGACGCCGTCCATGACGGGCATCCGCACGTCCATCAGAACCACGCGCGGTCGCAGGCGGCGGGCCGTGCGCACGGCTTCGAGGCCGTCGGCGGCCTCGCCGACCACGTCCAGGTCGGGTTCGGCACCGAGGAGCAGGCCGAAGCCGACGCGGGTCAGCGGCTGATCGTCGACCAGCAGGACACTGATTCGGGCGCTGCCCGCGGAGGGATCGGTGCGCTGGTCGGCGCGCTGGTCGCTCATGTCCACGCCTCCCGCGCGACGAACGCCATCGCCTCATTACCAAGCGGTAGCCGAGCCCGGACGCGCCAGCCTCCCCCGGCCCACGGACCCGCGTCGAACCGGCCGCCGTACGCCGCGACCCGCTCCCGCATCCCCTCCACGCCACGCCCGCCGTTCACCGGCGTGCTCGCGCTCAAGCCGCCGGCGTCGCAGACCTCTACGTCGACGTAGTCCTCCCCCGCGCTCACCCGCACATGTGCGTCACCGCCGCCGGCGTGCTTCAGGGTGTTGGTCAGCGACTCCTGGACCACCCGGTAGACCGTCAGCTGAACCGCCGTCGGAAGCCCCGCCGCGTCGCCGTCGAACGCCAACCGGACCGGCAGGCCCGCCGCGCGGACCGTGCCGACGAGCTCTTCGAGCTGCGCGATCCCGGGCTGCGGATGGCGCGCCGCGTCGGGCTCGTCGTCGCGCAGGACCTCCAGGAAGCGCCGCATGTCGACGAGGGCCTGCCGTCCGGTCGTGGCCACCATCCCCATGGCGTCGGCGGCCTTGCCGGGGCCGGCCGCGGCCTTGGCGCCGTCGGCCAGCGTGACCATCACCGACAGGCTGTGCGTGACGACGTCGTGCATCTCCCGCGCGATCCGCTCGCGTTCGGAGCGTGCGGCGCGGTCGGCGACGGCCTCCAGGTAGGCGCGGCGGCTTCGCACGTAGGCGCCGATCGCCGCGGCCGCGACCACCAGTCCGGCCATCCCGACCGCGGCCTCGACGACGGCCCAGCCCGAGGCGTGGTGCGGGATGGCCCGGAGGCCGTCGAGCAGGACCAGGACGGACGCGATGCCGCCGGCGGCCGACACGGTCCGCAGATCGCGGTTCACGGCCACCAGATACAGCGCGACCAGCAGCGCCGCATCGCCCGGCACGTTCAGCGGCGTCACGAGGTACTGCACGAAGACCATCGCGTACACGGCCGCGAACACGGCGACCGGCGAGCGGCGCCACCACAGCAACGGCAGCACCAGCCCGATCTGGAACACGATCAGGTACGGATTGCCGGAGAACACCGTCGGCGTGATGAAGATCGGCAGCAGAGCCGCCGCCGCGACCAGCGCCACGGTGATGGCGCCGGTGCGACGGCGGTCTTGGGGCGCTTTCACGCGTCGCGCCTCTTAAGCAGCACGGCGGCCACGGCGAACGTGCCGGCGACGTACAGCGCGAACAATCCCGTTCCAGGCCACGGATACAGCGTATGCGGCGTGTGGTAGAGCCGGGTGATGTCGGTCCCGGCGTTGCTCGGCAGGTACGGCGCGATGGCGTTGTACCAGTCGTCGGGAAGGCCGCGGGCGCTGAGCGGCAGGATCGTGAGGATGCCCGTCAGGCACGAGATCCCGCCGGGTGTCGAGCGCACCAGGGCGCCGAGGGCCAGGCCGAACAAGCCGGCGAGCGTCACGTAGAGCGCGGTGCCGAAGATCTCGCGCGCCACGCCTGGCGACGACAACGTGGTCCCGATGTGCCTCCCGGCGAGCATCGCCTGCCCGGCGTAGAACGCGCCGAGGCTCGCGACGACGCTGAGTACGAGGGCCGCGACGCCGAAGACCACCGCCTTCGCTTCCAGCACCGGCCAGCGTTTGGGCACGGCGCCGAGCGTGGCGCGGATCATCCCGGACGAGTACTCGCCGGTGACCGTCAGCACGCCGAGGACGCCGATCGAGAGCTGGGAGAAGGTGAAGCCGATCTGGCTCCAGCCGGCCGGATCCCAGCGCGCTTTCAGGTCTGGGGACATCGAGGCGTAGTGATTGGACTGGCCCCAGCAGGTGACGATCCCGAGGGCGATCATCACGACGACGGTCAGGGCGCCGGTGATGTAGGTGGAGCGGATGGTGCTGATTTTGAGCCATTCCGAGTGCAGCACTCGCCTTTGGGTGATCCGGCCACGGAACGGGGTCGCGACGGTCATGAGACGGCCTGGTATTCGGTGGCGTCCTTGGTCTGTTCCATGAACGCTTCCTCCAACGACGCGACGTGGTCAGTGAGCTGATACAGGGTGATCTGGAGCTCGGCGGCGATGCGGCCGATCCGCTCGCTGGTGAGGCCGGAGACAATCAGATCTCTGTTTTCGTCGTCGGCGATGGTGACGGTGACGGTGACGTCGGCGCCGGCGCCGGCCAGGCGGTCCCTCAGCCGTGCGGCGTCGGGGGTGCGGACCAGGACCGTGTTCTTGGCCGAGCGCCTGATGAACTCGGCGACCGAGCAGTCCGCGATCAGCCGTCCCCGGCCGATGACGACGAGGTGGTCGGCGGTGAGGGCCATCTCGGACATCAGGTGGCTGGAGACGAACACGGTGCGGCCCTCGGCGGCCAGCCCCTTCAGCAGGGTCCTGATCCACAGCACGCCCTCGGGGTCGAGGCCGTTCACCGGCTCGTCGAGGATCAGCGTGGCCGGGTCGCCGAGGAGAGCGGCGGCGATGCCGAGGCGCTGGGCCATGCCGAGGGAGAAGCCGCCGGCTCGGCGGTTCGCCGCCGAGGGCAGGCCGACGAGGTCGATCACTTCGTCGACGCGTGCGGCGGGGATGCCGTGCGTGGCGGCCAGGGTGCGGAGGTGGTTGCGGGCCGAACGTCCCGGGTGGATCGCGCGGGCCTCCAGCATCGCGCCGACTTCGTGCAGGGGCGCGGGGTGGTCGGCGTAGGAGCGGCCGTCGACGGTGGCACGGCCCGCGGTCGGGGCGTCCAGGCCGATGAGCATGCGCATGGTGGTGGACTTGCCGGCACCGTTCGGGCCGAGGAAGCCGGTCACGGTTCCGGGGCGGACGGAGAAGGTCAGATGGTCGACGGCTTTGGTGCGGCCGTAGCACTTCGTCAGCGAGATGGCTTCGAGCACGAGCCCACGCTAAATTCCGGCCGCCGGCCGGCACGAGATCCCGCGGGAGGAGATCGCGGGGGCGGCTTCTCACCCCGTGGGGTGAGAAGCATAAGACCGAGCAAATCGGGTAAGGCCACTGATTCGGTAGAAAGACCGATTCGGCAGGAAGGAGCCTGATCCGATGACGATCGACGACCATCTCGACACCCGGCCGTCCGACCAGGAGCTGCAGGAGCTGCAACGGCTGCTGACCGGCGGGGTCCCGGAGCCGTCGTTCGCCCATCTGGTGCGGATGAGCGACGACACCGGGCTGTTCGAGCACGCGCGGGGGCCGATCCCCAAGCGCTGGCACGGCTACTGCGTGGACGACGTGACGCGGGGGCTGATCGTGATCTGCCGCGAGCCCGATCCGTCGGACCAACTGGTCCGGCTCGCGGAGATCTACCTGGCGTTCCTGCTGCACGCGCAGGACCGCGAACGCGGCTTCCACAACCGGATGGGCCTGGACCGGGTGTGGCACGACGAGCCGGAGACCGGCGAGTGGTGGGGGCGCGGGGTGTGGGCGCTCGGGACGGCGGCCAACCGCGGGCCCACGCCGTGGATCCGCGCGGTGGCACTGGAACGCTTCGACGACGGCGCGAAACTGCGCGCGGGCCTGGGGCCGCAGAGCCGCCTGAACCACGCGATGGCCTACGCCGCCCTCGGCGCGGCCGAAGTCGCCGAGGCCCACCCGGGCCACCCGGCGGCACTGAGCGTCCTCGCCGACGCGGCCGTCACCATCGGCCGCCCGGCACCGGACCCCGCGTGGCCCTGGCCCGAGCCGCGCCTGGAGTACGGAGACCCGGCGCTGCCCGAGGCGCTCATCGCCGCGGGCCAGCACACCGGCGACGAAACCCTGCTGCGCGACGGCCTGGGCCTGCTGGAGTGGCTGCTCACCCTGTCGACCCGCGACGGACACCTCTCACCGACCCCGGCCGGCGGCTGGTCCCTGGGCGACCCGCGCCCGGCGTACCACCAGCAGCCGATCGAGGCCGCGGCGTACGCCGACGCGTGCGCGCGGGCGTACACCGCCACGCGCGACCGCAAGTGGCTGACCGGCGTCCGGATGTCGGTCGACTGGTTCCTCGGCGTGAACGACAGCGGGATCCCGATGATCGACGATGCGACCGGAGGCTGCTTCGACGGCCTGGGACTGGACTGGCGGAACCCGAATCAGGGTGCGGAGTCGACAATCGCGCTGATCTCGACGCTGCAGCACGCCCGATGGCTGGAGCGGATACCGGCCGAAGCGGCTTGATGCGGGATGGCATGTATGACGGTTACGGCATAACGATGGCGTTCTGACTGTGATGTGAAGGTATCCGGACGAGGAGAAGCGCGGTGCGTGAGGTGCGGTGAGGCGGCGGGGCTTCGCTGTGACGTGCGGATCGGGTCGGGTCGGCAAGGGCGCCGGGCGGCCCGATTTCGTTTTGCGGTCACGGAGGTGGGGTCGGATGCCAGGTGGCTTGGATCGCATGGTGGAGATCGACGACGAGCGGCCACAGCGCGAGGTCGGCATCAGTGAGTGATGCGCGGCGGCGGTAGGCGGTAAGGAAGCGCTCGCCTACGGTGTCGCGGTCAGCGGGAGGGCAGGCGTCCGTGACGAACAGGTGCCAGGTGGCGACGTCGAAGAGCAGCGGGCCGCGGCTGGGGGTGCCCCAGTCGATGAGCGCGGGAGCGTCATGGGCATCGGGGCCGACCGAAGTGACGAGGATCTCCGGAGACGGGTCGCCATAGAGCGTGCCGACCGGAAGGGGCTTCTCGGCCAGGGCGTCGAGTAGCGCCGGGGGATGCCAGCAGCGTCCAAGAACGCTGCGATGCGCAGCCCGGGCTCGACGTGCTCGGGGCCGTCGAAGGTCAGCTTCGCGACGTGGGCACCCGCCGGGGTGTCGATGCGCCACACCAGGGCTCGGTCGCCGAGGTCGGTGAGGTCGGCGCCGATTCGCGGCGTGGGGAGCGGCCAGTGGCGCAGCAGGTCGCCGATGCGGGCGCGCCAAGCGGTCACGCGTCCCGCAGTTCGCCGACGGCGGCCTCGTAGGCCAGCAGGGTGTCGACGACGGTGCGGCGTTCGGCGGGGGTCAGGGGTGCCAGGGCGCGGCGCCAGGCTTCGGCGCCGGGGGCGAGCCAGGTTTCGATGGCGGGGCGGGCTTCGGGGGTGATGCTGATGATGCGGCGGCGGCGGTCGGTGTCGTCCTCGGTGCGGCGCAGGACGGCTTTGCGGCTGAGGTCGGCGATCAGGAGGCTGGCGGTCGTCGGCGCCAGTTGGAGGCGCGCCGCCAGGTCGTTGACCGTCATGGGGCCGTCCAGGAGGAGGAACACCAGGAGCGACAGGTGGCGGGGGCCGAGGGTGAGGTCGGCGAGTTCCGGGGGCGGGGGGATGCGTTTGGCGCGGGCGACCAGGCGTGGCATCAGGAGGAGGAGGTCGCGGACGGCTTCTTCGAGGCCTAATTCGGAGGTCTCGGGGGCCTCGGGTGGCTTCGGGGCGGTGGACACGGCAGCGGTTCTCCTTTTATCTTTGAGAGCAAAGATGTTTTGTTGTACAGGGCATTTGCCCATCGTATCCAGGGGAGTCCAGCCATGACCGTCCTCGTCACCGGCGCGCGCGGGAACATCGCCAGTCGCATCGTGGCCCGGCTGCACGCCGCCGGGCAGCAGGTTCGCGCAGCGGCGCGCGACGACCTCGACCTGACGGACGCCGACGGCTTCGACGACGCGGTGAAGGGGGTCGACACCGTCTTCCTCTACGCGACCCGGGGCAGCGCGGCGGCGTTTCTGAGCGCGGCGCGGGAGGCAGGCGTACGTCACGTGGTCTTCCTGTCCTCGCCGGCGTCCTACGAAGCCGTCGAGTTCCGTGGGCCGATCGGACGGATCCACCGCGCGGCCGAGCGGACTCTGGACGAGTCAGGGCTCGATCACACGATCCTCTACCCCGGCTGGCTCGCCACGAATGCCCGGCGGGACTGGGGAGCGGCCATCCGCGCCGGGGAAGCGGTGGAGCTCCCGTATCCGGCGGCGCAGTGCGTCCCCATTCACCCGGACGACGTCGCGGAAGTAGCCGTCGACCTGTTGCTGAACGACACCCACCGAGGACGCATGCAGATCCTGACCGGGCCGGAATCGATACGACTCGACGACGCCGTCGCGACCGTCGGCGCCGTCATGGGCCGCACGATTCCGGTCCGCGAAATCACCCGCGAAGACGCACTCGCGCGCCGCGAACCCTGGCTGGCCGCCGAAATCCTGGACTCGCTCCTCGACAGCGCGGCAGCCGCGGTCGGCCGTCCGGCGCCGATCACCAACACCGTCGAGCGGATCACCGGGCATCCGGCACGGTCACTGCGGGAGTGGGTCGTCGAGAACCGCGCGGACTTCGAGGGCTGATACCACGGATATCGGAAGGGGAAGAAGGACTACTCCGACTCGAACGAGTAGAACAGCGTGTCGTTGTAGAACGAGTAGAAGTGCTCCCGCCACCGCCCCCGCGCGACCGCCAGCCACTCGGCGTTCTCGCCGGCGATCGCGGCCTCGGCCTGGGCGGCGAGGGAGGGGATGTGCTCCACGACCAGCCGGTCGATGGCCGCCTCCGCCGGCTCGTCGTCCATGTCCAGGATCTCGCCGGCCTCCAGCAGGAAGTACTTCGCGCGCTGCTTGTCCAGCTGCGCCTTGGTCGTGGCGACCACCGACTCGAAGTCCTGCTCCTCCGCGACCTCTTCCCCCACCACCCGCAGCAGCTCCATTAACAGCGCCGCCCCGCGGTCGTAGTCCCCGGCCACCCCGGTGCGCCGGCCCCAGATCATCGAGGGGACCACGCGGGTGTCGAAGCTGACCAGCAGCAGGTGGGCCAGCGGGATGCTCCAGTTGTGCTCGGAGATGCCCACCACCGGGTCGGGGCGTCCGTCTTCGGTGGGCAGCGTGTTCGCTGCGAACAGGTGGGAACGGTTTGCCATGGCCGCGACCGTAACAGGGGTGGCGGACAGCCGAAAGGGGGCTTTCGTCGGCATTCGTCGGCACCGGCCGGTCGAACGCGGTTGGCACGCTGGTCACATCCCGGCCGCGCACCGCTCGCGCCGCTCCGGTAAGTTGGTCTATACCAATGCATCAGCCGTACCGGATACCGCCCAATGCCAGCCATCGCCGAGGGGTCGCCATGGAAGTCGTCATCGTCGCGGACGCCGCAGCTCAAGGCGAACTCGTCGCCTCGGCCGTCGCGCACCTGATCGCCCGCAAGCCCGACGCGCTGTTCGGCGTCGCCACCGGCTCCACGCCGCTGCCGGTGTACCAGGCGCTGGCCGCGAAGACCGCCGCCGGGCAGGTGGACGTCAGCCGCCTGAAGGTGTGCCAGCTCGACGAGTACGTGGGCCTGCCCGCCGGGCACCCGGAGTCCTACCGCGAAGTGCTCAAGCGCGAGGTGCTGGCGCCGCTGGGCATCGGCGACGCGGCGTTCCTGGGCCCGGACGGCAGCGCTGAGGACCTGCCGGCCGCCTGCGCCGCGTACGAGCAGCAGCTCGCCGACGCCGGCGGCGTGGACCTGCAGCTGCTAGGCATCGGCACCGACGGCCACATCGGCTTCAACGAGCCGGTCTCCTCGCTCGCCTCGCGCACCCGCATCAAGACCCTGACGGAGCGCACCCGGGTGGACAACGCCCGGTTCTTCAACGGCCTGGACGAGGTGCCCCGGCACGTCATCACCCAGGGCATCGGCACCATCCTGCAGGCCCGGCACCTGGTGCTGCTGGCCACCGGCGCGGGCAAGGCCGAGGCGGTCGCCGCGACCGTCGAGGGCCCGGTGTCGAGCATGGTGCCGGCCTCGGCGCTGCAGCTGCACCCGCACGCTACCGTGGTCGTGGACGAGGCTGCCGCGCAGCAGCTGAAGCTGGTGGACTACTACAAGGCGACCTACGCGTCGAAGCCGGTGTGGCAGGGGCTCTGAGGCCGCCGGGCTGAGACGGCTCCGGCCTGATTCGGGTTCAGGCTCGGCCGGTTCGCCGGAGAGGGGCTGCAATGCGACGAATCCCCGAGGCGGCGTACACCGCTCAGCCGTGGCTGGTCCACGAGATCACGGACGACTTCCGGCTGGAGGACGTCTGGGAGCTGCCGGCCGCCGGCGGCGGCCCGGACGACTTCCCCAAGCTGCTGGCGGTGTTCGACGCCGGGCTGGAGCACGAGGCGTCGCTGCCGACGCGGCTGCTGTTCTGGCTGCGGTTCAAGATCGGCGCGGTGCTGCGCCTGGACCGGCGCGCCGGCGGGCTCGGGACCCGGGTGCCGTCGCTGCGGGACCGGCTGCCGGCGGAGCTCCGGGACGCTCCGCCGCCGCTGCCGAGTAAGGGCTCTGAGTTCACGTTCCTCTACGAGCGCGACAACGAGCGCGCGATGGAGATCGCCAACGGCACGATGCACGGGGTCCTGCACATCGGCTGGGTCCCCGACGGCCGGGGCGGGTGGCGCGGACAGCTCGCGGTGCTGGTGAAGCCGAACGGCCGATTCGGGGCCGCGTACATGGCGTTCATCAAGCCCTTCCGGCACCTGATCGTCTACCCGGCGCTGGGGCGCGCCTGGGACCGGCGGTGGCGGGCATTAAACGAGACGGGCCGTCTCGACAAGGGGTAAACTGGGTCCCGCACACCTCATTGACGTCCGTTTAGGAGTCCGTGCCATGACTCATGCCCGCATAGTCCTCATCACCGGCGCCACCGACGGCCTCGGCCGCGCGCTGGCGCACCGCCTGGCGGCCGGCGGCGACACCGTGCTGCTGCACGGCCGCGACCAGGCCCGCCTCGACGCGACCGCGGACGCGATCCGCGACGAGCACGGGGGCGCGCGCCCCGCGACGTTCCGCGCCGACCTGGCGGACCTGGCGCAGGTACGCGACCTCGCCGCCGCGGTGCGCGCCGCCACCGACCGCCTCGACGTCCTGGTGAGCAACGCCGGAATCGGCGGCGGGGAGCCCGACGGCCGCGACCGGCGCGAGAGCAAGGACGGCTACGAGCTGCGCTTCGCGGTGAACTACCTGGCCGGCTTCCTGCTGACCCAGGAACTGCTGCCGCTGCTGCGCGCCTCGGCGCCGGCGCGGGTGGTGAACGTCGCCTCGCTCGGGCAGCAGGACATCGAGTTCGACGACGTGATGCTGGAACGCGGCTACAGCGGCATCCGCGCCTACTGCCAGAGCAAGCTGGCGCAGATCTCGTCGGCGGTGGAGATGGCCGAGCGGGTGCCGGCGTCGGAGGTGACGTTCAACAGCTTGCACCCGGCGACGTACATGCCGACGAAGATGGTCCTGCTGGAGGCCGGACACAGCATCGACAGCCTGGAGACCGGAGTCGAGGCGACGGCGCGGTTGGTGACGGATCCGAAGCTGGCGGGGGTCAGCGGGCGGTTCTACGACCGGCAGCGGGAGGCGAAGGCTTTGGCGCAGGCTTATGACAGGCGGGCGCGGGGTGAGTTGTATCGGCTGAGCTTGAAGCTGGTGGGGCTGCCGGCGGAGTAGGCGCTGGGCCGTGTCTGGTGAACGGGTCCGCGTGGGCTCGCCTGGGCCGGCCGGGCCGGAGTCGGCTGCCGTACCGGCTGGGAAAACCCCTGCCGGGCAAGTGGATCAAGATGATAGAACTGCCGCTGTGCATAAGACTCTGGAGTATCCCGATCTGCTGCGGCTGATCGACGAGCGTGCGACCGCCTTCCGCGCCGTGATCGCCTCGGCGCCCAGCCTCGACGTGCAGGTGCCGACCTGCCCCGAGTGGACGCTGTTCGAGCTGGCGCAGCACCTGGGCCAGGGGCGTCGTTTCCGGGCCGCCACCATCGCGGCGGGACCCGCCGACGCCGCCCCGGCCGAGGCCGTCGCCGAGCGCGGCGTGCCGGCCCCCCGGGAGCGCGAGGAGCTGCTGGCCTGGCTGGAGGCGACGACGCAGGAGTTGCTGGACGCGCTGCGGGCGGCCGACCCGGACGACAGTCGCTGGACCGGGTGGGGCACCACCCAGCTGACGGACACCTGCGCTTCCGTCGCCCGGCACCAGGTCCAGGAGATCGCGGTGCACACGTACGACGCCCAGGTCGCCGTGGGCGCCCCGCAGCCGCTGCCGACCGAGGTGGCCCTCGACGGAGTCGAGGAGAACCTGTTCATCACCTGCTTCACGACGACCCCCTGGCCGCACAAGCCCACCGCCTTCGACCTCCACGCCACCGAGGGCCGCTCCTGGCGGCACACGCTCGACGGCGACGGTGCCCGGACCACCCGCCTGCCCGCTCCCGGCGAGGACCCGGACGCGGCCGCCCTCTCCCTCCACGGCACGGCCAGCGATCTGGTCCTGTTCCTGTACGAGCGCATCCCGCTGGACTCCCTGCGACTCGACGGGGACCCGGGGCTATTCGACCTGTTCCACGCCTGGGAATGGTGGGCGTGAGGACACGCCGCCGCTGACTCAGAGAGTGCGGGGCCAGATGGTGGGCGTCGTGCGAGCGGCCGTGCGACACGCCAGGCGGCTACCGCACCGCCCCGCGAAACGCCTCGACCGCGCGCCGCATGGCCTCCAGGTCCGCGTTCGAGGCGATGCCGGCGTGATACAGGCGGATCCCGCTCGCGCCGGCCTCGCGCATCGCAGAGGCCTGCGCCGCGAGCCCTTCGCTGTCGGAGCCCATGCCGCGCACGCCGAGTAGGCCCGCGTTGACCGGCGCGTCGTGCCCCAGGGCCCGGTTCACGCTCTCCGTCGAGCCGTTCCAGCAGTTCAGCACGACCCCGGTGTCCTTCGGCAGCGTCCCCACGTCCAGGCCGGTGAACGCGGTCGAGCGGCGGGGGTCGGGATTGGCGTGGAACAGGATCGGGAAGTCCGGGTCGCGCTGCGTCCGCACTTCGCGCACCATCGCGCCGCGCAGGCGGTTCGCGACGCGCGTGCGGGTACCTAGCACCACACCGGCCAGGTCGGCGTCGGCCAGGGCCGGGTCGGGGAGCGGGGCCGAGGCGGCGAAGCGCGCGTCCAGTCGCGCGATGACGGTCTCGCGGAGCTGTCCGACGTGGATGCCAGAGGCCTGATACTCGTCGCGGCAGGCGTCGCAGAAGCAGAGCGACATCAGGTACAGCTCTTCGTCGGACAACGGGATGCCCGCCACCTTGTCGTGCTCGTGCAGGTGGTCGAAGCCGTACCAGCCGGCCGCCTCGAACTCCACGCCGGAGATGTCGGGGCGGGCCGCGATGACGGCTGCCAGACCGACCGCGTATTCGAGGTTTGCTTCGTGCGACGGGCACAGGGCCCAGGTGTACACGTCGCCGTAGGCGTTCACGACGTGCGGGGCGTCGAAGTCGTCGACGTGGTCGACGACGACCCACGCGTGCGTGGGCACCCCCGCCGCCGCGAGGGCCGCGGCCGTCCGCCCGAAGGCGTCGTCGGCGTCGACCCAGGTCTGCGCCGCGGGCAGCACCTGCTCCCAGGCGTCGCCGACCGGCAGGTACGAGGCGCTGTGCTCGGCCACGACCACGCGGTGCCACGCGTGGCGCGGGGTCAGGGCGCGGGTCGCGTGGTAGAACGCTGCGACGACCGCGTGGTCGACGCCGAGTCCGGCGATCGTCTCGGCCGCCGCGTCGTCTCCCACCACGTCCCACGGGTACACATATGTCGCCGCAGTCATTGCGTTCCTCCGAAACTCCGCGCCGGATCGTGTCAGAACCGCGGCCGCTTCCCCGTCCACTCCGGCCGCACCCGCTGCATCCATCCCACATCATCGCGCCGCCGGATCCCGCACGTCAGGTACTGCTCGTGCAGCCGCGCCACGGCGTCGCGGTCCAGTTCCACGCCGAGCCCGGGGCCCGAGGGCAGCGTCACAGCGCCGTCGGTGAAGGTCAGGCCGCCGCCGGCGAGGACGTCCTCGGCCTCGGACTTCCACGGCGTGTGCGTGTCCAGCGCGTAGGTCAGGTTCGGCGTGGCGGCCGCGATGTGCGTCATCGCGGCCAGGCTCAGGCCGAGGTGGGTGTTCGAGTGCATCGACAGCCCGAGGTCGAAGGTCTGGCACAGCGCCGCCAGGTTCTGGGTGGCGCGGAAGCCGCCCCAGAAGTGGTGGTCGGACAGGATGACCTGCACGGCGCCGAGCCGGATCGACTCGGGGATCTCCGCGAAGCTGGTGACGCACATGTTGGTGGCCAGCGGCAGCGACGTCTTCGCCGCGACCTCGGCCATCCCGGGGATCCCCGGCGTCGGGTCCTCCAGGTACTCCAGCTCGCCCTCCAGCGCGGCGGCCACGCGGTGGCTGGTCTCCACGGTCCAGTTGGCGTTCGGGTCGATGCGCACCGGACGCCCGGGGAAGGCCTGTCGCAGGGCCTTGACGGCCTCGATCTCCTCCTCGGGCGGGAAGACGCCGCCCTTGAGCTTCAGCGAGCCGAAGCCGTAGCGCTCGACCATGCGGCGCGCCTGCTTCACGATGCCGTCCGGGTCCAGCGCCTCGCCCCAGGGGTCGACGTCGTAGTCCCCGGGGTGCTCGGCCCACTTGTAGAAGAGGTAGGCGCTGTAGTCGACGCGTTCGCGGACGGCGCCGCCGAGAAGATCCACGACGCGCCGGCCGGTGGCCTTGCCCTGGGCGTCGAAGCAGGCCACCTCGAACGCCGCGAACGCCTGGGCCACGGTCTTGTCGTGGCTGGCGGCGCCGATCAGCTCGGTCGGCGAGGAGGCCGCGGAGCCGCCGACCGCCTCGGCGACCCGGCGGCCGAGCTCGTTGAGGTCGAAGACGTCGGTGCCGACCACCGCGGTCGCGGCCCGGTGCAGCAGCGCCAGGGTCGCGTCGTCGCCGTAGGCCTCGGAGATGCCGACGATGCCGGCGTCGGTGTGCACCTCGACGATGGAGCGCAGGGCGTACGGCTCGTGGACGCCGGAGGAGTTCAGCAGTGGCGGGTCCTTCAGGGCGACCGGGGTGATCGCGACGGAGACAATCTTCAAGTCGGTCACGCCAGACCTCCACCATTGCGTTCACATCCATGAACACGAACCACGGATATGAATCATCTCGACGCTGTGAAACGTAGTAGTCCGTACCGGACCGCGTCAAGACGACGTCTCGTGTTTGCCCGCACCCTGCCGCACTCAATGACAATGGCGATATGACAACCCCGCGCCTGCCGTCCCTTATAGCCTGCGATCTCGACGGAACCCTGGTCCGCCACGACGGGACGGTCTCCTCCCGCACCGTCGCCGCTTTCCAGGCGCTGGAGACGGCCGGCATCCCCTTCGTGTTCGTCACCGGCCGGCCGCCGCGGCTGATGGGCCAGATCGCCGACGCCTTCCGGCTGCACGGCCTCGCCGTCTGCTCCAACGGCGCCTACGACTACGATCTGCGGGCCCGTGCGGTCGTCGCGGAGTACGCCATCGATCCGGCGACGTTGAAGAAGGTGGCACGCGGGCTGCGGGAGGCCATCGACGGCATCGGCCTGGCCGTGGAATACGCCGACTCGTTGGCGGCCGATCCCCTTTACGAGCCGTGGGATTGGGACCGCGACATCACCGTGCAGCGCCTCGACGAGGCCGCCTTGTGGGAGCGGCCGGCGCCGAAGCTGGTCGGCCGGCACGGGAGCCTGTCGGCCGACGAACTGCTCGCGCTGGCCCAGCCCGCAGTCGGGGACCTGGTCACCGTCTACCACTCCAACGGCCTGCGCCTGGTCGAGGCCGTGGCACCGGGGGTCAGCAAGGCGGACGGCCTGGCCCGGCACGCGGCGCGCCTGGGCGTCGCCGCGGAGAACGTGACCGCGTTCGGCGACATGCCCAACGACCTGTCGATGTTCGGCTGGGCCGGCCGCTCCTACGCCGTCGCCAACGCGCACCCGAGCGTGATCGCGGCCGCCGGCGGCGTGATCGGCTCGGTCGAGGAGGACGGCGTCGCCGCGTTCCTGGAGGCGATGCTCGAAGCCTGATCGGGCAGCACCGATCGGGCAGCACCGCGTGATCGCCCGACTACCGGCCTGCTCCCCAGGCAGTAGGCGCTCCTCGCTCGTACTGCGTCCGCAGCAGCGCAAGTGTCTGCGCCTGCCAGACGACCCGGACCCCTTCTCCACGGCACCGTGTAAACCGCACGCGTTTCATGCTCGCAAGAAGGCCGGGAGCCCTGATGTCAGTCATTGCCCGTTGGTGCCACCAGCACCGTCTCGTCACCGTCCTCGTCTGGTTGGCGCTGATCGTCGGCCTCGGGGCGCTGACCAGCTCGGCCGGCACCAAGTACAACGACACGATGTCGATCCCGGCCTCGGAGTCCAGCCAGGCGCTGGACCTGCTGAAGCAGTCCATGCCGGCCTCGGCCGGGGACAGCGACCAGGTGGTGTGGCACACCACCGGCGGCGCCAAGGTCACCGACCCGGCCGTGCAGCAGCGCATGACCGACACGCTGAACCAGATCGCGTCCTCGCCGGGCGTCGCGGCCGTCACCAGCCCCTACAGCGGGCCGCGCGGGGCGGTGCAGATCAGCAAAGACCAGACCACCGCCTACGCGACCATCAACTTCACGCAGCAGGCGCACGACATCCCCAACGCGCAGGTCACGCACATCATCGACGTCGCGCAGGGGGCTCGGAGCCAGAACCTGCAGGTGGACCTCGGCGGCCAGGCGATCAGCCAGGCCGACCGCAAGGTCGGCGGCGCCGCTGACCTGATCGGCGTGGTGGCCGCGCTGATCGTGCTGGGACTGGTGTTCCGGTCCTTCGGCGCGGCGGTGATGCCGATCCTGACCGGCGTGGCCGGCGTGGTCACCGGCATCACCGGCACCGGCCAGCTCTCGCACCTGATCGCGATCAGCTCCACCGCGCCGACCCTGGCCACGCTGGTCGGCCTGGGCGTCGGCATCGACTACGCGCTGTTCATCGTGAACCGGCATCGCAAGGGCCTGATGTCCGGGCTGTCGGTCCAGGACTCGATAGCCAAGGCGCTGAACACCTCCGGGCGCGCGGTGATCTTCGCCGGCGGGACCGTGGTCATCGCGCTGCTGGGCATGTTCGCGCTCGGACTGAGCTTCCTCAACGGAATGGCGATCGGCGCGGCGGTGACCGTGTCGATGACGGTGCTGGCGGCGATCACGCTGCTGCCGGCGATGCTGGGCTTCCTGAAGCTGCGCGTGCTGAGCAAGAAGCAGCGCCGGGAGCTGGCCGCGCGCCAGGCCGGCGTGGGCGTCCTGGTGCCCTACGCGCACGCCTCGCGCCGTCGCGGGTCCGCGGCCGGATCCGGTACCCCCGGACACCCCGAGACCGCGTTCACGCGGTGGGCCGCCAAGGTCGAGGCCCGGCCGCTGGGCAAGGCGCTACTGGCGATCGCCGTCATGGCGGTGGTCGCGGTGCCGTTCTTCTCCATCAACCTGGGCAACTCCGACGCCGGCAACGACCCCAAGTCGACGACCACGCGCCAGGCCTACGACCTGCTCGCGGACGGTTTCGGCAAGGGCTTCAACGGCCCGCTGACGCTGGTCGCGCAGACCCCGACGGCCGGGGACCAGCAGGCGCTGACCACCCTGGTCAACACGATCAAGACCGTGCCGGACGTCGCCGCCGTCTCGGCCCGGCCGATGCAGCCCGGGCAGACGCTCGGCGTGGTGCAGGTGGTGCCGGTCAGCTCGCCGCAGGACAAGGCCACCACGGACCTGATCGACAACCTGCGGCACGACGTGATCCCGAAGGCCGAGGCCGGGTCCACGCTGCACGTGATGGTCTCCGGGCCGACCGCGATCAGCAACGACTTCAGCCACACGCTGACCAGCAAGCTGCCGCTGTTCGTGGCGATCATCGTGGGGCTGGGCTGCCTGCTGATGATGCTCGCTTTCCGCAGCCTGCTGGTGCCGCTGATCGGCGTGGCGATGAACCTGCTCACGATGGGAGTCGCGTTCGGTTCGCTGGTCGCGGTGTTCCAGTGGGGCTGGGGCTCGGAGGCGCTGGGCGCCGGTGGTGCGGGGCCCGTCGAGGCGTTCGTCCCGGTCATCGTGATCAGCATCTTGTTCGGGCTGTCGATGGACTACCAGGTGTTCCTGATCAGCCGGATGCACGAGGAGTGGTCGCACTCGGCGGACAACCACCGCTCGGTGCGCGTCGGCCACGGCGAGACCGGCCAGGTGATCGTGGCCGCGGGCATCATCATGACCTGCGTGTTCGGCGCCTTCCTGTTCAACGGCGAGCGGGTCATCGCCGAGTTCGGCATGGCGCTGGCGCTGGCCATCCTGCTGGACGTGCTGATGCTGCGGCTGATCCTGGTCCCGGCGCTGATGCACCGCTTCGGACGCGCCAACTGGTGGCTGCCGAGCTGGCTGGACAAGGTGCTGCCGCACATGTCGGTGGAGGGTGAGCCGGAGCCGGTCCCGGGTGCCGTTCCGGCGCAGGGCGGTCCGCACGAGCCCGAGCTGGCCTCCGCGAATCACCGCATACCCTGAAACGGTGACTGACTTGCGGCGGATCAAGGAGTGGGTACGTCCCGGCACCACCAGCCGGGACGTGGTGACCACCGCGATGTACCTGGTACTCCTGTCCCCGGCCCTGTTCGTCTCGGCGCTGCACAAGCACGTCAGCGCCGAGACGGCGGGGGCTCTGCTGACCTCGGTGGCCGTCCCGCTGCTGTTCCGCAGCCGGTGGCCGCTGGGCGCCGTGATCGCCACCTCGACGGTGACCGCGGCCGCGACGCCGTTCGTGGGCCCGCCCAGCATCCCGCCGATCGCCTGCGCGATCGCGCTCTACTCCTTCGCCAAGCGCTCTGACCGCCCGACCACGGTGAAGGTCGGGACGGTGACCGCGGTGACCCTCACCACACTGGCGCTGGCCACACACCCGGAGATGGCCGCGCTCGGCGAGAACCTCGGAATCCTGGCCTGGACCGGGCTCGCGGTGGCGATCGGCGACGCGCAGCGCAGCCGGCGCGAGCTCCTGGCGTCGGTGATGGAGCGGGCCGAGCGCGCGGAGCAGACCAAGGAGGAGGAGGCGCTGCGGCGCGTCACCGAGGAGCGGATGCGGATCGCGCGCGAGCTGCACGACGTGGTCGCGCACCACATCACGCTGGTCAACGCGCAGGCCGGGGTCGCACACCACCTGATGCGGACGGATCCGTCGCACGCCTACGAGGCGCTGGAGCGGATCCGGGACACGTCGCGCTCGGCGCTAGACGAGCTGCGCGCGACGGTCGGACTGCTGCGCGCCGGCGACGAGACCGCGGCGCCGCGCGAGCCCGCGCCGGGGCTGGCGGACCTGGCGGCGCTGGTGGAGGCGTTCCAGCACGCGGGACTGAACGTGGAGGTGGCCGGAGCCGGGGCGGCGGCGGAGCTGCCGATGCCGGCGCTGACCGGGCTGACCGCGTACCGGATCGTGCAGGAGGCATTGACGAACACGCACAAGCACGCCGGGAACCTCGCGGTGGTACGGGTCGTGGTGGAGGTGGCCAGGGACGCGGTGCGGATCCGGGTGGACGACGACGGCGGGCGCGGGCCGGCCCGGTCGGGCATGGGGACGGGGCACGGGATGATCGGGATGCAGGAGCGGGTGAAGGCGGTCGGCGGGACTTTCGGGGCGGGGCCTCGGGCGGGGGGCGGGTTCCGGGTGGAGGCGGAGTTGCCTTTGGCGGCTCGGGAGAGTGTGGCGGTGGCGGCGGTGCAGCGGGTTGCGGGGGCGGAGCCGGGGCCGGCGGTGCCGGAACGAGCCGTGCCGGAGCGAGCGGCGCGGGGCGGGCTGTGTGGGACAGGGCTTTGTGCGCGCGGGGCTGGGGCTGGGGCTGGGGCTGGATCGGGTGATGCCGGCACCGGCACCGGCACCGGGATGCTGGCCGGCGGCGCGGCGGAGGCGATCGCGTGAGCGGGCTCGGCGTGATCGCGGGTGGCTGGCGGAGTGCACTGCGTGGAGGCGATCGGGTGAGCGGGATTGGTGTGGTCGAGGCGGGCATCGGTGTGCTCGTCGCGGAGGCGATCGCGTGAGCGCCGCGATCCGCGTCCTGCTGGCCGACGATCAGGCCCTGCTGCGCGGCACCTTCCGCCTGCTGATCGACTCGACCCCGGATCTGGAAGTGGTCGGCGAGGCCGGCAACGGCCGCGAGGCCGCGAAGCTCTCGGAGGAGCTGCGTCCGGATCTGGTGCTGATGGACATCCGGATGCCCGTGCTCGACGGTCTGGAAGCCACCCGCCTGATCGCCGCCGATCCGGCGCTGGCCGGCGTCAAGGTTCTGATTCTCACCACGTTCGAGCAGGACGAGTACGTCGCCGAGGCCCTGCGCGCCGGAGCCGGCGGCTTCCTCGGCAAGGGCGTCGATCCGGAGGAGCTGCTGCGGGCGATCCGCACCGTCGCCGGCGGCGAGTCGCTGCTCTCCCCCGCTGCGACGCGTGCGCTGATCGCGCGGTTCCTGGCTCAGCCTTCTGACACACCGTCGTCCGTCACGGCTCCGCTGGACGCGCTGACCGCGCGCGAGCTGGAGGTCGTGACGCTGGTCGCCGCCGGGCTGTCGAACGAGGAGATCGCCGGGCAGCTGTTCGTCACGCCGCTGACCGCGAAGACGCATGTCAACCGGGCGATGACGAAGCTCGGGGCGCGGGATCGGGCGCAGGTCGTGGTGATCGCGTACGAGTCGGGGCTGGTGCGGCCGGGGTCAGGGCACTGACTCTCTTCGGCTCGCTGTCGCGCTGATCAGAGTGCGCCGCGGCGCTGCAACGCCGTGAACGCGAACCAGCCCGGGATCACCGGCAGCCACCACGTCAGCAGCCGGAACACGATCACCGACGTCGCCGCGACCGCCGACGGCACCCCGGCCGTGGTCAGGCCGGCGGTCAGCACCGCCTCGACGCCGCCGATGCCGCCGGGTGTCGGGACCAGCGAGCCCACCGCCTTGGCGACCAGGTAGGCGACACCCATCGCGGCCAGGTTCACGTCGTTGCCGCTGACCGCGTTCACCGACGCCCACAGGCAGAAGCTCGCCGCCAGCGGCAGCCCCACCGCGCCGCCGAAGGCCTGCGCCAGCTTGCGCGGGGAACGCGCGACCTGCAGGAACTCCGGCCCGATGTCCGTGACGAGCGGCTTGGCCCGGCTGATCACGAAGGCGCGCAGCCGTGGGATCGCGGCGATCAGCAGCCCGATCACGGCCAGCGCGATGACGACGCCGGTGACCGTCGCGGACGGCGTGATCGCCGACAGGCCGCCGGATTCCTTCTGGTGGCTCCCGGCGAAAGCGCTGAACAGCAGCAACAGCACCAGGTAGCAGGCGAAGCCGATGACCTGCGACACGCCGACGGCCGTCACCGCGCGCGCCACCGGGATGCCGGCGCGTTGCAGAAACCGGGTGTTGACGGCCAGGCCGCCGACCGCCGCCGGGGCGACGAGGCCGGCGAAGGCCGCGGCGACCTGCGCGGTGATGGTCCGGCCGACCGGGACGCGTTCCTTGACGCAGCCCAGGAGGTTGAAGGCGGCGGCGACGTAGGTCAGTGCGGAGGCGACGGCGGCGCCGACGACCCAGCCCCAGGCCTGCCAGGTGTTCAGCTTGGGCGTCTGGAAGCCGGTGAGCTGGGTGGCCAGGAGGTAGAAGGCGATGGCGCCGCCGACGACGCTGAGGAGAGTTCGAGGCCTGACCCGCTCCAGGCTGACCGGCTGGACGTCCGCCTCGGGGTGCAGGGCGACGATGCGGTCGCGGATGGCGCCGACGAGGTCCGCGCGGTCGCCGGCGGCGCGGTGGCGTCGCAGGGCTTTGGTGGTGTCCTCGGAGAACAGGATCGGCTGCATGAGCGGGAGCAGGGAGGCGACGGTCGCCGGGCCGAGGGCGTCGACGGCTTCTTCGGTGGCGCGTCCGGGGCCGACACGCAGGGCGATGGAGACGAGGAGTTCGGCGCCGTCGAGGCGGCAGAGCACGTCCTCGGCGGTGATCTCGCCGTAGCCGACGTCGGTGAGCCACAGCCGGCCGGCGGGGTCGAGGCGGAGGTGGTCGGTGGTGAGCTCCCGGTGCGCGAGTTGGCGGCTGCGCAGGTGCTGCCACAGGGCCCAGACGTCGTGGTGGAGGGCGGGGGTCCAGGCCCGGTCGGGGAGATCGGCCAGGCTCGGGGCGTCGAGGTGGTCGTAGGCGAGCAGGGCGGTGTCCTGGTCGATCTGGCGGGCCGAGCGCAGGCGCGGGGTGCGGATGCCGGCGGCTTCGACGGCCATGGCCATCAGAACTTCGCTTTCGACCGTGCGGCGGAGGGAGAAGAAGCTGCGGCGGCGGACGGGGCCGCGCAGGCGGATCCACTGCCATAGGCGGGAGGCGAGGTAGGCGGCGCGTTGGCTTTGGTCGAGGACGGAGAGGTCGAGGATTTGTTTGCGGGGGTGGTGTTCTTCGGCGGTCGCAGTAACCGCGACGCGGAAGCGGCGCGCGCCGTCGGCGCCGGGTTCGAGGACGCGGACCGAGCCGGGGTGGGCGCGCAAGCCGTCGTGGTCGAGCTCGGCGAGGATGCGCGCGATGCCGGGGCGGGTGTCGAGGACGCCGCGTACGGAGATCCAGGCGGTGGCGACGATCTGGCCGAGCAGCGCCGACAGCAGCACCCCGGTGACGGAGTCCTGCCCGAGCAGCACGACGGCGAGCCCGCCGAGCGCGGCGGTGGTGAGAAAGAGCGTGCGGTACTGGCTGCGGCTGAACCCGAGCACGGTCACCACCGCGACGCCGACCGCGAGCTGCACCTGCATCGGCGTGGCGCCGCCGATGGCCTGCGCGACGGCGGAGTCCTGGAAGTGCGAGGTGATGACGTTGACGCTGAACGCGGCGAGATAGGCGACGGTCGCGGCACCGACGGCATCGACGACCTGCACGGTCTCGCGCTTGACGAGGCGCTCGACGGCGAGGGCGACCGGCACGCCGATGACGGAGAGGAACGCCAGGACCTGCACCACGTTGAGCATGAAGCGGGGGAAGGCGGCGGCGCGGTGCAGGATCTCCTGCCGCAGGTCGCAGCCCGCACGGTGGCCGACGACGCCGGCCAGGGCGAGCAGGACGGCGAGGGCGATGGCGCCGATGAGGCGGAGGCGGTCGGCGGGGAGGCGGATGCGGCGATCGGGGTCGGGGGCTTGGAGGCCTGGGGGCACGTCGGGCGGAGGCGGCGGCGCGGCGCCGGTGGCGGTGGCACTGGCAGGAGCGGTGGCAGCGGGCTCATTCGGCAGATGTGCTCCGGAGCAGCGCACTGGAGTCGAGGCCTTGTGGTCGGCCGACGCGCGCGCCCCGGGCTCGGCACCGGCTCGCGCGAAGACTCCAGCACCATCACCATCGGGTTCGGCCGCGCCGGCCCTCGCGTCAGCCCTCAACGCCGGCTCGCCCCAGCGCGGCCGACGCGCGGCGCCGTCGCCAGACCCGTGCTGCGCCGAGGCAGGCCGCGGCCGCGCCGGTGAGGCAGGCGAGTGCCGCCGCAGCGCGTTCCCAGCGGGACAGTGACTCGGCGTGCAGGGTGCTGCGGCCTGTCGCGCAGGCCTGGGGACCGGTGTCGCCGCCGCCGGCGTCGCGGGCGCAGACCGTGGTCGTGAGCTGGCGGTGGTGCCCGCGGTGGATCGTGCCGGCCTGGGTCGCGTGGTCCAGGGGCCGGGCTTCGAGGTGGTGGCCGGCGGCACCGGTGGTCGTGATGCGGGCGGTGCCGTGCGCCGGGATCGCGAGGGTCCAGGTCAGGTGGCGTCCTGTGCGGTGCGGGGTCGGGGTGGCGCCGGTGTAGTCCAGGCTGGCCGGGAGCTGCTGCGTGATCACGGCGTCGGGGACGGCGCGGTCGGTGGTGTTGCGGACCACGATCGCGTACGACACGTCCTGGCCGCCGTCGGCCCGCCCGGCGCCGGCCTGCACCGACAGCACCACGGACAGCGGCGCCGCGGGCCCGCCGTCGCCGGGCGCGGACACCGGCGTGAGCAGGATGGCTGCCGCCGCCAGCCCGATCATCAGGCCTCCGAGTCTCGATCAGTCGCCGCTTGCCGAACCCCTCAGCAGTCGAACATCGCGCGGCGCGGGCCGCACCCGGAGCCGGGCCGGCGCTAGGCCGCCGGGGAGTACCGCCACCCGTTCGGCCCAGCCTCGCCTCCCGGCCGCGCGGGCCGGGGCTGACGACAATGGGCGCATGTGGCACGACATGTTCGTCACCGGCATCTCCTACGGCGAGAAGACCATCCGCACGGTGCTCGTCTACGCCGCGATCGTGATCCTGCTGCGGCTGGCCGGGAAGCGGGAGCTGGCACAGCTCAACACGCTGGACCTGTCGGTGGTGCTGCTGCTGTCGAACGTGGTGCAGAACGCGGTGATCGGCAACGACAACTCGCTGGTCGGCGGGGTGTACGGGGCGACGGTCCTGATCGTGGTGAACGCGCTGTTCGTGCGCCTGCAGGCGTACCTCAGCGACCGGGCACCGCGGTTCGAGCGGGTGCTGGAGGGGAGTCCCAGCGTGCTGATCCGGGACGGCAAGCTGCAGATCAGGACGCTGCGGCGGCTGGCGCTGCGGCCGGCGGACGTGATCGCCTCGTCGCGGAAGCAGGGGGCGGAGCACGTGCGGGACGTGCGGGAGATGGTGATCGCGCCGGGCGGCGGGATGCTGATGGAGCTGAAGGAGAGCCAGGAGGGGGCGGATCGGGAGGACGTGCAGGACATCCGCGCTGATCTGGCGCGGATTCAGGAGCGGCTGGACATGCTGCTGCTCCAGCGCGGGTCGTAGGGCTCTAAGTACCCGAGGGCCCCGGCCCATGCCCCGGCGCCGGGGCGGCGGCGGATTTCGGCAGCTCCATCTCCGGACGGCCGGTGACCAGCAGCCACGCGGGAAGCAGCGCCACGCACAGGATCGGGAGCAGCGCCGAGCCGCCGCCGAGCACCGCGGCCGTGAAGAGGCTGACCCAGCCGGAGCGCGTCACGGCCAGCAGCACGCCGAGCACGCCGCAGGCCACGGCCAGCGTCACCGGGATCGTGGACACCAGGGCGTGCGCGGCGAAGCCGAGGGCGGCGCCGGCGAAGACCGCGGGGAAGATGCGGCCGCCGCGGAAGCCCGCGGAGGACGCGAACGTCAGGGCGGCCAGGCGGACCAGGGCCAGCCCGGCGAAGCCCGCCGCCGAGTGGCCGTCGGGATGTTCGGCCAGGTCCTTGACCTGACTGAGGCCTTTGAAGAGGGTGTCCTTGCCGCCGAGCGCGCCGAGCAGGCCCAGGACGAGGCCGCCCAGGGTCAGGCGGACGACGGGCTGACGGAGCCGGTTGAAGGCGCGGTGCAGGAGGGGGAACGCGTAGACGGCGACCATGGCGACGACCGCGCCGAGCGAGGCGACGAGCGCCGCGGTCAGGAGGTCGACCCAGCGGACGCTGTCGTAGGTCGGGAGCGGCATGGCGAACTCGGGGTGGGAGATCAGTTGTGTGGTCATCGCACCGGCTCCGGCGGCGACCAGGGGCGCGAACAGCTTGTCCCACAACGAGCCCTGACCTGGCACGGAGCCCTGACCTGGCGCAGATGGCTGAGCCGGCTTGGACGCGAAGCTCTCGGAGAGGATGAGCGCGGCGGCGACCGGCGTGCCGAACAACGCGCCGACGGTCCCGGCAGCGGCCAGCGCCAGCCACACGGGTGCGGGCACGCGCCCCATCACCCGCGCACCGAGCCAGCACGCCAGCGCGATGTTGGTCGCGATGATCGGGTTCTCAGGACCCAGGCTCACGCCGCCGGCGAGCGTCAGCACGACCGCCAGCGCAAGCCCCGGCAGCACCCCCGGCGCCAGCGGCGGATCGACGAGCCCGGTGGTCGCCGGATCGGGGCCGGCGTGCCCCGGCGCCTTCCAGACCACGAGCCCGGAGAGCGCCCCGATGCAGGTCAGCACCAGAATGACCCAGCCGGCCGAGTACGCACCGACGCCCAGCCACCCCGGCAAGTGCCGCCACAGGAGTTCCTGCACCCGGTTGGCGAGACCGGACAGCAGGATCAGCAGCAGGCTGGACCCGACGCCGACCACGACCGCCGGCACCACCAACGGCAAGAGCGCCCGCGCCGGGGACCCCGCAGTCGGGGCCTCGGTCGCAGTCGCCACGGCTCCACCCTTCGAGGTGGGAGGGGCGCGCGCATTCGGGGCGGGCCGAACGGGGCTCGCAGCGCCGGAGCACAGCCGTCCCAGCCGGCGCGCACATCAGGCCTCGCACCCTGCCGCGCACCAGCCTCTTAGTGAGCCGACTTCGAGACTCGCCAGCGCAATTACGGCGGTGCGCCCTCGCCCGACCTGCGCGTTGGTGCAGAACTCGACTCACGTGGTGTCGGCGAATCTCGAAGTCGGCTCACTGGCTCAGCCCGAGCTCGCCGCGCAGCCGCCCACCCGACCATCGGCCGAATCATCCGATCGGGGCACCCGGACCCCCGCGTTGGCGTGTCACGACCGCCGGGCCACGCGCCGCCGAAAAGCATGATGGCCACTGCCGCGCAGCCACCCACCCGACCATCGGCCGAATCATCCGATCGGGGCACCCCGACCCCGGCGTTGGCGTGTCACAACCGCCGCGCCCCGCGCCGCCGGAAATCATGGTGGCCACTTCGGGCGCGCCGGCGGCGGGTCCGGTCGAAAGGAGGTCGTGATGCATTCCGTGCTCGCCTCGGTGGTGGCCATGCACGGCGGGAGGTCGTGGTGGAACCGTCCGATGGTATGGGCGTCGTTGGCCGCGATCGCCTCCGGGGGGTGGTTGGCTGTGCGGCGTTCGCAGAAGCGCGCGGAGCGGGAGGCCGCCGCCGATGAGGAGGCTGCCGCCGCGGCGCGGGTGGAGGAACGTGATCGGATCGACGAGGCGATGAACCGGCTCGGGCGCGACTGGCAGCCGGGGAATCCGACCAACCCGGGGCCGTAGTCGGGAAAGCGTCCAGAACCGTACTCGCACCCTCACACCTACGGCGCAGCCCCGCGCGCCACCGGCTCCGCCGCGTGATCCCCTCGTCAGCATGGGCTCCGCGCTGGCCGACAGCTGGTACAACCGCGACGTCTTCAAGCCGTACCCCGAGCTCCTGGTCCTGCTGACCATCGCGACCGGCTTCCTGATCGGCCGGATCCACTACAAGACCATCGCGGTCGGGTCCGTCACCGGCTGCCTGATCATGGGGCTGGTCCTCGGGCAGAGCAAGGTCGAGATCACCGGCCCGCTGAAGTCCTTCTTCTTCATCCTTTTCCTGTTCGCCCTCGGCTACAAGGTGGGCCCGCAGTTCTTCCGCGGCCTGAAGAAGGACGGCCTGCCGCAGGTCTACCTGTCGCTCATCGTCTGCGTGTCGGGGCTGGCGGTCACGTGGATCATCGCCAAGGCCGTCGGTTACGGCCCGGGTCTGTCGGCCGGTCTGCTGGCCGGCGGCCTGACGCAGTCCGCGGTGATCGGCGTCTCGCAGCAGGCGATCGGCACGCTGCCGCACTACACCCCGCAGCAGGTCACCGAGCAGCAGAACCTGGTTCCGGTGGCGTACTCCGTCGGCTACGTCATCGCCACCGTGCTGGCCGCGATCTTCGTGGCGACCGTGCTGCCGAAGTTCCTCAAGCAGGACCTCGCGGTCGAGTCGCAGAAGCTGGCCAAGGAGATGGCCGTCCCCTCCGACAACCCCGACCTGGGCACCGGCTACTACGAGGTCGTGCAGCGCACGTTCAAGGTCGAGAACCCCGCCTTCGCCGGCCGGACGATCCAGCAGTTCGAGGACGCCGCCCGGGACGCCGGCCGGCGCCTGTACATCACCAACGTCGTGCGCGGCGGCGGCGGGCAGCTGGAGCACGACGACAAGTACCAGAACCACGTCCTGCTGGTCGGCGACACCGTCGCGCTGTCCGGCCTGCGCGACTCGGTCGTCGGCTACGACCCCGAGCGCATGATCGGCACGGAGACGAACGACGTCCCGCTGCTCGACTACGAGACCGAGCACCTGCACGTCATCGTCAACAAGGACGGCGAGGCGATCGGCCGCAGCGTCGCCGACATCCGCCGCGAGCCCGAGATGGCCGGCGTTTTCATCGACAAGATGTACCGCGCCGGGTTCCCGTTCCCGTACCGGCTCTCCACACAGCTGGACCGCGGCGACACCCTGGTCCTGACCGGCCCCAAACGCCTCACCCGCGGCGCCGCCGACATCGTCGGCAAGGCCGTGCCGACCAGCTACGCCACCGACATGATGTACGTCGCCGCCGGCGTCTTCCTCGGCGGCCTGATCGGTATCCCGGCGCTGAAGGTCGGCGGCGTGCCGGTGGCGCTGTCCACCTCCGGCGGCGCGCTCATCATGGGCCTGGTCTTCGGCTGGTTCCGGTCGAAGTACCCCACCTACGGCAACGTCCCGCCGGGCGCGCAGTGGTTCATGGACACCTTCGGGCTGTGCGCGTTCGTCGCGATCGTCGGTATCAACGCCGCCCCCAGCTTCGTCGACGGGCTGAAGAAGGCCGGCGCCGGCATCGTGCTGTGGTCGGCGCTGGTGTGCCTCATCCCCCTGATCATCGGGTTCGTCGTCGGCCACTACGGCATGAGGATGCGCACGCCGCTGCTCATGGCGTCGCTGGCCGGGGCCGAGACCACGACCGCCGCGTTCGGCGCGGTGAACGAGGCCGCGAAGTCCTCGCTGCCCACGCTCGGCTACACCGTGCCGTACGCCGTCAGCAACGTGCTGCTGACGATCTGGGGCTCGGTCATCGTCCTGCTCAACCACTGAAAGGAACCGCCATGACCGCCACCACCCCGGAGAAGAAGAGCGCCGCGCGCGCCAAGAGCACCGGCGCCAAGGCGAAGAGCACCGACCCGAAGAGCCCGAAGAGCGCCGACCCGAAGAGCATGAGCGCCAAGAACGGCACCGCGCGCAAGCGCGTCCCCTCCACCGTCAAGTCCGCCGGCGTCACCCGCACCACGATCAAGCGCTGGTCGTCGCTGAGTCCGTTCGAGCTCAAGGGCGAGCTGATCGACCTGGCGGCCGACACGCACAAGAAGTCCGCCGCGCAGCTGCTCAACGCCGGGCGCGGCAATCCCAACTGGATCGCCACCGGCCCGCGCGAGGCCTACCTCGCGCTCGGCGCGTTCGCGCTGGAGGAGTCGCGGCGGGTCTGGACCATGGACAACCTCGGCGGCATGCCGGAGGTCGCCGGGAGCGCGGTCCGGTTCGACCGCTTCTGCCTGTCGAACCCGGGCATGACCGGCGTGCGGCTGCTGCGCGACATGGTCGACTACGGCGTCACCAAGCTGAAGTTCGACGCCGACGCGTGGATCGGCGAGCTCACCGACGCCTGGATCGGCGACCACTACCCCGACCCGCCGCGCGTGCTCGACCACTGCCAGGAGGTCGTGCGCGCGTATCTGGCCGCGGAGATGTACGGCGGCAAGACGCCCGGCACGGTCGACGTCTTCCCCACCGAGGGCGGCACGGCGGCGATGTGCTACCTGTTCGACACGCTGGTCACCAACGGCATCCTGCACAAGGGCGACACCATCGCCCTGATGACGCCGATCTTCACCCCGTACATCGAGATCCCGGAGCTGGAGCGCTACTCCTTCGACGTGGTCCAGGTGAAGGCCGACATGATGACCGAGGAGGGCGTCCACATGTGGCGCTATCCGGACTCCGAGGTCGACCGGCTGGCCGACCCGAAGGTCAAGGCCCTGATGTTGGTGAACCCGTCGAACCCGCCGTCGATGGCGCTGTCCGACCGGGTCCGCGACCGGATCGCGGGCATCGTCAGGTCCAGGAACCCGAACCTGGCGATCATCACCGACGACGTCTACGGCACGTTCGTCCCCGGCTTCCGCTCGCTGGCCGCCACCTGCCCGCGCAACACCGCGCTGGTCTACTCCTGGTCCAAGCACTACGGCGCCACCGGCCACCGCCTCGGCGTGATCGCGGTGGCCGAGGACAACGTCTTCGACCAGCTGCTCGCCAAGCTGCCGAAGGCGAAGAAGGAGGAGCTGAACGAGCGTTACCGCTCCCTGACTCTGGACCCTGAGAAGACCCGGTTCATCGACCGGCTGGTCGCCGACAGCCGCGCGGTGGCGCTGAACCACACCGCCGGCCTGTCCACGCCGCAGCAGACGATGATGATGATGTTCTCGCTGTTCGACCTGCTGCCGGAGGGCCAGGAGTACAAGCAGCTGCTGCGGACGATCGTGCACCGCCGGCTGGACCTGCTGATGGAGGGCATCGGCGTCCACCACATCAGCGACGACCCGGGGCGCGCCTGCTACTACGTCGAGCTGGACATCCTGGCCGAGGCCGAGGCGTTCGAGAGCAGGGAGTTCGCCGAGTACCTGGAGAAGAACTACGAGCCGACGGATGTGGTGTTCCGGCTCGCGCATCAGGCCTCTGTGGTGCTGCTGAACGGCGGCGGGTTCGACGGGCCGGAGTGGTCGGTGCGGGTGTCGCTGGCGAACCTGGACGACTTGGACTACCTGAAGATCGGGCACCATCTGCACTCGATCATGGAGGAGTACAAGGAAGAGTGGCTGAAGACGAAGAAGTGAGCTGAGGGGCCGGTGGCAGAGGTGCAAGATCCTTTGCCGCCGGCCGCTTGGCTATCCTTCTCGACCATGGCGACCGAACCGAGCGACTACGTCAAGCACCTCCCCATCGGCCAGGAGATCCCGTTCAACGCCGATGGCATCCCGGGCTGGGAGATCTTCCCCTTCGAAGGGGATCTGCGGGTGAAGAAGCTCGAACCGCCGGTGCTCCCGGAGCCGGCGCGGAACGGCGCCCCGGGCGGGACCCCGTGCCAGCCGTGTTCGTGGCTGGACTCCGACTACATCTGGACCGACGAGCACTGGCGCCTGCGCACGTTCCCGGAGGCGGCGATCCCGGCGCTGGTGATGCTGGAGCCGCGCGAGCACTGCGACCTGGCGGACCTGCCGGCCGAGCGGGCCGCGGAACTCGGCGCGTTGTTCCAGCGGGTCGAGCGCGCGGTGCTCGGTCTCGGCGGGATCGCGCGGGTGCACGTGGCCCGGTTCGGCGACGGCGGCGACCACCTGCACTGGTGGTTCTCGGCGCGTCCCGAGGGGATGCTGCAGATGCGCGGGTCGTGCCTGCTGATCTGGGAGGACGTGCTGCCGAAGGTCGAGGCCGAGCGGTGGGCCGAGACGAACCGGAGGGTCGCCGCGGCCATGGCGGCCGACGGCGGGACCGCGCATGTCTGAACACAACGAGCAGAGATTCAGCGGGCCGGACCCTGGGCTGTGCGCGGTGTGCACGCACGTTCACCGCAACGAAACCCGGAAGGGGACGGTCTACTGGCGCTGCACGCGCGCGGCGACCGATCCCCGGTTCCCGAAGTACCCGCGGCTGCCGGTGCTCAGCTGCCCGGGCTTCGAACCGGAACGTTCGGAGCCGGCGCCAGACTAGAAGCCCGCACCACGAGCTCCGGCTGGAACACCAGCTCGCGGTGCACGTGCTCCCCCGCCGCCGCGCCGCTCTCCTCCAGCAGGATCTCCGCGGCGGCCCGTCCCACGCGCGCCGCCGGGCGCCGGATCGAGGTCAGCGGCACCACGGCCGCCGCCGCGACCTCCAGGTCGTCGTAGCCGACGACGGCCACGTCCCGGGGCACCGCCACGCCGGCCGCGAACAGGCCCTGGAGCATGCCCAGGGCGATCAGGTCGTTGCCGCAGAAGACTCCGGTCGGACGGTCCGGCAGGCCGAGCATCCGGGCCGCCGCGTCGCGTCCGGCGGCCACGTCGCCCGGCGCGCAGCCGGGCAGGACGATCAGCTCCACGCCCGCGCCGATACCGCCGCCGCCGGCTGTGCCACCGCGCCCCTGGCCGGCGCCGTTCACGCCGCCGCCACCGGCTTCGCGCACACCACCCCCGGCCTCCGCGACCGCCAACCGCGCCCCCTCCAACCGGTCCCGATACTGCGGCAGCTCCATCGGCCCGGCGACGTAGGCGATCCGCCGATGCCCCGCCGCGATCAGGTGCGCCACCGCCATCGCCCCGCCGGCGACGTCGTCCACCAGCACCCGGCAGCCGATGCCGCCCGGTATGTCGCGGTCCACCAGCACGTACGGGATCCGGGCGCGCCCGAACTGGGCCAGCGTCGCGCCGCTGACGTCGGCCGGTGTGACCAGCACGCCGCGGACCCGCTGCTGCGCCAGCATCGCCAGGTGCGTGGCCTCGCTGGCGGCGCTGGAGGCGCTGTCCATCACCAGGACGCCGATGTCCGCCGCGCGCGCCGCCCCCTCGGCGCCGCGCAGCACGCCGACGAAGAACGGGTCCGCCAGGTCCAGGGCGAGCAACGCCAGCACCTGGCTGCTGCCGGCGCGCAGCAGCCGTGCGCTCTCGCTCCGCACGAAGCCCAGCTCCGCGATCGCCGCCCGCACCCGGGCACGGGTGTCCGGAGCCACCACGTCCGGGCGGTTCAGCACGTTCGACACCGTGCCGACCGACACCCCGGCCAGCTGGGCCACATCCCGCATGCCCGCGCTCTTCGTCACGCACGCCCCTTGTATCCCGGTCCGCCCCGTGGCCGTGCCGAGGAGGCTAAACGGCCGCCCTCGGCGGAGTCAACATGCTGTTTCGAGCACGGTACCGGGCGGTCTAGACCGCCTGTGGTTCTTGTGGCACAGTCGGAACCGGGACGGCCGCGGGTCCAGCCAGGCCGTTGAGGGGCGCCAGTCGCGTTGGAACGTTTCAAGGACCGGCGGCGGTAGAGCCTGCGCCGCACCCCCGACCCTTCGCATCGTTATGGTTGCGCTTCATGGTCAACCCTTGACGTCGCATTATCCGGGTTCTAAGTTCCACGCAACGTGGAATTGAAACGTTCCACCCGGCAGGCGAGAGGCGAGACCCACGATGACCGACGAGGCGCTGGTCCTCGGACTCGACGTCGGCGGCACGTCGACGCGGGTTCTGGCGGTCACGCCGCACGGCGTCCGGCGGGGTGCCGGCCGCGCGTCCGGGGGCAATCCGACCGGCCTGGGTCCCGAACGCGCCGCGGCGGCGCTGGCCGAGGCCGTCGACCAGGCCCTGACCGGCCTGAACCCGGCGGACGTGCGGCACGTCGTGCTCGGCCTGGCCGGCGGCGGGGACCTGCCCTCCGGCGTGGACATGCCCGGCGGCGAGGCGTTCAGCAGGGTCTGGAACAGCGTCGGCGTCACCTGTCCGGTCGATTACGAGCCCGACGCGCTGATCGCGTTCGCGGCCGGCACCGACGCGCCCGAGGGCTCGCTGGTGCTCTCCGGCACCGGCGCGGTGGCGATCGCGGTGAAGGACCGCGCGATGGCCGAGCGCTCCGACGGCAACGGCTGGCTGCTCGGCGACCGCGGCTCCGGCTTCTGGCTGGGCCGGCGGATGGTCCTGGCGGCGATCGCGGCCCTGGACGGCGACGGCCCGGAGACCGTGCTCACCGGCCTCGTGATCGAATCGTTGCGGTTGCGCCAACCCCGGCCGGGTACCGCTTCAGCGACCGGCGCCGCCGGGAGCACGCCGGTCCCGACGCCTCCCCCGAATCCGCCGACCCTGCCGACCCTGCCGACTTCGCCGACGCTGCCGGCCCCGCCGACCCCGCCGCCGACCGCCCGCGAACTGGTCGCCGCCGTCATGGCCGAACCGCCGACGGCGCTGGCCCGGCTGGCGCCGCTGCTGTCCACGGCCTGCGCGGACGGCGACCCGGTGGCCGAGGCCATCGCCGACCGCGCCGCCGAACACCTGATCGCGACGCTGTCCACGGTGCGCGGTCCGGACACAGCGACGCCGATGGTGCTGGCCGGGAGCGTCCTGACCAATCCGACACCGGTCGCCGAGCGCGTGCGGCGGACGCTGCGCGAGCGCTGGCCGGCCGCCGAAGTCGTCCCGGCGCTGGACGGCGCGGCGGCCGCCGCGTGGCTGGCCCTGGCCCGGATCGGACCGGTGCCGACCCCGGAAGTCCGTGAGCGATTGTTTTCGATACCTACCGCCAGCTAGCAAAATCTCATAACCTACCGAGCAACTCGAGCAACAACAGAGCACGACCGAGCACCACGCGTCACGCACCACCGAGGAACGAGCACCACCGAGCACACCGAGCACCACCCGCGTCACCAGCGCAGCACCGTACGGCCGAGCACTCGCATCACCTGAGCACACCGCACGAGCGCACCTCCCTCACCAGCGCCGAACCCCCGGCGCACCGCTTCTCGTCGATCAGGAGAACCACAGTGTCAGAACACGGTTTGCCCGCCGACGTCTCCCGCCGGCAGATGTTGGTCCGCTCGGCCGCGATCGCGGCCATGGTCGGCCCCGGCTCGGCCCTGGCGGCCGGGTGCGCGGCCGGGAGCGGCAGCAACAAGACGAACAACTCCACCACCTCGACCGGGTCGGCGAACTCCGCGGACCCGAAGAACCCGTTCGGCGTGAAGGCCTCCTCACCGCTGGACGTGTACGTCTTCAAGGGCGGCTACGGCGACCAGTACGCCAAGGCCTTCGAGTCGATGTACACCACCACCTTCCCCGGCGCCCAGGTCTCGCACCACAGCGGCCAGAACCTCACCGGCGACCTGCAGCCCCGGTTCAACGCCGGCAGCCCGCCGGACGTCATCGACGACTCCGGCGCCCAGCAGCTGAAGCTGGACGTGCTGAACAGCAGCGGCCAGCTGACCAATCTGGACCAGCTGCTGAACGCGCCGTCGATCGACGACCCGAGCAAGAAGGTCCGCGACACCCTGCTGGCCGGCACCATCGAGATGGGCCAGCTCGGCCAGAGCATGTTCTCGCTGAACTACGCCTTCACCGTCTTCGGGCTGTGGTACTCCAGCTCCACGTTCAAGAAGAACAACTGGCAGATCCCCACCACGTGGGACGACTTCATGACGCTGTGCGCGACCATCAAGGCCAGCGGCATGGCCCCGTTCGCGCACCAGGGCAAGTACCCGTACTACATGCTGGTGCCGCTGATGGACATGGTCGCCAAGAACGGCGGCCCGGACGTGCAGACGGCCATCGACAACCTGGAGCCCAACGCCTGGAAGGCCGACGCGGTCAAGAACAGCGTCAACGCCATCTACGAGCTGGTCGACAAGGGCTACATGCTCCCGGGCACCGAGGGCCTGACCCACATCCAGTCCCAGACCCTGTGGAACCAGGGCAAGGCCGCGGTCATCCCGTGCGGCTCGTGGCTGGAGAACGAGCAGCTGAAGGCCACCCCGGCAGGCTTCGACATGGCCGTGTTCGCGATGCCCTCGCTGTCCGGCGACAAGATGCCGCAGACCGCCATCCGGGCCGGCGCCGGCGAGCCGTTCATCGTGCCCAGCAAGGCCAAGAACCAGGCCGGCGGCCTGGAGTTCCTGCGCATCATGTGCTCCAAGGCCGGCGGCGCGGCGTTCGCCCAGAACGCGAACTCGCTGTCGGTGGTGAAGGACTCCATCACCCCGGACGTCTCGGCCAAGCTGCTGCCCGGCACCAAGTCCAGCAACGACCTCTACCAGGCCGCCAACGGCCAGATCATCTCCTGGTACTACCTCAACTGGTACTCCCAGATGGAGAAGGACCTCGAGGACGCGATGGGCCAGCTGATGGCCAACAAGATCAAGCCGGACGAGTTCATCAACCGCGCGCAGACCGCCGCCGACAAGTGCGCCGCCGACTCCTCGGTGCAGAAGTTCAAGCGGCCGACCAGCACCTCCTGACCCCGACCGACCCCGACCCCGCCGTGGGGGGCCGCCCCCCCCCCCCGGCCCCCCCCCCCCCCCCCCCCCCCCCCCCCCCCCCCCCAACCCCCCCCCCCCCCCCCCCCCCCCCCCCCACCACGGCGGGCCAAGGAAAGACCGGCCCCCCCCCCCCC
>NZ_JBGCCU010000025.1 GCF_041261445.1 Catenulispora sp. EB89
AGAGACCTCACCTGCTTGTCAGCATCCTGCAACACCAGGGCGCCCGAGCCGTGACGGCTCAGGCGCTCACACCTCACTTTTCAGACACGGCCTAGTACCAGCTGTGCGACTGCCAGAAGGACCACGCGCCGCACGGCGAGCCGTACCGCGAGTCCATGTACGACAGCACCCACTTGATCTGGGTGGTCGGGTTGTTCTCCCAGTCCGAGCCGGCCGAGGCCATCTTGCTGCCCGGCAGTGCCTGGCCCAGTCCGTACGCGCCGGACGAGGGGTTGCTCGCGTGCACGTTCCAGCCGGACTCGCGCTCGATGATGTTCGAGAAGCACGCGAACTGGCCGGAGGGCACCATCGACTGGGCGATGGCGTACGCGTCGCCGTACGAGCCGGTCGGCGCCGTCGGTTTCGGGGTCGTCGGCGTCGGCTTGGGAGTCGGCGTCTGCGTCGGCGTGGTGGTCGGCGCGGACGGCGTGCTCGTCGTGCTCGTCGGCAGTTGCTGGCGCTGTTCGTCGCGGTTCGCGGCGGCCGCTGCGGCCGCGCGTTGGTCGGCGGCCGCCTTGTCGGCGGCTGCCTTCTGGGCCGCGGCCTTCGCTGCGGCGTCGGCCGCGGCCTTGTCGGCTGCCGCCTTCTGCGCCGCGGCTGCGGCGGCCTGGTCGGCAGCGGCCTTCTCAGCTGCCGCCTTGTCGGCGGCTGCCTTCGTGGCGGCGTCGGCGGCGGCCTTGTCGGACGCGGCCTTCTGCTCCGCCGCGAACTGCGCTGCCGCGACCTGCCTGTTGTGGGTGGAGACGTCGTTCGAGTGCACCGCGTACGCGGTTCCCGCGCCTGCCAGGACCATCGTGCCGGCGGCGGCTGCCGCGACTATTCGGGAGGTCTTGGTGGGGAGCTTGGCGGTCATGAACGAGACGGTCTTGCCCGCCGCTGTCGAAGCGGCGCCCGCGATCCCGGATTTCGGGTCCTGCAGGGTGTTCGGGTCCTGCGAGGTGGGGTTGTGCTCGGGGTTGTGCTCGTGCTCAGGGCCAGTATGGCTGGACAAGAGTTGCCTTCCGCAGTGCCTCACCCCTTTTCGACAGCCGTCTCCGCACAGCACGGATTCGTCCGTGGCGTGTGGGAAGAGACGACCGGCTCCCTCATGGAGCGGCGCATGGGCGAACGGATAGGCGGCATCATCGCCGCCACATCCACCCCCTGGTGGATCAAAGTCCGTGAAGGACTTTGGTCCCGCGAGCCCGAGCGCGGGGTCTTCCAAAAATCGACCCTCTCCCGGAACTGAGATCGAACTCAAGCCGGGAGAGGGTCGGAAAAATCACAGTACATTGAGTTATGGTTCGGTCACTGCTGGGAACAGTGCCCGGTCAACGCCGGATTCTTGCTGGTTTGAGCGGCTTAGTAGCCGACCCAGCAGGAGCCGCCGCAACGCTGCGCGACGACGTTGTCCAGCGAACCGTAGGTCGCCGCGGCGTAGCGGGCGCCGGCGATGATGTTGTCCACCGGGTTGTAGATGTTGCCGTGGCCCGAAAGCATGTACGCGTTGAACGTCGGCTGGATCACCTGGAGCAGGCCGATCGACGGGGTGCCCTTGGCGGCGTTGGAGTCCCAGCCGTTGACCGCGCTCGGGTTGCCCGCGGACTCGTGCATCGCGGCCTGGTAGACGGCGTTGTAGGAGGTCGGGGTGCCGGTCGAGTCCAGGATGGACACGGCCTGCTTGATCCAGCCGTCCAGGTTGTTGGCGTAGCTCGGGGTGGCGGCGGCAGCGGCGGCCTTGGCCTTCGCGGCGGCCGCGGCCTGCGCCTGGGCCTGCGCGGCCTGGGCGGCGGCGGCCTGAGCGGCGGCAGCCTTCTCAGCGGACGCCTTCTCGGCGGCGGCCTTGGCGGCGGCGTCCGCCGCGGCCTTGTCAGCGGCGGCCTTGGCCGCGGCAGCGGCGGCGGCCTTGTCGGTGGCCGCCTTCTGGGCGGCGGCCTGAGCGGCGGCGGCGGTGTCGGCGGCCGGGGCGGCGGCCGGCAGCGCGGCGCGCTGCTCGCTGCGGTTGGCGGCGTCGGCGGCGGCGGCCCGCTGCGCGACGATGTCAGCGGCGCTCTTGGCCTGGTCTGCCTTCATGGTGGAGACGACAGCGGCGTCGGCCGTGGCGGCCTTGCCGTTGTTGACGGACGAAGCGTGGGCGGCGACGCCGGTCGCCACGAACGCGCCGGTCACGGCGAGAGCGCCGGTGATGGCGAGGGCCTTCGTCCGGGAAACACGCATACCGGACACAGAATTCCGCACGGAGAACAAAGGGAGCCTTCCGAAGTGGGTTCACCCCGCTGCGGCTCGACTCACCGTCTGTTCACAGACAGCGACAATGCAATGACTCATTGCGACTCATTGCGGTCGAGAGCGAAAGTCGAGCCGGGAAAACTCCCGGTTCTCGCTTCCGGCGCCGGCGGCCGTTCGGCCCTGGATCGTCGAATGCGATTGCCAGACGCGGGGTCTTACGCATTCGACGATGCAGGGCCTTTGGTCCCTTTTCAACTCAATCGGGCGTGTCCTGCGTCACGTTACACGCTCCGTGATATCCCCTGCACGAGGGGGGTACGCACTCAAACCGCCAGTTCCTCCAGCAACTCTGTCACCAGAGCGGCGATGGGGGACCTTTCGCTTCTGCTGAGAGTTACGTGAGCAAAGAGGGGGTGTCCCTTCAGCTTTTCCACCACGGAGACGATGCCGTCGTAACGCCCCACACGCAGATTGTCACGCTGCGCCACATCGTGGGTGAGAACGACACGGGAACCGGTGCCGATACGCGACAGAACGGTCAGTAGCACATTGCGTTCAAGCGATTGCGCCTCGTCCACGATCACAAAGGAATCGTGGAGTGACCGGCCGCGGATGTGGGTGAGCGGGAGCACTTCGAGCATTCCCCGGTCCACCACCTCGTCGATGACGGCCTGCGAGGTCAGCGCGGACAGCGTGTCGAACACCGCCTGGCCCCACGGCGACATCTTCTCGTTCTCGGTGCCCGGCAGGTATCCCAGCTCCTGGCCGCCCACGGCGTATAAGGGCCGGAACACCACGACCTTGCGATGCAGCCGCCGCTCCATCACCGACTCCAGGCCGGCGCACAGCGCCAGCGCGGACTTGCCGGTGCCGGCGCGGCCGCCGAGCGAGACGATGCCGATGTCCGGATCCAGCAGCAGATCCAGCGCCACGCGCTGTTCGGCCGAGCGGCCGTGCAGCCCGAAGACGTCGCGGTCGCCGCGCACCAGGCGCACCTTCTTGTCCTGCGTCACGCGTCCCAGGGCCTTGCCACGCTCGGAGAGCAACACCAGTCCGGTGTGGCAGGGCAGTCCCGCGGCCTCCGGGACGTCGACGAGCCCTGAGGAGAACAGCTCGTTCACGGACTCGGCGGCGACCTCGATCTCGGCCATGCCGGTCCAGCCGGACGCCGCCTCCAGGGCGATCTCCGCGCGGTACTCCTCCGCGGGCAGGCCCACGGCGCTGGCCTTGACCCGCATCGGCAGGTCCTTGCTGACCAGCGTGACGTCCAGGCCCTCGGCCGTGAGGTTGCAGGCCACCGCCAGGATGCGCGAGTCGTTGTCGCCGAGCCGGAAGCCCGGCGGCAGACCTTCGGGGTCGGTGTGGTTGAGCTCCACACGGAGGGTTCCGCCGGTCTCGCCGACGGGGATCGGGGCGTCGAGGCGCCCGTGGACGACCCGCATCTCGTCCAGGATCCGCAACGCGTTGCGGGCGAAGTAGCCGAGCTCGGGGTGATGCCGTTTGGCCTCCAGCTCGGTCACGACCACGATCGGGACGACGACCTCGTGTTCGGCGAACCTGGTCAGCGCCGACGGGTCGGCGAGCAGGACGCTGGTGTCGAGGACGTAGGTGCGGCGCCGGGCCTTGCTGGAGGCGCGGCGGCGAGGGGTAGCTGCCACAGTTGTCTGTCTCCCCAGAAGCGACAAATGCCGGGGAGCAGACCCGTCACAGCCATCTGTGTGAGTCGACCTTGCTCCACCGGCACGTCTGGAAAGTTCCCGTCACCTGATGGGGCTAAACGCAGTCCTTCTTGTTGTCACGGTTCTGACCTGTAGTGATAACGCTACGTAACAGAATGCAAGCACGTGAATCCGCCATTCCCGCAGGCCGGGTGCGGGTGCGGGTGCATTCGTTCCGTGCGATTCAGGAGCCGTAGCGCCGATGGCGGTTCGCGTAGTCGCGCAGAGCCCGCAGGAAGTCGACCTTCCGGAAGGCCGGCCAGTACGCCTCGCAGAAATAGAACTCGCTGTGCGCGCTCTGCCACAGCATGAAACCGCTCAGCCGCTGTTCCCCGGACGTCCTTATGATCAGGTCCGGATCCTGCTGGCCCTGCGTGTACAGGTGCTCCGTGATGTGCTCCACGTCGAGCATCTGCACCAGGTCCTCGATGGACGTCCCGCGCGCCGCGGCGTCGGCCAGCAGCGAGCGCACCGCGTCGGCGATCTCCTGGCGGCCGCCGTAGCCGATGGCGACGTTCACCTGGATCCCCGGGTTGTCCCGGGTCTGCTCCTCGATCTCCTTCAGGTGCCGGGCGAATTCGGCCGGCAGCAGGTCCAGCGCGCCCAGCGGGTGCACCCGCCAGCGGCCGGTGTCGGCCAGCGAGCGCACCGAACCCTCGATGATCCGCAGCAGGTCGGTGAGCTCCTCGGGGGGCCGGTTGAAGTTGTCGGTGGAGAACAGCCACAGCGTGACCGTCTCGACGCCGGCCTCCTCGGCCCAGTCCAGGACCTCGTGGATCTTGTCCGCCCCGCGCTGGTGGCCGGTGGCGATCTGCTCGCCCATCTGCTTGGCCCAGCGCCGGTTGCCGTCCATGATGACGCCGATGTGCCGCGGCACCTTCTTCTTGCCGCGCTGGACGTCCGAGTGCAGCCGGGCCGCCAGGCGCCGTTCGTACACGCTGTAGGCGACGTCACGCATGCTCACAGCACGGCGCCTTTCTTAAGGGACAGGGGGCGTCAGAAGTGGACGCATCGAGGTTATCGGAGTCCCGGCGCGTCTCGTCACGGCCTTCAGCAAACCTTCGGGTGCGGGTTTCGTGAAGACCGGCAGGCCCGTTCCCGCGAGCGGGAACGGGCCTGCCGGTACAAGGTGTGAGCGGTGTCTCAGCTCTCCAGGCGGTCCAGCCGGGACACGAGCGCCTCGTACTCGGCGGTCAGCTCGGCCGGCAGGTGGTCGCCGAAGCGGTCGAAGTGCGCCGGGATCTGCGCCGCCTCGGCCTTCCAGACGTCCTTGTCGACGCTCAGCAGCACGTCCAGGTCGGCCTCCGACAGCTCCAGGCCGTCCAGGTCCAGCGCGTCCTTGGTCGGCAGCACGCCGATCGGGGTCCGGACGCCCTCGGCGGTGCTGTCCAGGCGGTCCACGACCCACTTCAGCACGCGCGAGTTCTCGCCGAACCCGGGCCACAGGAACCGGCCGCCCTCGCCCTTGCGGAACCAGTTCACGTAGTAGATCTTCGGCAGCTTGTCGGCCTCGGCCTTCTGCCCGATCCGCAGCCAGTGGCCGAAGTAGTCGCCCATGTTGTAGCCGCAGAACGGCAGCATCGCGAACGGGTCGTGGCGCAGCTCGCCGGCGGTGCCCTCGGCGGCCGCGGTCTTCTCGCTGGCCACGTTGGCGCCCAGGAAGACGCCGTGCTGCCAGGAGAACGACTCGGTGACCAGCGGGACCGCGGTGGCGCGGCGGCCGCCGAACAGGATCGCCGAGATCGGGACGCCCGCCGGGTCCTCCCAGTTGTCGGCGATGGTCGGGCACTGCGCGGCCGGCACGCAGAACCGGGCGTTCGGGTGCGCGGCCGGCTCGTCGCTGTCCGGGGTCCAGTCGCGGCCCTTCCAGTCGGTCAGGTGCGCCGGCTTGTCCTCGGTCAGGCCCTCCCACCAGACGTCGCCGTCGTCGGTCAGCGCGACGTTGGTGAACACCGAGTTCGCGTAGAGGGTGTCGATCGCGTTGGAGTTGGTGTCGCGGCCGGTGCCCGGGGCGACGCCGAAGAAGCCGGCCTCCGGGTTGATGGCGTACAGCCGGCCGTCCTCGCCGAAGCGCATCCACGCGATGTCGTCGCCGACGGTCTCGACCTTCCACCCCGGGATGGTCGGGGTGAGCATCGCCAGGTTGGTCTTGCCGCAGGCGCTCGGGAACGCGGCGGCGACGTACTTGGCCTGGCCGTCGGGCGGCGTCAGCTTCAGGATCAGCATGTGCTCGGCCAGCCAGCCCTCGTCGCGGGCCATGACCGAGGCGATGCGCAGCGCGTAGCACTTCTTGCCGAGCAGGGCGTTGCCGCCGTAGCCCGACCCGTAGGACCAGATCTCGCGGGTCTCGGGGAAGTGGGTGATGTACTTCGTGGGGTTGCACGGCCACGGCACGTCGGCCTGGTCGGCGTCCAGCGGGGCGCCGACGGTGTGCGCGGCCCTGACGAACTCGCCGTCCGTGCCGAGTTCGTCCAGCACCTTCTGACCCATCCGGGTCATCACGCGCATGGACACCACGACGTACGGGGAGTCGGTCAGCTCCACGCCGATCGCCGACAGCGGCGAGCCGATCGGGCCCATCGAGAACGGCACGACGTACATCGTGCGGCCGCGCATGGCGCCGGCGAACAGGCCGCCCAGGATGCCCTTCATCTCGGCCGGGGCCATCCAGTTGTTGGTGGGGCCGGCGTCCGCTTCGCGCTCGGAGCAGATGAAGGTGCGGCCCTCGACGCGCGCGACGTCGCTCGGGTCCGACTTGGCGTAGAAGCTGTTCGGGCGCTTGGCCTCGTTCAGCCGGGTGAAGGTGCCCTGCTCGACCAGGAGGGTGGTCAGCCGGTCCCATTCGTCCTGCGAGCCGTCGCACCACACGACGGCGTCGGGCCGGGTGAGTTCCGCGATCTCGGCGACCCAGGCCTTCAGGGCCGCGTGGCCCGTCGGCGCGTGGTCCAGCCCGGGTATGGCCGCAGGGCTGTCCGCGGGCACGGTTTTTGTGGACACGTCAGTCATGGCGCGCTCCTAAGACACCGGGGTCGTTTCCCATCCGCACTGGTCGGCGGCCCCGGTCGATGTATGAGGGTATTTCGGAGTGTACCCAGAGCAGTCCACATGGTGGATAGTCGGCAATGGCTAGTTCGTCACACTCGGTTCGCCATCGTGTCCGGTTCCGGGCGGTTTGCGCGGTGTTCTCGCGGCGTACGGCCGGTGTACGGCGCCGGGGCCTATCGAAGTTACGGTCCCGTAGGTTACCGTCGGTGACATGACGCCGCCGCTTACGAACGCCGTATCGAACGCCGTCGCCCCGATGAAGCCGAAACTGCGCGGCTGGCTGCATCTGTGTGCGGCGCCGCTGGCGCTGGCCGCCGGGATCGTCCTGATCGCGCTGGCCGAGAACGGCCGGGCGCGGGCGGCTTCCGCGGTCTTCGCCTTCTCCGCCGTCATGCTCTTCGGCACCTCGGCGCTGTACCACCGCCGCAACTGGGGCCCGCGCGGCGAGGCGATCCTGCGCCGCCTGGACCACGCGAACATCTTCCTCATCATCGCCGGGACCTACACGCCGTTCACTGTGCTGCTGCTGCACGGAAGCGCCGAGCGCGCACTGCTCTACACGGTCTGGGGCGGCGCGTTGGCCGGCATCGCCTTCCGGGTCTTCTGGCTCGGGGCGCCGCGCTGGATCTACACCCCGTGCTACGTGGCGCTGGGCTGGGCCGCGGTGTTCTTCATGCCGCAGTTCCTGCACTCCGGGGGCGTGGCGATCGTGGTCATGATGGTCGTCGGCGGGCTGCTGTACTCGATCGGCGCACTGGTCTACGGGACGAAGCGGCCGGACTTCTCGCCGCGCTGGTTCGGCTTCCACGAGGTGTTCCACACGCTGACGATCGCGGCGTTCTCGCTGCATTTCATCGGGGTGTCGCTGGCGGCGATGTAGAGCGCCATCGTGTCCTTATATAAGGACTCTCTTTCAGGCGGCGGCCGGGCTTCGGGCCCGGCCGCCGCCTTTTCCGGTCGAACAGTCGCGCCGGGCTCCGTATCGTGAGGTCATGAGCACCGCGACCATCGCCGCGCCCCGGACCACCGTCCCGACCGACCCGACCGCGACCCGGCTCAAGAAGCAGCCGCCGGCCGCCGACGCCGACTTCGGCGCGATGCTGCGGGCCTGGCGCCGGACCCGCAACGTCAGTCAGCTCGACCTGTCCTCGGCCAGCGGGGTCTCGACGCGGCATCTGAGCTTCATGGAGACCGGTCGGGCCAAGCCCAGCCGGGACATGGTGCTGCGGCTGGCCGACGAGTTGGAAGTGCCGCTGCGCGAGCGGAACAAGCTGCTGGTCGCCGCCGGGTACGCCCCGGAGTTCAAGGCCCGGCCGCTGGCCAGCCCGGAGATGACCGCGGTGCGGCGGGCGATCGACGTGGTCCTCACCGGGCATCTGCCGTATCCGGCGCTGATGCAGGACCAGCACTCCAACATCATCGAGGCGAACAAGACCATCGGGATCTTCACGGACCTGGTGGCTCCGCATCTGTTGGCGGACGGCGGCAACACGGTGCGGCTCACGTTGCACCCCGAGGGTCTGGCGCCGTACCTGGTCAACCACGGCGAGGCGCGGGACCGGTTGCTGCGTGCGCTGAGCCGGCGGGCGGCGGCGTCCGGGGATCCGGAGCTGACCGCGCTGTTGAAGGAGTGCGTGGCGTATCCGCATCCGGAACCCGAACCGGAGCCGGATCTGTACGCGGGCGTGGTGCTGCCGTTCCGCTTCCGTCGGGACGGACAGGTGCTGAGCTTCTTCAGCTGCACGGCGGTGTTCGGTGCGGCGGCCGACCTGACCCTCGCGGACATGCAGTTGGAGACGTTCTTCCCGGCCGACGAAGTGACCGGCGAGGCGCTGCGGGAGTACGCGGCCCGCGTTTAGCACAGGATGGTCCGATCCGGTGGTATCGGCGCGTCATCACGTAACCACCTTCTGCGTGGCTCGTTGGGCAGCGGACAGACCCGCCGCCTTCCGAACCCACCAGGGGTAGCCGTGAACCGTCGCCGCATCGCCATCGGGGTCTCCTCGGTCAGCGGACTGGCCGTCGTCGCCGCCGGCGCGATGAGCATGTTCGGCTCCGGCGGCTCCGCCAACGCCGTCGATCTGCACGCGACGCCGGTCGCGGCGGTCACCGGCGCCGCCGGCGTCACCGCGGGGGCCGGGACCGCGCAGACCGACACCGTCGTCACCGTCGCCAATCCGGCGGTCCCGGCGCAGGGCAAGACCCCGGCCGTCGCGCCGCAGACGCTGACCATGCACGGCGCGGGCCTGTTCGACTTCACCAAGCAGGTCGGCTCGGTCGGCCTCACCGTGCCGACCGGTGCCCTGGACGAGGTGCTGACGCCGGCCACGGTGTACGTCCGCCGCAGCGCCACCGCCGCGACCGCGACCGCCGCCGCGGTCCCCGCCTCGGCCTGGAGCCGGACCGCCACCGCCGAGGTCCCCGACGGCGACGTGATCTCCGGCGGCGTGACCGATCCCGCGCTGATCTTCGCGATGCTCGGCGGCGTGCAGCCCGGTGTGCGCGAGGTCGGCCAGGAAGTCGTCCGGGGCGTTCCGGTGGTGCACTACCAGGGCACGCTGGACCTGGCGCAGGCCGCGTCCGCGCTGACCGGCCCGGCCTCCGCCAAGGGCGCGGCCGCCGAGGCCGCCGACGCCGTCGCCGACAAGCAGGCGCTGACCAACGCGGCGCACGCGTTCACGACCACCAAGGTGCCGTTCGACGCGTACCTGGACGCGCAGGGCCGCCTGCGCCGCTTCGTCGCCACGTTCTCGTTCCTGGAGGGCGGGCCGACCAAGCCGGTCGCGCAGGTGACCTCGGCCACGGAGCTGTACGGCTTCGGCACGCCGGTGACCGTCGCCGCGCCGAAGACCACGCCGGCCACCACGCCCGCGACCACGTCCCCGACTACTCCGGCCCCGGCGGAGAGCACCCCCGGACACCGCGCCACCACCCCGTCGGCCCATCCGACTAGCCCCACTCGCTCACACAAATAGTCCTGTTGGGCCATATCCGCAGGCCTCGGCACCCAATAGGCTCGACCGTCGGGGACCAAGGGGTCGCGATGACGGGCGGTGATCAGCCATGACGCTCTACCAGCAGGATTCTGGTTCGGCGTACGGCCGCTACGGCGCGCTGCCCTCGGTGTACGACGGCCCCGCGCTCGACGAGATCCGGCTGTACGGCGACCTGCTGCAGGTCGTCGCCGAGCATCCGAGCAGCGACAAGCGGCTGGACTGGGCGGTCATCGACCGCGCGCTCGGGCTGATGCCGACGGATCAGAAGCGGGATCGGAACTAGCCCGACGCCGGCCCGGGGCCCCGTCGAGGGCCCGGACGTTCCGCCGTCGGAATCCCGCTGCAAGCCTGGGTAAACCTGGGCAACCCAGCGGATCTCGGCGGATCTCGGCGGATCCCAGGGCAAACCACCGCACCTCAGCATCCTGAGCAGCCACCGGGCCGCGTCCCCATGGCGAACCCCGCTCGCGCCATCGGCGGAGATGGCGAAAATCACATCTGCGGGCCCGGAGATCGCCCCGGCCCAGGGACACGGCCCCGCTCACGGCCGTGACAACAGAGGCTCGGTTGTGCGCTCGGTAGGTTGAGCACCTAGCATCCTTACGGCGAACAAGCCAGAACAATCAGCCCCTGCCCGGATTAACGGCAACCGAAAACCTGGAGACTTCCAGTGAAACTGCGTCTGACCCCCAGGGAGACCAGCTTCTACGACCTGTTCGCCGAGCAGGCTGACCACCTCGTCATCGGGGCCGGCATCCTCACCGAACTGCTCGGGGCGACCGGACCGGGGGCGGGTGCCGAGCGGAACAAGATCGCCGAGCGGATGCGGGCCGCCGAGCACGCCTGCGACGAGACCACGCACAAGATCTACAACACCCTGAACTCCTCGTTCATCACCCCGTTCGACCGGGAGGACATCTACGCGCTGGCCTCCACCCTGGACGACGTCATGGACGAGATGGAAGAGGCCGTCGACCTGGTCAACCTCTACGGCATCCAGACGCTGCCGTCCGGGGTGGCCGACCAGGTGGACACGCTGGTGCGGGCCGCGGAGCTGACCGCGGAGGCGATGCGCAAGCTGCGCGGGATGAAGGACCTGTCCGAGTACTGGATCGAGGTCAACCGGTTGGAGAACGCCGGCGACCAGTCCTACCGCAAGCTGCTGGCCCACCTGTTCTCCGGGGAGTACGACGCGCTGACGGTGATGAAGCTCAAGGAGGTCGTCGACTCCTTAGAGGGGGCGGCGGACGCGTTCGAGCACGTCGCGAACACGGTCGAGTCCATCGTCGTCAAGGAGTCCTGACCGGTGCACTGGATCGGCCTGGTCACGGTGGTGGCCGTCGCCCTGGGGTTCAGTTACACCAACGGGTTCCACGACTCGGCCAACGCGATCGCCACCTCGGTGTCCACCCGGGCGCTGACCCCGCGGGCCGCGTTGCTGATGGCCGCGGTGATGAACCTGCTGGGCTCGTACATCGGGCTGCGGCTCGGCGGCGGTGTGGCCTCGACGATCACCAAGGGGATCATCAAGACCCCCGGCGGCGACGCCGGGCTGTGGATCGTGTTCTCGCTGCTCGTCGGGGCGATCGTGTGGAACGTGGCGACCTGGTACTTCGGGCTGCCCTCGTCGTCCTCGCACGCGCTGATCGGCGGGATGATCGGGGCCGGCCTGGCGGCCGGCATCACGGTCGAGTGGAAGGGCGTCTGGGAGAAGGTCATCCTGCCGATGGTGACGTCCCCGCTCGTGGGATTCGTCCTGGCGTTCTTCCTGATGGTGGGGATCCTGTGGGCGTTCCGGCGCGCGCACCCGGGGCGGGTGACGCGCGGCTTCCGGATCTCGCAGACCATCTCGGCCGCCGCGATGGCGCTGGGCCACGGCATCCAGGACGCGCAGAAGACCATCGGCGTGATCATGATGGCGCTGATCGCCGGCGGGCACGCGACCAGCAAGTCGGGCGTTCCGAACTGGGTGCTGCTGTCCAGCGCCTGCGCGATCTCGCTGGGCACGTACGCCGGCGGCTGGCGCATCATGCGCACACTGGGCCGCAAGATCATCGAGCTGGACCCGCCGCGCGGCTTCGCCGCCGAGACGGTCGCCTCGGGGGTGCTGTATTTCACCGCGTTCGTGTGGAACGCGCCGGTGTCCACCACGCAGATCATCACCGGCTCGATCATGGGCGTCGGCGCGACGAAGCGGCGCAGCGCGGTCCGCTGGGGCGTGGCGCGGAACATCCTCGGCGCGTGGCTGTTCACGCTGCCGGCCGCCGGGCTGTGCGCGGCGCTGGTCTGGTGGGTCACGCACGCGATCTTCGGGTAGTCCGGTCGGGCGGCCGGGCCGGCTGGACTTGCCGGACGGGCTGGACGGACCGGACGGGCCGGACGGACCGGACTCGCCGGACTCGCTGGGCGGGGCTCGGGCGCCTCGTGCGGCTCGGGCGGCGTCGCTCAGCTCGCCAGACCAGGCCTTTCGGTTCGGTGGGCCGCTCTCAGGCGGTCTCCGCGGCCAGCACCGTCTCGATCCGCCGGGCCAACTCCAGGTCCAGGTGGGTGACCCCGCCGGCGGAGTGCGTCGAGACGCGGAACCGCAGCGTCGCCCACCGCAGGTCGATGTCCGGGTGGTGGTTCATGTCCTCGGCGATGGCCGCCACCTTGTTCACCACCGCGATGGCCGCGGCGAAGTCGGCGGCGGTGAACACGCGCGTGAGATGCTCCGCGCCGCCGGTCCACTCGGGGTGGTCCGCCAGCAGGGGTGAGATCTCCTCTTGCGAGAGAATACGCATGTCCCCATTGTCGTCCCGTTGCCAAGAGGGCGTCGGCGGGCGGTGACGGAGTGTGATCATCGGGGCCCGCCGGTGTCCTAGACTCGCTGGAATGACCACTGGGACACCTGTCATCGTCGTCGGCGCGGCCATCGTCCGGAGTGATGACGAAGCCGTGCTGTGCGCCCGCCGGTCGGCGCCGGCCCATCTGGCCGGGAAGTGGGAGTTCCCCGGCGGGAAGGTCGAGGCGGGGGAGCGCGACGTCGACGCGGTCGTGCGCGAGTGCCGCGAGGAGCTGGGGGTCGAGGTGACGGTCGGCGCGCGGGTCGGGGAGGACGCGCGGATCGACGACCGGTTCACGCTGCGCGTGTTCCTGGCCCGCATGCGGCCCGGTCAGCCGGAGCCGTTGCCGCTGGAGGACCACGACCTTTTGGCGTGGGTTTCGCGCGGCGAGCTGCTGGACCTGGACTGGCTGGCTCCGGACGTGCCGATCGTTGCGCAATTGGGGTATATGGCCTGGTGAAACCTACTGGCCGTTGTGACTGCTCTCATAGTGTGAAAGTCAGATCAACTGCTTGAGAGTGCGGCATTCCGGGAAGGATCACGGAAGACCCGGATCCGCAACACGGGGTTCGGCGACCGCACTGATTCTCAGACACCACAGAATCGAAGCCGCCCGATGCCCGACACGCCGCCAGAGCAGCAGCCCCACCGGGAGCGGCAGGACAATCCCGGGTGGCGCGGCCGGGGCTGGGCCATGACCACGTCCGTGTTCGGGCAGGGCTCCGAGGGCGACGCGCAGCGGCAGCTGGGGCGGATGGCCGGGGTGATCGAGCGGGTACGCTCGGCGACCTTCATGCTCGACGGCGAGGGGACCATCCGCGAGTTCCGGCTCAACGCCGAGGAACTGCTGGGATGGCAGCGTACGGAGATGATCGGCAAGCCGTTCCACGCGATGTTCCGGCCCGCGGACCGGGCGGCGGCCGACCGGATGGTCGCGGCGGTGCGGTCCGGCGACGACGCGCGCGGGGCGCTGGACGCGGTCACGCCGAGCGGGGCGAGCGTGCCGGTCGACGCGCATCTCATGGGGCTGCGGGACGGCGACGGGCACGTGGTGGTGTTCGGGTACGCCAACTCCGCCGAGGACCTGATCCGGTTCACGCGGGACCGGGCCGTGCTGGACTCGCTGTTCGAGCAGTTCCCGGTCGGGATCGTGGTCTACGACGAGCAGGGGCGGTACGTCCGGCTGAACCGGGCGCTGGAGGAGATCAACGGGCTGCCGGTCTCCGACCACATCGGCAAGCGGGTCCGCGAGGTGCTGCCCGGACTTGATCCGAGGCTGGAGGAGATCCCCGACGAGGTGCTGCGGACCGGGGTCCCGGTGGTGGACGAGCAGTACGGCGGGTTCACTCCGGCCTCCGACGAGGAGCGGGTCTGGTCGGTCAGCTACAACCGGCTGCACGGCCCGGACGGCGAGGTCATCGGGCTGTCCGGGCTGATCCTGGACGTCACCGACCGGCATCGGGCGGCGGCCGCGGCGGCCGGCGCGCGGCGGCGGCTGGCGCTGGTGAACAAGGCCGGGTCGCGGATGGGGACGGCGCTGGACGTCGAGCGGACGGCGCGGGAGCTGGCCGACGTCGCGGTGCCGGACTTCGCGGACGCGATCGTGATCGAGATCAAGGAAGAGGTCTTCGACGAGCGGATCGGGCCGGTCGGGCCGGTGTGGCTGGCTCCGGTGCGGCGGCGCCGGGTGCTGGTGCACGAGGGGGGCGGGGCGGTGCCGGATCCGGTGCGGGCCGAGGGCTTCAGCGCGTGGTCGACCGATCCGGACATCAGCGACCGGATGCTCGGCGGCGCGGCGTGGCACTCGTCGGCGGGCATCAGCGCGGTCGCGAAGGAGCCGATCCGGGCGGTGGACGGGACGCTGCTGTGGCAGCCGACCGGCGGCGACTCGATCCTGGTGCCGCTGTGGGCGCGGGAGGCGCTGCTCGGGGTGGTGCACTTCCACCGGCACCCGGACAGCCCGCCGTTCGAGCCGGAGGACATCGAGGTCGCCGAGGAGATCACGACGCGGGCCGCGGTGTCGATCGACAACGGCCGGCTGTACTACCGGGAGCGGACCACGGCGCTGATGCTGCAGCGGGCGCTGCTTCCGCAGCGGATACCGAGCCTGCCGGGGGTACAGGTGGCGTACCGGTACCTGCCGGGGTCGGTGGGCGCGGAGGTCGGCGGGGACTGGTTCGACGTGATCCAGCTGTCCGGGGCGCGGGTGGCGCTGGTGGTCGGGGACGTGATGGGGGTCGGGGTGCGGGCGGCCGGGATCATGGGCCAGTTCCGCACCGCGGCGCGGACGCTGGCCGGCCTGGACCTGTCCCCGGCGCAGGTGCTGCACCAGCTCGACGAGCTGGGGGCGTCGCTGTCGGAGAACCACCTGGCGACGTGCATCTACGCGGTCTACGACCCGGCGACCGGCAAGCTCGCGGTCTCGCGCGCCGGCCACCCGCCGCCCTTGCTGCTGGCACCGGACGGGACGGTCGGCGGACTGGACGTCCCGCCGTCGCCGCCGCTGGGCGTGGGCGGCGGCGCGTACCGGAGCTGGGTGTTCGAGACGAAGGAGTTCGACATCCCCGACCGCTCCCGCCTGGCGTTCTACACGGACGGGATGGTCGAGGACAAGGGACGCGACATCGACGAGGGGATCGGCGTGATGGCGGCACTGCTGGCGAACTGCCCCCCGGACTCATTGGAAGAATGCTGCGACGCGGTGACGGACGTCCTGGGCATCACGGGCGACACGTCCGACGACGCGACCCTGCTGCTGGCACAGGTCCAGTCGATCCCCCCGGAAAGCAAGGCGCACTGGCAGCTCGACGCTCACCCCTCGGCGGTCTCGGACGCGCGCCGCAAGGTCCGCGAGCGGCTGGCGGAGTGGGGCATGAGCGGCCTGACGGACACGGCGGAGCTGCTGGTCAGCGAGCTGGTGACGAACGCCCAGCGGTACGGCCGGTCGCCGGTGTCGCTGGACATGCTGAAGACGGACCGGCTGCTGGTGGAGGTCGGCGACGCGCTGGACGTGGTCCCGCAGGTGCGGCGCGCGCAGGAGACGGACGAGGGCGGGCGGGGGCTGCAGCTGGTGAACCAGCTGGCCACGCGCTGGGGGACGCGGACCACGGGGAACGGGAAGATCGTGTGGTTCGAGTTGGGGGCGGGGGACGGGGCTTTGGGGCGGGGGTAGGTGCCGGGCGGCGGCTTGGCGAGGCCGATCAGCGCGCCGACTCAGCCCTTCGCCCGCCGGGGCGCCCGCGCCAGCTCGATCCCGAACCGCTCCCGCAGCAGGGTCAGCAGGTGCTCGTCGGAGGTGACCTCCTCGACGTGCCGGCCGGTGCTGTCGGTGGTGATCAGTTCGTCGCCGGTCAGGGTCAGGCGGCCGGCGTCGGTCAGGCGGGAGCAGACCAGGTTCCGGGTGAAGTGCGAGTCCGGTGAGGTGCACTGCCACCAGCTCGCCTGCGTGAAGTCGGTCAGTGCCAGGGGCTTCGGGTCGATGCGGTACTGCGCTTCGCCGTCGCGGAGGATGGTGAACTCCGCGTCGTCGTTCTCCGCGATGCGGAACAGGCCGCCGGGGTCCTTCTGGTCCGTGTGGTCGGTGAAGTGGAGCGGGAACTCGGTGTGCCGGCCGAAGCCGACGTCGGCCAGCCAGGTGTCGCCGGCGGCGTCGGTGACGTGCAGGGCCAGGTGGTCCAGCGGCGGGCTGTAGCCGTGCGCTGTGCTGAAGGTGCGGGCTGACAGGCGGTGCACGCGGTAGCCGAAGGCCTCCAGGAGGAGGGCGAACAGGCCGTTGAGCTCGTAGCAGAAGCCGCCTCGGCGGTGTTCGACGATCTTCTCGAACAGGGCCGCGCCGTCCAGGGTCACCGGTTCGTCGAGGTGGATGCTCAGGTTCTCGAACGGGACGGTGTGCAGGTGCGCGCTGTGCAGGCGGCGGAGTGTCGCGGCGTCGGGGGTCAGGGCGCCCTCCGTGACGCCGATGCGGGCGCGGTAGGCGGCGACCTGTTCGTGGTTCAGAGCGTGCGTGGGTGCCATGGGTCCTTTATCGCAGATCCGGCGCGGAAACGCCTGGGGCCGCAGTCCTACGACTGCGGCCCCAGGCGTTGCTCAGACGTGCGTCAGACCTGCGTCAGGCGTCCGACGAGGTGCGGCGGCGGATCTTGTTGCCCAGCCAGACCAGCGGGTCGTACTTCTTGTCGACGACGCGCTCCTTCAGCGGGATCAGCGCGTTGTCGGTGATGTGGATGTGCTCGGGGCACACCTCGGTGCAGCACTTCGTGATGTTGCAGAACCCGAGGCCGTGCTCCTCCTGCGCCGCCTTCTTGCGGTCGGCGGTGTCCAAGGGGTGCATGTCGAGCTCCGCCACGCGCATCAGGTAGCGCGGGCCGGCGAAGCTCTCCTTGTTCTCCTCGTGGTCGCGGACCGCGTGGCAGGTGTTCTGGCACAGGTAGCACTCGATGCACTTGCGGAACTCCTGCGAGCGTTCCACGTCGATCTGCTGCATGCGGTACTCGCCGGGCTTCAGGTCCTTCGGCGGGGTGAAGGACTTCACCTCGCGGGCCTTGGCGTAGTTGAAGCCGACGTCGGTCACCAGGTCCTTGATCACCGGGAAGGTGCGCAGCGGGGTGACGGTGACGGTCTCGTCCTGCTCGAAGGTCGACATGCGGGTCATGCACATCAGGCGGGGCTTGCCGTTGATCTCCGCCGAGCACGAGCCGCACTTGCCGGCCTTGCAGTTCCAGCGGCACGCCATGTCGGGGGCCTGCGTGGCCTGCAGCCGGTGGATGATGTCGAGGACGACCTCGCCCTCGTTGATCTCGACCTCGAAGTCCTTCAGGTCGCCGCCGGACGCGTCGCCGCGCCAGACCTTGAACTTGCCCTTGTAACCCATCGTCACTTCTCCTCGGCGGCGGTGTCGGACGTGGCGTTCTCCGCCTGGGCGCCGGCCTGGGCCTCGGCGGTCTGCTCCTCGGCCTGGGCCTCGGCGGACTTCGCGGCGGACTTCTCAGCCGCCGACCCGCCGTTGTTCTGGCCGGGGATCGGGGCGGCTTCCGGCGCGGCGTCGGTCTTGGCCTCGGGGGCCGCGTCGGCCTCAGCCGCGGGCACGGCGTCGGGCTTCGCGTCGGGCTCGGCGTCGGGCTTGGCATCGGCCGTCGCCTCCGGCTCGGCGTCCGCGTCCGCGACCGCGTCGGGGACCGCGTCCGCGACGGCGTCCGTCGCGGCCTCGGGCTCCGCGTCCGCCTCGGCACCCTCGCCGAGCACCCCGAGCTCGTCGTCCGTGAAGTACTTCTTCAGCTCGGAGACCTCGAACAGCCCGAGCAGATCCGGCCGGATCGTCGGGATCGGCTGGTGCTTGAGGTCGATCCCGGTCCCGTCCGCGCTCAGCGTGCAGATCAGGTTGACCTGCCGCCACTTCGAGGACATCGCCGGGAAGTCGTCGCGCGTGTGCCCGCCGCGGGACTCCTCGCGCTCCAGCGCCGCCTTGGCCACGCACTCGCTGACGATCAGCATGTTGCGCAGGTCCAGCGCGACGTGCCAGCCGGGGTTGAAGCGGCGCCCGCCGACCGAGCCGACCTTCTTGTGTCGGGGCTTGAAGTCCTCCAGCTTGGTCAGCGCCTCGCTCACCTCTTCGGGCTTGCGGATGATGCCGACGAGCGTGTTCATCGACACCTGCAGGTCGTGGTGCAGGGTGTACGGGTTCTCGCCCCCGGGGTTGGCCAGCGGGGCCAGCGCCTCCTCGACCGCGGCGTCGACGTCGGCCTCGGCCACCGCCGGCTTGCCGTCCGCGCCGAGCCCGTCCACGTACTCCGCGGCGTGCAGGCCCGCGCGGCGGCCGAAGACCAGCAGGTCGGACAGCGAGTTGCCGCCGAGCCGGTTGGAGCCGTGCATGCCGCCGGAGCACTCGCCGGCCGCGTACAGGCCCGGGACGGCCGTGCCCTGGGTGTCCGGGTCGACCTCGATGCCGCCCATGACGTAGTGGCACGTCGGGCCGACCTCCATCGGCTGCGCCGTGATGTCGACGTCGGCCAGCTCCTTGAACTGGTGGTACATCGACGGCAGCCGGCGCCGGATCTCCTCGGCCGGCAGGCGCGTGGAGACGTCCAGGTACACGCCGCCGTTCGGGGTGCCGCGGCCGGCCTTCACCTCGGAGTTGATCGAGCGCGCCACCTCGTCGCGGGGCAGCAGCTCGGGGGGACGCCGGTTGTTCTCCTGGTCGTCGTACCAGCGGTCGGCTTCCTCCTCGGTCTCCGCGTACTGCTTGCGGAAGACGTCCGGCACGTAGTCGAACATGAACCGCTTGCCCTCGCTGTTGCGGAGCACGCCGCCGTCGCCGCGGACCGACTCGGTGACCAGGATGCCCTTCACCGAGGGCGGCCAGACCATGCCCGTCGGGTGGAACTGGATGAACTCCATGTTCACCAGCGCGGCGCCGGCCAGCAGGGCCAGCGCGTGGCCGTCGCCGGTGTACTCCCAGCTGTTGCTGGTGACGGTGTAGCTGCGGCCGATGCCGCCGGTGGCCATGATCACCGCCGGGGCCTCGAAGACCACGAACTGCCCGGTCTCGCGGTAGTAGCCGATGGCGCCGGCGATGCGTCCCTGCTCGTCCTTGAGCAGCCGGACGATCGTGGTCTCGGCGAAGACGCGCAGGCTGCCCTCGTACTCGCCGGTCTCCGCCTTGTCCTCCTGCTGCAGCGCGACCACGCGCTGCTGCAGCGTGCGGATCAGCTCCAGGCCGGTCCGGTCGCCGACGTGCGCCAGCCGCGGGTACTCGTGCCCGCCGAAGTTGCGCTGGCTGATCTTGCCGTCCTTGGTGCGGTCGAACAGCGCGCCCCAGGCCTCCAGCTCCCAGATGCGGTCCGGGGCCTCCTTGGCGTGCAGCTCGGCCATCCGGAAGTGGTTCAGGAACTTGCCGCCGCGCATGGTGTCGCGGAAGTGGACCTGCCAGCTGTCCTTCGGGTTCACGTTGCCCATGGCGGCGGCCGCGCCGCCCTCGGCCATCACGGTGTGCGCCTTGCCGAACAGCGACTTGCTGATGACGGCGACGCGCTTGCCGGAGTGCCGGGCCTCGATCGCGGCGCGCAGTCCCGCACCGCCGGCCCCGATCACCACCACGTCGTAGGAGTGGCGCTCGATGCTCTCAGCGTTCTCAGTCTTCCCAGTCATGATTGCGCACTGATCCTTTAGAAGAACGTCGGGTTGCTGAAGGTGCCGTTGGCCACCAGGGCGACATACGCGTCCGTCAGCGCCACGCCGAACAGCGAGATCCACGCGAAGAGCATGTGCTTGTGGTTCAGCTTCGACACCAGCGTCCAGCCCTTGTAACGCAGCGGGTGCTTGGAGAAGTGCTTGAGCTTGCCGCCCATGATGTGCCGGCAGGAGTGGCACGACGCCGAGTACAGCCACAGCAGTGTGGCGTTGGCCAGCAGCACCAGCGTGCCCAGGCTCATGTGGCCCCACGCGCCGTCGACGTTGCGGAAGGCCAGGATCGCGTCCCAGGTCAGGATGACGTTGAAGACCAAGCCCGCGTAGAAGAAGTAGCGGTGCGAGTTGTTCAGGATCAGCGGGAAGCGGCGCTCGCCGGTGTACTTCTCGTGCGGCTCGGCGACGGCGCAGGCCTGCGGCGACAGCCAGAAGGCGCGGTAGTAGGCCTTCCGGTAGTAGTAGCAGGTCATCCGGAATCCCAGCGGGAAGATCAGGATGAGCAGCGCCGGCGAGATCGACCACCAGTCGCCGAACGGCTTGAAGCCGCCCAGGGACGAGCCCGGCACACACTTCGTGGCGATGCACGGGCTGTAGAACGGTGAGATCAGGTTGCCGGTGTAGTAGTCGGCGTTCTGGAACGCGCGGAACGTCGCGTAGAAGATGAAGGCGATCAGCACAATCATCGTCAGGAGCGGACTGAGCCACCACCTGTCTGTGCGCAGCGTCTTCTGTTCGATCTGTGCGCGCGCCGGGCTCAGCGGGGCGGGTGCCTCGGGGCCGGGCGCGATGGTGTCAGTCGCCATCGACTTGTGTCTCCCAGACGGGCAATGTTCTTACACTGATGTCTTACACGTAGGCGTCTTGCGTGCGCGGGCTTTCACTTGGCAGGGCTCTACAAAGCTGCGCGAACTCTAATGGACATCGCGTCAGATTCCATAGAACGCGTCACCCGGAGTAGTGGAAACGTGATCTACGTCACATCCTACCGGCGGCTGATCAGGGCCCGGACGGCGGGGGGACCGACAAGGGTTTGGCATCATGCTCCTCGAAGCCGCCACCGACGCGACGCTCGACGCGCCGAGGGGCGCGCGGGGACACGGGCGCACGGGCGCGGGGACACGGGGACGGGGACACGGGGTAACGGGAACGGCACGCGCGAGGCGGCCGTGATCAAGGGGTGGTCGCGATGGTGGGAGCGGTCGGGGCGGTCGGGGCGGCGATGGGTCCGCTGACCGACGGGGACCCGCGGCGGGTCGGTCCGCATTCGACGGTCGGCCGGCTCGGCGTCGGCGCGCTGGGTCCGCTGTACGGGGGGTACTCCGACGACGGCCGCGCGGTCGCGGTCCGGGCGCTGCGCCCGGAAGTGCTGGCCGACGAGGCGGTCCGGGCCCGCCTCGCGGCGGACGTCGCGGCGGCGCGCACGGTGGCGGTGCCCTCCGCGGCGCCGGTGCTCGGAGCCGAGCTGGCGGGCGAGGCGCCGTGGCTGGCGTCGGCGTTCGTCGCGGGCGTGCCGCTGGCGAAGGCGGTGGCCGACCACGGGCCGCTGCCCGAGCCCGCGCTACTAAGCCTCGCAGCCGGGCTCGCCGAGGCGCTGGCGGCCCTGCACGCCGCCGGCGTGATGCACGGCGACCTGCGGCCGGGGACGGTGCTGCTGACGCCCGAGGGGCCGTGCGTTGTCGACTACGCGCTGGTGCGCGCCTTCGACGGCGTGGCAGGGCTCGGGGTGGCCGGGTTCCTGGCGCCGGAGCAGGCGCTGGGCCGGACGGTCACGCCGGCGGCGGACATGTTCGCACTGGGCTCGACGCTGTTCTTCGCCGCGACCGGCCGCCCGCCATTCGGCGAGGGCACGCCCGACGAGGTGAAGAAGCGGGTCGCGAAGTCCTCGCCGGTGCTGGGAAAGCTGCCGACGGCGCTGGGGGAGCTGATCCGCGGGTGTCTCCAGAAGGACCCGAACGGGCGCGCGCAGCCACAGCAGGTGGTGGAGTACGTGCGGCGGCGGGCGCCGATCCCGTTGGGCGGCGGGTGGTTGCCGCCGGCGCTGGCCGAGGATGCGCGGGCGGCTGCGGCGGCGGGGTTGGGGTCGGCCGCGGGGCCGGATCCGGATGCGAACGCGACGATTGTTGTTGCGCCGCGGGTGGCTCAGGGGGCGGCGGGGCACGCGGGCGATGCCGGTTCCGGCTCGCCAGGGTCGGTGGCGGCGGGCGCCGGACAGCAGGCGGTGGGGCACGCGGGCGACGGCGGCTCGGGTACGCCAGGGTTGGTGCCGGCGAGTGCCGGGCAGCAGGCGGTGGGTCGCGTCGGCGATGCCGGCTCCGGCGCGCCAGGGTTTGTGGCGGCGGATGCCGGACAGCGGGCGGCGGGGCGCGCGGGCGACCGCGGTTCGGGTGTTCCGGGGCTGGTGCCGGCGGCTGTTGCTGGGCAGCAGGCTGATGCGGGAGCGGCATTTGCGGGTGCTGCACCTTTGCCTGGCGGGCAGATACCTGGGTTTGTGCAGCAGGCTGATGGCTCTGCGTTCTACCAGCAGTCCGGCGTTCCCGGCGTGCCTGGCGACCAGCCGGCCCCGAGCCGTCGCAACCTCCTCCTCGCGCTGACCGGCGGCGCGGTCGTCGTCGTGGGCGGTACGGCCGCGGCACTCGGACTCGGCGGCAGCTCCGGTACCACGACCACCGCCGATGCTCAGCCTTCTGCCGGCGCGGTCGGTGCCGTGCCGTCCGCGGCGAAGCCCTCAGCCTCTGCTTCCGGCCGGCTCCCGCTCCCGAAGAGCGGCCCGCTCTCGCCGCCGGTCGGCGCGGCCGGCACTCTGCAGGGCCCTGACGCCACCCCCTTCTGGTCGCTGCCCGGCGGCGGGATCTCCTCGCTCGCGGCCGGCGATGGAGTGCTCGTCGTGGGTGGCGAGTCCGGGGTCTCCGGCTACGACTTCGGGGCCAATCTGAAGTGGGGTCCTGTGCGGGCCTCCGGCGTTCGTGGCTCCGGCAACGGTGTCGTGGACTCCGGTGTCGTCTATCTGATCGTCGCGGCGGAGCGGGGCGGTGCCGGCGGCGATCTGCTCGCGCTGGACGTCGAGACCGGCGTGCAGAAGTGGCGCGCGGTCACGCCGCAGGGCCCCTGGCTCGACCTCCGCGTCGGCGGGGCGTTGGGCGGCATGGTGTTCGTTGTCGGGACGTCCGGGGGCGTGCCGGTCCTGTGGGCCGTCGATGTCGTCAGCGGCCGGAGCCTGTGGCAGAAGAGTGGTGTGGACTTCGCCACGTTGGCGGTGCCGTCGAGCGGCGCGCAGATCCTCACCGCCGGCGCCGGGGACCCGAACACCGGGGGAGCCGTCGCCGCCCTGGATATCCGCAGCGGTGACCAGGTGTGGAGCCGTCCGTGGAAGACCGCGGTGGACTACGGCCACGTCTCGCTCAACAAGGTCGCGTGCGCCGACGACTACTACGTCCTGCTGCTCTCCGACCAGCCGGAGGCCGACACCCTGACCGGCGGCAGCGCCAACGGCGGCCCGAACGCGTGGAGCGTCCCGTTGCCGGTGCCGCCCGGGGATGCCGGCACCATCGCGCTCATCACTCTCCTGCCCGAGGCCAACGCCGACGCCAACCCCAACGCCGTCGCCGTCCTCTCCCGCCACGGCCTCTACGCCGCCGATGCGCAGACCGGCGCGGTCCGCTGGCAGTCGCAGGGCACGCAGTTGTTCGCGACCGCCTCCGACGCCGGGGCTCCGCAGTCCGCGGACGGCAACGTCTACGTCCCCGACCAGCAGGGCACCTGGTGGGCCGTGGACCTCGCGACCGGCCGGACGCGCTGGAAGTACACCGTCGCCGGCTTCGACCGGAGTGCCGATCCGGTGTGGATCGCGGTGCCCGGCGGCGTGGTCGTCTCGGCCGGCGGGACGCTGGTGCTGATCGCGGCGGACGGATAAAAACTGCTGGTGACCGCCGCTGAGAGGTGACGCTCGCCACCTCACGGCGGGTGTCCGACGCTCCGAGTTAACCCTGACGCCGGGTGCGCGGGCACTGACGGTAAGCAGGAGGATTCCCGACCCCGTACGATGGGTAGGTATCCCCTTCTGCCAAGGAGCGCTCAGGCATGCCCACACGCGACAACATCAGGAACGTGGCGATCGTCGCGCACGTCGACCACGGCAAGACGACGCTGGTCGACGCGATGCTGTGGCAGTCCGGCGCGTTCGGCGAACACCAGCACGTCGACGAGCGCGCCATGGACTCCAACGACCTGGAGCGCGAGAAGGGCATCACCATCCTCGCCAAGAACACCGCGGTGCACTACCGCGGTCCCGACGGGGAGGACGTGGTGATCAACATCATCGACACCCCCGGGCACGCCGACTTCGGCGGCGAGGTGGAGCGCGGCCTGTCCATGGTGGACGGCGTGGTGCTGCTGGTGGACGCCTCGGAGGGTCCGCTGCCGCAGACCCGCTTCGTGCTGCGCAAGGCGCTGGCCGCGAAGATGCCGGTGATCCTGCTGATCAACAAGGTGGACCGGCCGGACTCGCGGGTCGACGAGGTCATCGACGAGACCTACGAGCTGTTCATGGACCTGGACGCCACCGAGGAGCAGATCGAGTTCCCGATCGTCTACGCCATCGCCCGCGACGGCAAGGCCACGCTGACCAAGCCGGTGCCCGGCTCCTCGGGCAACGGCCAGGGCGGCGACCTGGACTCGGACAACCTGCTGCCGCTGTTCAAGACCATCCTGGAGACCATCCCGGCCCCCTCCTACACCGAGGGCGCGCCGCTGCAGGCGCACGTCACCAACCTGGACGCGTCCAACTTCCTGGGCCGCATCGCGCTGTGCCGGGTGCACCAGGGCGAGATCCGCAAGGGCCAGCAGGTGGCCTGGTGCCGGCACGACGGCACCATCGAGCGGGTGAAGATCACCGAGCTGCTGATGACCGAGGCGCTGGAGCGCAAGCCGGCCGAGTCCGCCGGCCCCGGCGACATCATCGCCATCGCCGGCATCCCGGAGATCATGATCGGCGACACCCTGGCCGACCCGGAGGACCCGCGGCCGCTGCCGCTGATCACCGTCGACGAGCCGGCGATCTCGATGACCATCGGCACCAACACCGGCCCGCTGGTGGGCCGCGGTCCGACCAAGGGCACCAAGGTCACCGCGCGCCTGGTGAAGGACCGCCTGGACCGCGAGCTGGTCGGCAACGTCTCGCTGCGGGTGCTGCCCACCGAGCGCCCCGACGCCTGGGAGGTGCAGGGCCGCGGCGAGCTGGCGCTGGCCATCCTGGTGGAGACCATGCGCCGGGAGGGCTTCGAGCTCACCGTCGGCAAGCCGCAGGTGGTCACCAAGACCATCGACGGCAAGCTGCACGAGCCGGTCGAGCGCCTCACCATCGACTGCCCCGAGGAGTTCCTGGGCGCCGTCACCCAGCTGATCCAAGGCAACCGCAAGGGCCGCATGGAGACCATGACGAACCACGGCACCGGCTGGGTCCGCATGGAGTTCGTGGTCCCCTCCCGGGGCCTGATCGGCTTCCGCACCGAGTTCCTGACCATGACCCGCGGCACCGGCATCGCGCACGCGGTGTTCGAGGGCTACGAGCCCTGGTACGGCGAGCTGCGCACCCGCACCTCCGGCTCGCTGGTGGCCGACCGCCCGGGCGCGGCGACGCCGTTCGCGATGATGAACCTCCAGGAGCGCGGCACGATGTTCGTGCAGCCCACCACCGAGGTCTACGAGGGCATGATCGTCGGTGAGAACTCGCGCTCGGACGACATGGACGTGAACATCACCAAGGAGAAGAAGCTCACCAACATGCGGTCGTCCACCTCGGACGTCACCGAGACGCTGATCCCGCCGCGCCAGCTGTCGCTGGAGCAGGCGCTGGAGTTCATCCGCGAGGACGAGTGCGTCGAGGTCACGCCGGACACCGTCCGGATCCGCAAGGTGGAGCTGAACCAGCAGGTGCGCGGGCGCTCGCGCGGGAACGCGGCCAAGGCCAAGGGCTGAGCTACGGCTTGCTGATCTGACGGGTTCCGACGAACCTCCAGAGCGACGGAGCGGCCGCTGCGGGATCTCCCGCAGCGGCCGCTCCGTTTTCATGACAGCGCCTGCTTCGCTCATGTCCTCCAGTTACAGCAGTTACTTCCGGCAGTTACAGCAGTTACTTCCTGGTCGCGGCGGCTACTTCGCCGATTCGCCTACTCGCCTACTTCATGTCGAAGTTCCCGGCGCCCCAAGCCTGGCCGCCGGATCGAGCTTCGCCCCGCCGGTCAGCAGCAGCGGGCCGCCCTTCTGCGCGGCCAGCGCGTTGCCGGCGAGGGCCCGTCGGCCGCGGTGAAGCCGCCGCCGGTCGGGACGACCGTGTGCGAGCCGGTCCCGTCAGCGTTGACTTCGGACCAGTCGACGCCGTCGTTGTAGGCGATCGGCCCGTTGGCGGTGGTGCCGGAACCACTGGCTGTGGCCGCATGCGCTGCTGTCGTCAGCGCACTGACCCCACCACCGGTCACCGCCAACACCGCCAGGCTCGCGGCGGCGCGTGCTCGGACTCGCTGCGACACGGTGTCCCCCCAGCATGATCGGTGATCGAACGCCGATCATGCTAGGGACGTTCCCACCTGCGCCGGATCCCGTGAAGTTCGTAGAACGCCATCCCCCTTATGTGGTCTACGCCCCTTGATGGATCAGCCCCCGGCCGGACTCGACTGCCCGCTCACGAAAGGCTTCACCTCAAGCTCGCCCTTCTCGCACACCGGCGTCGGGTTGTCGAGCGTGATGTGCGCCCACGCGCTGTCGCCCGGCAGCTGTGCCTGCGCGTGCACCGTCGTCGGCTCGCACTGCCCGTTGTCGGGTTCGCCCGGGCCGGGGACGTTCGCCGAGTAGCGCATCTCGGCGTGGACGGAGGCGCCCGGGACGACGGTGATGGTGGTGGCCGGGACGGAGGTGTCCTTCACGATGTACGACGGCAGTGTGCGGTCGTTCGAGGCGAGCAGTGCGATGGCGGGGAAGCCGGAAACGGTGCAGCTGCGGGCCGAGGTGTTCTGCAGCGTGAGGTCGGCGGCGACGTGGCCGGCGCCCTGGCTGTCCGGGACCACGCGCCAGGTGCCCGACGGCATCTCGGCCGTGGTGCAGGCCGAGCTGGCGGCGTGGGTGGCCGGGGAGCTCGAAGCCGCCGTCGAGGTCGACGGTGCCGAGGCGGCCGAGCTCGACGCCGTGGAGCTGCCGCCGGCGGTGGTGGACGCGGAGGCCGGGCCGGAACCCCCTGCCGGGTTGGAGCCCGATCCCGTCGAGGACGTGGTCCCCGCCGAGTTCGTGGTCCCCACCGTGGGGCCGCCGCTGACGGCGCTCTTGGCGGAGGTGCTGGTGCATCCGGCCGTCAGGGCGACGGCTCCGAGCGCCCCCGCTGCGACCAGAACGGAAATACGGTTCATGGAACCCAACCTTTCCGGGTGACTACGGCAAGTAGACGCCGAGTAACCCGGCCAGGTTGCTACTAACCCGCGTCAACGGCTGGTCACCTCAACGGGACGCCAGGGTTCTGCGAGGCATTGCCCCAGCGTCGCGTCGAGGCGGCGGCTAGTTCTTGGCGAGCGCGCGCTTGAGGAAGTCGACCTGCAGCAGCATCAGGTTCTCCGCGACGACTTCCTGCGGCGTCATGTGCGTCACCCCCGACAGCAGCAGCGTCTCGTGCGGACGCCCCGCGGCCAGCAGCGCCGAGGACAGCCGCAGCGTGTGCGCGACCACCACGTTGTCGTCGGCCAGGCCGTGGATCAGCATCAGCGGCCGGTGCTGCTCGGCCCAGCCGCTGGGCTCGGTGCCCACGACGACCGAGTTGCGGCGGTAGACCTCCGGCTCGGCGTCCGGGTGGCCCAGGTAGCGCTCGGTGTAGCAGGTGTCGTACAGGTGCTGGTCGGTGACCGGGGCGCCGACCACGGCGGCGTGGAACACGTCGGGGCGGCGCAGGGCCGCCAGCGCCGACAGGTAGCCGCCGAAGGACCAGCCGCGGATCGCGACCCGGGTCAGGTCCAGGTCGGGGTTCTGCGCGGCCGCCGCCTGCACGGCGTCCACCTGGTCCTGCACCACCGGGCCCGCGAAGTCGCGGTAGACGGCGCGGTCCCACTCCGGCCCGCGGCCCGGCGTGCCGCGGCCGTCCACGACCAGCACCGCGAAGCCCTGGTCGGCCAGCCACTGCGAGGCCAGGTGCATGTTGTGCGAGGCCAGCGCGCGCTGCGCGTGCGGGCCGCCGTAGGGGTCCAGCAGGATCGGCAGCTTGGTACCAGGTACGTGGCCGGTCGGCAGGACCAGCACGCCGCGCAGCGATCGCTCGCCGAGCCGGACCATCGTCGCGTTCAGCTTCAGAGCGGGGGTCTCGGCGACGTTGCGGACCGTGCACAGGTCCTTCGCGTCGCCGTCCTCGTCCAGCCGCACCACGCGGGCGGTGGAGCCGGGCTCGGAGAACGACACCGAGCTGATGACGGCCAGGTCCGCGCCGAACACCGCGGAGTGCACGCCGAACGACTCAGTGAGCTGACGCACCACGCCGTCCCGCGAGACCAGGAACACGTGCACCTCGGCCGGGTCCTCGGCGCTGGCGGTGAACTGCACGCCGTGCTCGCCGACCGCCAGCACCGCGCGCACCTGGAGCTCCGGCGGGGTCAGCGGCTCGCCGTCGAGCAGGACGCGGTTCGCGCCCTCCCGGGCCGCGACGGTGACCAGCGCCGCCGTCGGCTCCTCGTCGCCGTCGTCGGCGCCGCTGATCCAGGACGGGACGCCGGAGACGATGTCCACCCAGCGCGGGTCCGACTCCTCGCCGTGCAGCGTCACCATGCCGGTGTCCGGGTCGAGCAGCGCGTAGGTGATGCGCGTCTGCTCGCGGTTCATCAGGCCCAGCACCGGGTCGCCGCCTGCAGACCAGTGGACCGTGGTCAGGTACGGCGAGGAGTCCTCCCACGCCACGTCCACCCGCGAGCCGTCCAGGCCGAGCACCACGCCGGAGACCGTCGCGTTGTTCGTCCCGGCCGCCGGGTAGCGCACCGCCGCCGGCTCCTTGCCGGGGTTCGCGGGGTCGGAGATGAACCAGGTCTGGATCGGCGCCTCGTCGGCGCGCTCGGCGAACAGCCGGTCGCCCTCCGGGGCCCACCAGTAGCCGCGGAAGCGGTCCATCTCCTCGGCGGCGATGAACTCGGCCAGGCCGTAGGTGACGGTGTCCGTCTCCGGCTCGGCCAGCGCGCGGTCGCCGGCGCCGTCCAGGCCGATCACCCGCATCGCACCGCCGGCCACGTAGGCCACGTGCGTGCCGGCCGGGTTCGGCCGCGGGTCGGCCACGCCGGCCGGGGTCGGGAGTTCGCGCACGGCCCGCGCCGCGTCGGTCTCTGTGAGGTCGGCCACGAACAGCCGGCCGGACAGCGCGAACGCCGCGTGCGACAGATCGGCGTCGACCGCGAAGCCGACGATGCCGGCCGCGCCCTGCCGCGAGCGCTCGCGGCGTGCCTTCTCCTCGTCGGTCAGCTCCTCGCCCGCGCCGCCGAGCAGCGCGACCGGATCGGCCACGAGCCGTTCCTCGCCGCTGGTCGGGTCCAGCACCCACAGGCAGGTCGCGGTGTCCGTGCCGTGCTTGCCGCGCAGGAACGCGATCCGCGTGCCGTCCGGGGAGATGCTGAAGGCGCGCGGCACGCCGAGGGTGAAGCGCTGGGTCCGGGCCGAATGCCGGGGGAACGAGGGGGTGTCAGCCATGCCGTCATGCTATTCGCCCCGGCGCCGCCGGGCTGTTCCCCGAGCGGCGGGGAAGGTATGCGTACCCTTGCCCTATGACCGCGAACACGACCGCGCAGCCGGCGGGCGCCACGCCCTCCCCGAGCCCCACGGCCGCCCGGCGTCTGCTGCTCGTCCACGCCCATCCGGACGACGAGGTGATCGGCACCGGCGCCACCATGGCCGGCTACGCCGCCGAGGGCGTGCACGTCACGCTGGTCACCTGCACCGCCGGCGAGGAGGGCGAGATCCTGGTGCCGGAGCTGGAGCACCTGGCCGCCGACCGCGAGGACCGGCTGGCCGACGTGCGGGTGGTGGAGCTGGCGAACGCGATGACCGCGCTCGGCGTGGCCGACCACCGGTTCCTCGGCGGCGTGGGCCGCTACCGGGACTCCGGGATGATGGGGACGCCGGCCAACGACAAGCCGTACACGTTCTGGCACGCCGACCTCGACGAGGCCGCCGGACACCTGGTGAAGGTGGTCCGCGAGATCCGGCCGCAGGTCCTGGTCACCTACGACGAGAACGGCGGCTACGGCCACCCGGACCACATCCAGGCCCACCGCGTCGCGATGCGCGCCGCCGAGCTGGCCGCTGACCCGGACTTCGCCCCCGAGCTCGGCGCGGCCTGGGAGATCACGAAGATTTACTGGACCGCGCTGCCGAAGTCGTCCCTGGCCGAGGGGATCCGCCTGCTGAAGGAAGCCGGGGACACCAGCGGTTTCCTGGCCGTGGACTCGGTGGACGATCTGCCCTTCGGCACCGACGACGCGTTGGTGACCACCGGCATCGACGGCAGCGCCTACATGGAGAACAAGCGCGAGGGCATGCGCGCCTACCCCACGCAGATCTCGATGAAGGAGGGCTTCTTCGCGCTCTCCAACGCGATCGGCATGAACTTCATGGCCCACGAGTTCTACCAGCTGGTGAAGGGCGTCGCCGAGCGCTCCGACAGCGAGTTGGAGAAGGACCTGTTCGCCGGCCTCGGGATCGCGGACGGGGCCGCTGCCGGGGCCTCCCAGGACTGATGGACGTTTCGGGCGCAGCGGAGGTCGGCGTGTCGGTGGTCGTGGTGCTGGCCGGTCTGGTCGGCCTGATCGGGTTGGTCGGGGCCGCGTGGCTGGGCACGGAGTCCCCGCGCGGGCGCGCGCTGGTGCTCTCCGGGCTCGGCGGGGCCGGGGCCGTGGTCGGGCTGATCGGCGCGATGATCCAGGGCTACACGGTGCGCGTCGGTGGTTCCGGCCCGCGCCTGCTGGACGCCGGGGACCCGACCTCCGCGTCCCAGGGCGGCTCCGGCGGCTTCGCCTTCCCGCTCGGCTCGCTCATCGGCCTGGTGCTGCTCACCGCGCTGCTGGTGGTCGGCGGGGCGCTGCTGCGCGCCCCGCGCGCCGTCGGGATCCCGGTCGCCGGCTGGCTGCTGGTCGTCGCGGTGCTCATGTTCGGGGTCGGCAACAGCGGCACCGTGATCCTGGCGAACACCTCCTCGGCGCAGATCTTCGTGTACGGCGGCCTTGTCATCGCCTTCGGCATCGCGGTGCTGGTGTACCAGTGGCAGCTGACCGACCGGCTCGCCGCGAAGGCCGCGGGTCGCTCGCGCTGAGCCGCTGAGCGCGCTTCTTGTCGCAAAACCGTCAGATCCGGCTTTTCCGGGACCGGACTCGAGGCGGAATCCTCCTCGCTCGATCGAGTGAAGCCTCGCCGGATTCCGGCGGGTCAGCGCCGCACGGCCGTGGCAATGTCACCCGTACGCCCCTGTGACCACCGCTGATCACAGTACTGTGATCGGAGCAACACTCTCGGTGGCCGGTGGCGCGCTGCTAGATGGCACAGCTAGTAGGCCCTGCCCGATGGCCCTGCGCGACCGACCTTGACAGAGGCGACCGATTTTGAACGACGAGTTTCCCCGACGCCAGGCAGACGACGTTGATCCGGACCGGCAGCCCGACTTCGGGTTCGGCGGCGCGCCGCTGTTCCGCGACGAGGTCCCGCCGCCGCCGGCCGAGCCCGCGTTCGGGACCGAGCCCGCGTTCCGGCCCGAGCCCGCGTTCGGGGCCGGCCCGGCCTCGGTCCCCGGTCCCGGTGCGACCGGGTTCCACGACGCCTCGCTGTTCCGCGACGGCGCCGAGCCGGCCGCCGAGCAGGCGCGCGGTCTCGACTACGGCGGCGGTGGCGACTACGGCACCGGGATCATGGCCGGTTTCGGCGGCGGTGCCGACACGCTGAGCAGTTCCGGCGGTTTCCCGGCGCAGCGCTTCGCGGGCCCCGGCGACGCGGCCGACACGGCCGGCCCGGGGGCGTTCTCGCACGCCGGCCCGAACGCCTTCAGCGGCGGTGCGGCGGCGAGCGGTGGCGCGGCTCCCGGCGGCGCCGGCGGCGGGGAACCGGAGTGGGGCCCGAGCGAGGGCCCGCTGCGCGTGGTGCCCGCCGACCAGGCCAGCGCGCTGCTGCGCATCAAGCTGCCGGACGCCCCGCCGGTCCCGTCGACCACGCTGCGCGGCGACGCCGCGATCGAGGAGGTCGTCGAGGCCTCGCAGATGCTGCACCGGGTGAGCCCGGCCAAGGCGACCGCGCTGCCCGGCGACGTGCTGGCGCTCACCACCGCGACGATGGTGGTGCCGATGCCGGGTGCCGCGTTCGGCGGGGTGCGGGCCGTGCCGCGCTCGGCGCGGCTCACCGCGTCGGTGCCGCCGGACCTGGCCAGCCGGGCCGAGGCGGACCTGCTGTCGGACACCGTCGAGCAGTTCTTCGGGGACTTCGACGCCATCGGGCGCGAGTTGGAAGCGCAGCGTGCGAGCGGCGCTCAGGCGGCTGCGGCCGCGGCGGCGGCGGCCGTACAGCCTCCGGCCTCGATCGTGCCCGCGCAGGGCGGGGGAGCGGCCGGAGCCGCGGCGTCGCAGTCCGCGCCGCTGCCGGGCCAGTACGCCCCCAGCGGGCCGCCCGCGGGCCGCTACGGCGTGCCGACGCAGTTCCCCGGCTACGACGCGGCGCGCCGCAGCCCGGTCGGTATGCGCTATCTCGGCGGCATCTTCCACGACTCGTCCGGCGAGTCCTCGTTCTACGACCCGTCGACCGAGTCGCTGGTCCCGATGGGCGCCGCGGCCATCTCGGCGTCGGACTTCCGGCGGACCGCGCCGGCGGTCACCCGGCCGGTCCCGCCGCCGCGCACCGGCCCGCAGCCGCCCCGGCCGCCCGCGCCGGTGTCCGCGCCGCGTGCGGCCGGGGCGGCTGCGGCTGCCTCGGCGCCTGCGGCGCAGGCCGCGTCGACAGCACCCGCGCCGCGAAGCGCTTCCGCGCCGCCGCGCACCGGCACCGTGCCCGGTCCGACGCGCGGCGGCCACACCGGCTACACCCAGTACGCCGACGGCGCCGACGACACCAAGGTGCTGTCGAAGGAGCACTGGTCCGACCACCACCCGGACCACCACCGCTCCCGGCGTGCCCGGCGCCGTGGCCGGGTGGCGCTGGTGTCCGCGCTGTCCGTGACCCTCGCGTGCGGCGTGCTGTACGGCGCTGCGCTCGCCTTCGAGGGCCAGGTGCCCAAGGGCACGGTCGTGGACGGCGTCGCCATCGGCGGCATGACCCGCACCGCCGCTGAGGCCAAGCTCTCCGCGGCTCTCGGCCCGACGCTGAACGCACCGCTGCGCCTGACCGCCGACGGCACCACGTTCCAGCTCGCGCCGGACCAGTCCGGGCTGCACATCGACTACGCCGGCACGGTCGCCGCCGCCGCCTCGGGCCGCACCGACCCGACGGTCGCCATCCCGGCGCTCGCCGGCAGCGGCCGCGAGGTCCCCTTACAGGTGAGCGTCGACCGCAGCGCGCTGAAGACCGCGCTGACCAATCTCACGGCCGGCTTCGACAAGCCGATGGTGGACGGCAGCGTGGTCTTCCCCGGCGGCGTCCCGACGCCGATCGCCCCGCGTCCGGGCCGGCAGATCGACGTCGACGCGGCGGTCGACGCGGTGGTCTCAGCCTTCGACAACGGTGTGTCCTCGGTGCACCTGGCAGCCCTGGCGCGTGAGCGGTCCGGAGGCGGGACGCCCGCGGTTCCGCTGCCGACTGCTCCGGCGGCATATGCGATGGTGCCTGCGAAGACTGCGTTTTCGCCGACGCACCACACCGCCACGTCGCGGGTGAAGCAGTCCCCTGCTACTCCTTCCTCGCCCTCGTCCACGCCCTCCGCGCCGGTTTCCCCGAGTGCGACCGACGGAACGCCGACAGGTACGGCGCCGGTCGTCCCGATCCCCACGGCACCGATCCCCGCGGCACCGGCCCCGGCGACCCCGGCCCCGGCCACCGCCCCGGACGCGGCGCCCTTCACCGGCTTCCCCGCCCCGCCGGTCGCCCTGGCCGTCCACGACGTCCAGCCGACCGTCACCCCGGCCGCCGTCGCGCAGGCCATGCAGGACTTCGCGCGCCCCGCGATGTCCGGCTCGGTGGTGCTGGTCACCGGCAGCGTCCACACCGTCCTGAAGCCCGCGATCCTGGGCCGCCACCTGGCGATCGAGCCGGACGGCCACGGCGGCCTGACCCCGAAGCTCGACGGCGCCGGCATCCGGGCCGAGCTCGACCACGACGCGCTGGCCAAGCTGGAGCAGGCGCCGACCGACGCCTCGTTCACCGTCTCCGGCGGGCAGCCGGTCCTGGTCCCGGGCAAGAACGGCGTCGGCTACGCCCCCGAGGCGATCCAGAACGCGATCCTGCCGGTGCTGACGAAGGCCTCGTCGTCGCAGCGTATTGCGACCGTGCCGATCGGCCCGCTGCCGCCGGCCCTGACCACCGAGGCCGCGCAGGCGCTCGGCGTGCGCGACGTGATGGGCCTGTACACCGCGCCGTTCAGCGCCACCACGCAGCGCACGGCGAACGTCAAGCGCGCCGCCGACCTGGTGCGCGGCCAGATTCTGCAGCCGGGCCAGGTGTTCAGCCTGAACCAGATCCTCGGCGCGCGCACGGCGACGAACGGCTTCCTCCCCGCCGCCCAGTCCGGAACCTCCGCCTCCTCCGCCTCGGCGCAGGATGCCGGCGCGGGCTCCTCGCTGGTCGCCACTGCGCTGTACAACGCCGAATATCTGGCCGGGCTCAAGGATGTGGAGCACCACCCGCACGCGACCGTGACCGACCACTTCCCGCCCGGGATGGAGGCCGCGGTGGTGTACCCGGACGTGGATCTGAAGTTCCAGAACGATTCCAGCGCTCCTGTCTACCTCTGGACGAGCTCCACGGAGAACGCGGTGACCGTCGCAGTACTCGGACAGAAGGCGTACGACTCGGTCCAGACCGAGACCTCGCCGCACTACGCGCTGGTGCAGCCGAAGACCACGTACTCCTTGGCAGAGTCCTGCGTCGCCAGTGACGGCGTCCCGGGGTTCCAGGTCGACGTCACCCGCACCCTCACCAAGAACGGCCAGGACCCGATCCGCCAGGTGTTCCACAGCTCCTACGCCGCGCAGGACAAGGTGATCTGCGGCGCGCCCGGCAGCAGCGGCTCCTCGACGACGAACGGCGCCACGGTCGGCACCCCCACCGGAACGCCGACCGGCGGCGCCGCGTCCCCGCAGTCCTCCGCCCCCGCGACGCAGGGCGCCACCTCCAGCAGCCCGAACGCCCCCAGCCCGACCGGCGGCGCGGCGTCCGGGACGCCGACCGAAACCCCACCTTCGAGCGGTTCGGACGGCTCGCTCCTGGGCGGCCTGCTGGGGGCGCCGTCGTCGCGGCACTGACGGTATGTGGCGATGTGGCGCGCAGTTCTACTGAGGTTTCTCAATTCTTTGCGATCACATCGACGCAGCAGGCGACGAAGTCCTGGACCGCCGGATCGGCGTCCTCGCCGACCCGCCACGCGACCGCGACCGTGCTCGCGCTGATCCCGTCGACGGGCCGGAACACCAGGCCCGGCCGCTGGTAGAAGCGCGACACCGACTCCGGGGCGAGGGCCACGCCGTCGCCGTTGCCGATCGCGGCGAGCCATTCGTCGGGCTGGGTCACGACCGCGCCGATCCGGACCGGCGTGCCTCCGGGGCCCGTGACGTCGTCGCCGCCGAGCCAGTACTCGCGCCAGGCGCCAGTGCGTGCCGGCGCCGCGACGAACGCCTCGTCGCGCAGGTCGGCCGCGGCGATCCGGTCGCGTCCGGCCAGCCGGTGGCCGGCGGACAGGACCACGCAGCGCGGTTCGCTGAACAGCTCCCTGATACGCAGACCCGCGGTGTCCGGCACCGGAAGCCGCAGGATCGCGGCCTGCACCAGACCCTCGGCCAGTGCCGCGCTCGGATCGCCCCAGTCCGCCTGCCGCATGCGGATCTTCCATCCGGGACGCCGGCGGGCGAACTCGGCGACGATCTCCGGGGTGGCCTCGTTCGCCGCCGCTGCGAGGAAACCTATATGCAGTGTTTTCTCTGACATGCGAGCGGCTGCTTGGGTCTTGCGCATTGCAATATCCCACTCACTCAGCAGAGTTGGGACACGGGCCGCGAGCGCGCGCCCCGCCGCCGTGAGGGTCATTCCGGTGCGGGAGCGGACGAACAGTTTCACGTCCAGCTGCGCCTCCAGCTGCCGGATCTGCTTCGTCAGCGCAGGTTGGGACACGTACAGCCGCTGCGCGGCACGGGTCAGCGTGCCCTCCTCGGCGACGGCCGCGAAATAGCGCAGCAGCCGGGTGTCCACATCCATGCCACCAGGTTATAGAAGCAGGTATTGGCGCCGCATCCGGTGTCCTGTCGAGGCTGGAGGCATGACCATCGTGTATGTCCTCGTCCTCGCCCTGACCATCTTCGCCAACGCCTTCGAGGGGGTCGCGGGCCTGGTCGGGGCCGCTTTCATGAAGCAGAACGCCGAGCAGGTCGGCGTGCCGTTCTCCTGGCTCCCGATCCTCGGCCTGCTCAAGGGGGCCGGCGCCGTCGGCCTGCTGTTCGGCCTGGTCGGAGTGCGTGCGCTCGGGATCGCCGCGGCGATCGGGCTGGTGCTGTTCTTCGTCGGGGCGCTCATCGCGCACGTCCGTGCCCGGGTCTTCCACAACATCGCCTTCCCCGCCGCGTTCGAGGCGTTCGCGATTGCGTCGCTGGTGCTGCTGATCACCCACTGAAACGACCGGACTGTAACGGTTGACATGGGCCGAACATCGGACGGAGGTGACCAGTCGCCCGACGGTGCCGTTGTCAACATAAATGAGGGCTCTTAGGATCCGGCTATGGGGACGGCCGGCGGTGGATTCACAGCGGATTCCGGGGGGAACCGATGGCAGGGCGCGTTTCGCCGTGCGCACGCACGGCTCGGTGGGGGTCTTATCCGATATCGCCGCCCATCCTCGGATCAAACCTCTGATCTCGCCGCCGCCGCTGTGGCCGCCGCCGCCGTCCCCGTTCCCGGTTCGGGTGCCCGCCCCGGACCTCACCCCACGGCCCGTCCCCGCGCCGGCGCCCGCGACGGCGCAGGCCCGTCGGCGGCCGCCGCCTGCCCGCGTCCCGGCGCGCGGGGCAAGGAAGGCGGCCCCGTATGACCAAAATCCTGCACGTCATCACCGGCCTGGCCTCCGGCGGCGCCGAGCGCCAGCTGGCCACGCTGTTACAGCACCTGCCCGAGGAGTGCGAGGTGGCGTGCCTGACCGAGGGCGGCCGCGTCGGGGAGCGGATCCGGGCCGACGGGTTCCGGGTCCACGACCTGCGCATGCCGTCCAACCGCGACATGGCGTCGCTGATGCACCTGGTGAAGCTGGTCCGCGACGGCGGCTTCGACATCGTGCACACCCACCTGTACCGGGCCCACCTGTACGGCCGGCTGGCCGCGCGGATGGCCGGGGTGCGCGCCATCGTCGCCACCGAGCACTCGTTGGGCAGGGAGCTCATCGAGGGGAAACCGAAGGACCGGCTCGGCGTCCGGGCCATGTACCGGGCCTCCGAGCGCATGGGCCGGGTGACGATAGCGGTCTCGCAGGCCGTCGCGGACTACCTGCGGGCCTGGCGGATCGAGCGGGTCGAGGTGATAGAGAACGGTATCGACATCCGCGAGTTCCGCTTCGATCCGAACGCGCGCACCCTGGTGCGCAAGATCCTGGGCATCGACGCCGGCGCCTTCGTGATCGGCGGTGTCGGCCGACTCGACCCGGACAAGCACTTCGAGGTGCTGATCGAGGCGGCCGGCCGGATCGACGGCGCGATCGCGCTGATCGTCGGGGCCGGCCCGGACCGCGCGCGGCTGCAACGGCTGGCGCACGAGATGATGCCCGGCCGCGTGCACTTCACCGGGGACGTCGGCGGCGGGATGCTGGAGATCAAGGACCTGCTGTCGGCGATGGACGTGTTCGCCTCGCCCTCGCCGTCGGAGACCTTCGGGCTGGCCCCGCTGGAGGCCGTGGCGTGCGGGCTGCCCGCGGTCTACTCCGACTCCCCGGCCCTGGACGGGCTGTCGGGTCTGGGAGACCGCGCCGCCCGGGTGCCGTCCCGGCCCGACGCGTTCGTCGCCGCGCTGCGGGAGGCGGCGGACCTGACGCCCGTGGACCGCTCGGCGCCGCCCGGCGCGCTGGAACGGTACGCGGTCGCCGAGCAGGCCGCGCATGTCAGTGAGTTGTACCGATCGGTGCTGGCCGGATAGCCCTGCCCGGCGCCCGGTGCCGGTCTCGGTGCCGATCGTCCCGGGCGCCCGGTGCGGTTCTCAGTGAGGTGATCTCAGCAGGCGATTCGGCCGTGTCAACGGATGATGCAAACCTCCGGCATGGGCAGTCCCCAATCACCCAGTTCAGTAGTGAGGACTCGGCGGGCCAGGTGACGGACTCGACTCCAGCCTGCATCGGTGGACAGCGCTTCCAGCGTCCACCGATCAGCGTTGTCCGGGCCACTCATCTCCTCGAAGACCGCGTCGATTTCCTGCAGGTCAGACATGGCGCTAGGACTGAACTGTCCTGCCGCGACCAGATACTCGGCCATGCCGAACGCGTGATCGAAGTCCAAGGCGATTTCGTCCGCCCCGACGCCGTACTTCTCCAGCCAGGCTACTTGGCTCGAAGCGTCAGCCGCTGTCACGATCAGCGCCTCGATCAGTAGGCGCCGGCCGTACGAAGGACCGGGAGTCTCCACGCCACGATCGTCTCACGTGCCCATCTCCGCCAACCACGCCCAGCATCCATCGGAGCAGGTTGTGCGACTGCCTGAACGCCGTGGGGACCTCAGAGATCCGCGACCCGACCGGGATCTTCTTTTCTGCCAGGCTCGCTGTGCCCCGCGCCATGATCTGGTTCGTCGCCGGACTGCTACGAGAGAACCGGCACACGCTCGGGACCCGGCGGAACACCCGCATCCTCACCTGTTTCCGCCCTCGTCCTCACGCAGTTCGAGCACAAGATGATCTGGCGATAGTCGCTGAGATCACCTCAGTGCGGTTCTCAGCGCGTTTCTCACCCCTGGGGCCATGACAGCTGTCATGCCGTTTTCACGAGCTTCCGCAATGGTTGCGGCCCTGGTCACGGTGGTGTCATGGATGTCGAACGGGGAGACGTGAGACCCGCACACACCACTGAGGACACTGGGGACGACTGACATGCCACGAGACGCTCGAAGCCCGGACGGGGCGGTAGTCGAGTTCGAGAACGTGAGCAAGACCTTCCACTCGCCCAAGGGGCCGGTGCACGCCGTCAACCACCTGACGATGGCGTTGCGGCCCGGCCAGACCATCGCCTTCCTCGGCCCGAACGGCGCCGGGAAGTCCACCTCGCTGAACATGCTGCTCGGGCTGAGCCGGCCCGACTCCGGCCGGGTGGCGCTGTTCGGCGGCACCGCCGCCGACGCCATCAAGCACGGCATGGTCGGGGCGATGCTGCAGTCCGGCGGGCTGATGAGCGACGTGACGGTGCGCGAGCAGGTCGGGTTGTGGGCGAAGCTGCACCCGCGGCCGATCCCGGTCGCCGAGGCGCTGAAGCGGGCGAACATCGCCGACCTGGCCGACCGCCGGGTGGACAAGCTGTCCGGCGGGCAGCAGCAGCGCGTGCAGTTCGCGATGGCGATCATCGGCGACAGCCCGCTGATCGTCCTGGACGAGCCCACGACCGGGATGGACGTGGAGAACCGCCAGGCGTTCTGGGCGACCATGCGGGAGCGCGCCTACGAGGGCAAGACGGTGCTGTTCGCCACGCACTACCTGGAAGAGGCGGACCAGTTCGCCGAGCGCGTCATCGTCATCAACAAGGGCCGGCTGCTCGCCGACGGCTCGGCGGCCGAGATCAAGGCCAGCGCGGGCGCCAAGCGGCTGTCGTTCCGGCTGCCCGGCGTGCCGGACGCGGTGCTGCACCGGCTGCCGAACCTGGTGCACGTGGAGCGGCAGTCGGACATCGTGCGGCTGCAGTCCTCCGACTCCGACGCGACGCTGTACGCGCTGCTGGACGCCGGATACCGGCCGGCCGAGATCGAGATCCAGGCGCTGGGCCTGGAGCAGGCATTCCTGGCGATCACCGCCGAGGACAACTCCGTCGGGGACACCGACACCGCGACTCTGGAGGCGGCGCGATGAGTGCCACGCTGACGCTCACCAAGCTGGACGTGATGCGGGTGATCCGCAACGGCCGCTACCTGATCTTCGCGATCGCGATGCCGGCGGCGCTGTACCTGATCGTCGGCAAGCAGAGCACGCAGGCCGACGGGGTCGACTTCAAGGCCTACTACATGCTGGCGATGGCCACGTACGGCGCGTTCGCCGGGGCCCTGATGAACAACTCCATCCGGATCGCCACCGAGCGCAAGTCCGGCTGGACCCGGCAGCTGCGGCTGACGCCGCTGCCGGGCTGGGGGTACGTCTTCGCCAAGGTGGTCACCTCGCTGGCCACGACCATCCCGTCGGTGCTGGTGGTGTTCGGGATCGGCGCGTTCCTGAACCATGTGGAGATGCCGGCCTGGAAGTGGGTCGTGAACGCCCTGGTGCTGTGGATCGCCTCGATGACCTTCGTCTCGCTGGCGGTGGCGATCGGCTACCGGTTCGACCCGGAGACCGCGCAGCCGGCCGTGATGCTGGTGTTCTTCCCGATGGCGATCCTGGGCGGCCTGTGGTTCCCGCTCGGCGGCACGCTTGAGAAGATCGGCAAGTGGTTCCCGACGTACCAGGCGCACAAACTGGGCACGGACATCATCAGCAGCGGGAAGGTCTCGGCGACCTCGGTCGCGGTGGTGCTCGGGTGGGGCGTGCTCTTCGCCCTGCTGGCCGTGGTCTCGTACCGGTCGGCGAAGGAGCAGTGATGTGACCGGCGGGGTCCCCGGTGCCGGTCGGCTGGTTCCGTCCGCCGACACCGGGGCCCGCCGGGTTGCGGAGGGAACCCGTGGGCGAGGCACGATACGGAGGTGATGGACGTGGGGAACGAGCGGTCGGCCGAGGGGCCGTCGGCGACGGCCGAGGAGGGGATGGCCGGCGCCGCGGAAAGGGCCGGCCGTTCGGCCTACGCGGACCCGCCTCTGATGCTGAAGGCGCCGCGGGTCGGACAGCCGGGCCGGTTCAAGTGGCTGTTCGCCGCGGTCTGGCTGTTCTACCTGGTCGACCCGGTGGCGAAGGTGAGCCGGTCGGACCACTCGCCGGGCTTCAAGTGGCTGATCTACGGCCTGGTCACGGTCTTCGTGCTGGTCTACGCCTGGCTGGCGTACTCGGTGTACCCGAAGTCGGGCCCGATCGGGGTGGTCAACGAGGCCCCGAGAGCGGTGGTCCCGACATTGGCGATCATGGCGGCGCTGGCCTTCGTGACCAGCGTCTGGGTCGACTCGGACCTGGCCGGCATGTGGGTGTACGTCGGAGCCGGCGCGGGCCTGGGCCTGACGATGCGCGACGGCACCGCGGCCCGCGGCGTGTTCGCGGCGCTGGGACTGATGACCGTCTGCGTCCTGCTCAGCGCCGACCTCCGCTCGGTCTCCACCTGGCTGACCCTGGCGTTCCCGATCTTCTTCGCCGGCATGTCCACCCTGGGCATCCGCCAGATGGCCGCCCTGATCGGCGAACTCCGCGAGGCCCGCAACCAGGTCGCGCACCTGGCGGCGAACGAGGAACGACTCCGCCTCGCGCGCGACCTGCACGACCTGACCGGCCACTCGCTGGCGACCATCACCCTGAAGGCGGAACTGGCCCAGCGCATGCTGGCCAAAGCCCGCGACGCGGCACCGGAGGGCCCGACCCCGCGCCTCGACGCGGCGCTGACCGAGGTCGGCGAGATCGAGCAGGTCTCCCGCCAGACCCTGACCGACATCCGCCAGGCGGTGAGCGGCTACCGCCGCGCGACACTGGCAGTGGAGGTGGCCTCGGCACACCTGGCCCTCGACGCGGCCGGAATCAAGCTCGACGCCTCCCCCGACGTCGCCGCCGCAACGGAAGAATTCGACGCGCGGAGCGAATCCGCGCTGGCCTGGTGCCTCCGCGAGGCGGTGACGAACGCCATCCGCCACAGCGCCGCGGAGCACGTGCACATCACGCTGGTACGCAGCGGCGACGAGATGGTGCTCACGGTGCGCAACGACGGCCGCGGCCTGGCAGCGACGGTCGGCGACACCGACAGCTGCGGCGGCCACGGGCTGACCGGCCTGCGCGAGCGGCTGGACGAGGTCGGGGGACGGCTGTCGGTGGGCGGGAACGACGGGGACTTTCGGTTGGTGGCGGCGGCTCCGGTGAAGGGGGTTGCGGGGTAGGGCGGGGTGTGGGGCTTGGTGCCGGCGGTGCGGCTGGATGGTGGCTGGCGCGGCCGGGCATGTGCGGATAGGGCTGCGCGGCGGCTGAGTGATTGCCGGGCGAACCTGGCGCGGCGGCCCGATGCTGGTCGGACAAGGGTGGCGGTCGGGCTGGATGGTGGCTGGCGCGGCCGGGTGCGGTTTTGGGCAGGGGCAGGAATGTGCGGATGAACTACACAGCAGCTGGGTGATGGCGGGCATGGCTGTTCGCGGCGGGATGCGGTTGTGTGCGGCGCGCGAGCCTGCGCTGCGGCCGACTTCCCCACCGCCCCGCCCGAATCGTTCCCGGTAGGTTGGCCCCATGACCACCGCGCCCGCCGACGTCGTCCGCCTCCTGCTCGCTGAGGACCAGGCCATGGTGCGCGGCGCCCTGGCGACGCTGCTCAATCTCGAGGACGATCTGGAGGTCGTCGCGGAGGTGGGGCGCGGCGATGAGGTGCTGGCGGCGGCGAAGGCCGCGGATGTGCGGGTCGCGCTGTTGGACATCGAGATGCCGGGGATGTCCGGGCTTGATGCCGCCGACGCGTTGCACCGGGCGCTGCCGGATGTGCGCATCATCATCCTGACCACGTTCGGGCGGCCGGGGTTCCTGCGGCGCGCGATGGAGTCCGGGGCTTCGGCGTTCCTGGTGAAGGACGCGCCGGTGGCCGAGTTGGTCGCGGCGATCCGGAAGGTGCTGCGCGGGGAGCGGGTCATCGACCCGGATCTGGCCGCCGCCGCGCTCGCCGCCGGGGAGAATCCGCTGACGCCGCGTGAGCGCGACGTGCTCGCGGCCTCCGCCGACGGCTCGACCATCGCCGACATCGCGCGGCGGCTGCACCTGTCGGAGGGCACGGTGCGCAACTACCTGTCGGCCTGCATCCAGAAGACCGCCGCCCGGAACCGCACCGAGGCGGTCCAGGCGGCGCAGCAGCGCGGCTGGTTGTGAGCGGCCGGCGGTGATTCGGGTTTTTCGGGCCCGGGGTTCTGGGGTTTACGGGACCTGTTTGAACGCGGCCACCAAGGCCGCGCCGAGCTTCTCGTTCAGGCCGATCGTCCGGAGTTCCTGGGGATCAGGGAGTTTCGAGAGGTCCTTGTTGTCGGCCCGGAACCCGAAGTTGTAGTGGGTGCTGGTGAGGTCGCGGATGGTGAAGACCGTGTCGAACTCTCCGTCCCAGGTGGGCGCGCTTGCCCGGGAGGACTGCCACTGGGCGGCGAGTCCGAGGAACCGGGCGTCGCCGCACTGGATCGGCTTGTCGCAGTCCCAGTCTGCCTTGAAAGGGTTCTGGCCGACGTCGACCTGCAGGTTGTAGGCCCGGCCCGACGGCTCGACGACATCGAGCATGATGCCGAACACGCTCTCGGGCACCGGCCCGACCGCCGGGTTGCCGACGTAGGCCTTGGCGTACTTCAGTGTGCTGCCGGCGGGCAGTGCCGCCTCGAAGGCCTTCACAGCGGCCTGCGCCGCCGGCCGGTCGTCCTCGAGCGGCGAACCCATGATTTCGGGCAGCGGCTTGGACGGCATCAGGTTCGTGGGCGCCGTCGAGGTCTGCGTCGTGGTCGCCGGGCCCGGGGCGGTGGCGGGACCCGCGTGCCCCACCACGAGTACCGCCGTGACCACCGCGGCCGTGGTCACGCCGACCCCGCCGGCCGCCAGCGCCCGGCGATGCGTCCGCCTGCGCCGTCCCAGGGCCCGGGCGCGATGGTGGAGGTCGACCAGGACCGGCACCTCCTCCGGCGCCGCCGCCGCGAGCCAGTGCTCGATGTCCTCCGCTCCGTAGTGCTCCTGCTCGTGTTCCTGCTCTCGTTCCCGTTGGTGTTCCTGTCCGTGGTCGTGCATGCCCGGCCTCCTCACGAGGTGAGATCCAGCGCCTGGTCCCCGAGGACCGAGCGCAATTGCTGGAGACCACGGTTGGCGTGCGACTTCACCGAACCGTCGGAGATGCCGAGGGCCGCGGCCGTCTCGGCGATGCTGCGGTCCTCCCAGTACCGCAGCACCAGAACGGCGCGATAGCGCGGGGAGACTTCGGCGAGCGCGGCCAACAGAGTCAGGCGGACGTCGCTGGTGGTGCCGACGCCGGCGATGTCCGGAACGGCCGCGCTCAGGATCTCCCGCTTCCGGCGCCGCCGGTAGGTGTCGACGAAGGTCCGGAACAGCATCCGGTGCACATAGGCGTCGATCTGCTCCACGCGCTGAATCCGGCTCCAGCCCACATACACCTTCGCCAGCGCGTTCTGCGTCAGGTCCTCGGCCAGATGCCAGTCCCCGCACAACAGATACGCGGTGCGCAGCAGCCGTTGCTGCCGTGCGAGGACGAACTCGTCAAACTCCCGCTCGCGCTCTTCCCGCATCCGCCGCTCCCTCCGTGGTCACCCCACTGACGAAGCGGCGGATGCAGGGGGTTGCGTCACGCGCCGAGCGGCTTGGGCGCGCACCCTACATGTGGACGGCCTTCGGCGCGTCGGCCGCGAGCGCCGCCGGATCCGGCTTGCCGGTGTTCATCAGCAGCGCCACGACCACCGCCCCGCCCAGCACGATCGCCGCCGCCACCCCCGAGGCGGTTGTGAAGCCGTGCACCACGGCGTCGTTCACCAGCGTCGGCGAGGGCTTGTGCGACTTCAGGTACGAGCTGGTGGCGCTGGCCGCGACCGTGTTGGACAGCGCGATCCCGACCGAGGCCAGCACCTGCTGCGAGGTGTTGACGGTCGCCGAGGCGACGCCGGCGTCCTCGGGGCGCACGTTGTGCGTCGCGTAGTTCATCGCCGGCGCCATCACCAGGCCGAGGCCCAGGCCCACCAGCACCTCCACCGGCAGCACGCCGGCCGCGTAGCCGGTGTCCGGCTTGACCGCGGTCATCAGCGCCAGGCCGCCGGCCGCGATCAGCATGCCGGGGACCATCAGCAGCCGCGGCGCGACCTTCGGCACCAGCCGGCTGCCGAGCAGTACCGCCGAGACCATGATGGCCGCGGTCATCGGCAGGAACGCGACGCCGGTCATGACCGCCGAGTACTTCTTCACGTCCTGCATGTAGTACGTCAGGAAGAGGAAGAGCGCGAACATGCCCACGGCCGCCGTGCCGACCGCGAGGTAGGCGCCGCCGCGGGTGCGGGACAGCAGCACGCGCAGCGGGAGCAGCGGCGCGGCCACCCGCGACTCCACCACCAGGAAGCCGACCAGCAGCACGGCGCCGCCGATCAGGCAGCCCAGGACCGTGCCGGAGCCCCAGCCGTCGGTCGAGGCCTGGCCGAGCCCGTAGACCACCGCGACCAGCCCGCCGACCACGAGCACGACGCCGGGCAGGTCGAGCTTCATGCGGCCCTCGGCGCGCGACTCCCGGATCTCCCGCAGGCCGCCGAACAGGGCGATCGCGGCGATCGGGATGTTGACGTAGAGGCAGTAGCGCCAGTTCAGGTACTCGGTCAGCAGGCCGCCGAGCAGCAGCCCGATCGCGTTGCCGCCGACCGCGACCGCGCCGAACAGGCCGAACGCCTTCGCGCGCTCCAGCGGCTCGGTGAACGTCGTGGCCAGCAGCGACAGCGCGGCCGGGGCGAGCAGCGCGCCGAACGCGCCTTGCAGGCAGCGCGCGATGAGCAGCACGGCGAAGTCCGGCGCCACGCCGCCGAGCGCGGAGGCCAGCGCGAAGCCGGTCAGGCCGATCAGCAGCGCGCGCTTGCGGCCGGTGTAGTCGGCGACGCGGCCGCCGAGCAGCAGCAGGCTGCCGAAGGCGAGGGTGTAGCCGGTGATCAGCCACTGCCGGCTGCCGTCGGAGAAACCGAGGGAGCGCTGGGCCGAGGGGAGCGCGATGTTCATGATGGTGCCGTCCAGGACGACCATCAGCTGGGCCACGGCTATGAAGATCAGGGCTTTCCATCGCCGGGGGTCCTTCTCGGGCACGGCGGCCCGCGCCCCGGACGCGGTCTGGATGGTGTCGGTCATCGGGAACCCCCCACTAAACGGAGCATTTTCATCCACTATCGCGTCGAGGATAGCAGAAGTGGAGGATTTTCATCCGTTCCGCTCGGGACGCTACAGTGCGCGCCATGCGAGCCGATGCCGAGGACAACCGCCGCGCCCTGCTGGACGCGGCGCGCGAGATCTACGTCGAGGAGGGCACGTCGGTCGCGCTCGACAAGATCGCCAAGCGCGCCGGCGTCGGCATCGGGACTCTGTACCGGCGCTTCTCGGACCGGGACGCGCTGCTGCGCGGCGTGCTCGTCGACCTCTTCGAAGGCATGTCGGCGGCGGCCCGCCGGGCGCAGGCCGAGGCCCAGGCCGCCCCCGCCGGCCCGCCGGCCTGGGAGGCGCTGGTCCGCGCGGTGGCGGGTCTGGGCCTGGGGCCGACGCTGCCGGTGATCTTCCGCGAACGCTTCGACCTGATCGACGACCCGGCGGTCTCCGCCGCGATGCGCGAGGCGATCGACGCCGTCGAGGGCGTGTACCTGCGGGCCCAGGAGGCCGGGCAGCTGCGCGCGGACATCAGCTTCCTGGAGGTCCAGATGCTGGCCGGGATGCTGTCGCAGAGCGGTCCCAGCCGGCCGCCGATGACCGATCCGGAGACGCTGACCGACCGGCTCGTGGGCATCCTGCTCGACGGTCTGCGCGCCGGGGCGGGCAACCACGCGTTGCCGGGCGAGCCGACGGTTTTCAGCCCTCTGAACCCCGACGACCGCGCCGCCGTGGAGCGGGCGATCGCCGAGGAGAAGCAGCGGCGGGAGCTGGGGAGTTAGCCGCTGCTCGCCGGCGAGAACTACCGGCGAGAACTACTAGGCACTCCTCTCAGCCCTGCCTGCCTCAGCCTGCCTGTGTCAGCTCAGAACGCGAACACATCCCCGGTCGCCCTGGCCAGCCATCCGCCATTCGTGTACTTGTGCCCCCAAGCCACCCGCGCGCCCTCCCACGTCCCGGCCGCCCTGACCTCCACCGGCGCCACGACCGCCGGCGCCAGCCACGTCGGATGCACCGACAGCGCGTCGAGGTTCCCGTGCACCGCCGCCAGCTCCTCGCACGCCGAGGTCGCGTCCTTCAGCCCGCCGAGGCCGTGGACCACCGGCGCCGCGCCGTCGCTCGCCGTGGACGTACACAGCAAGTACGTGACCTGCGTCTGCCCGCTCGTGGCGTCCACGCGCTTGAGGTGCAGACCGCCGAGCACGTGGACTCGGAAGCCGTCAGACGCCTGGGCGGCCCCGGCCCCGGTGGTGAGCGCCGCCGCGGAGAGCAGCGCGGTGACGGTGACGGCTGCGAAGCGGCGCATCGTCGATCCCTTCGTCAGAGGTGCCGCCGGCCCCGGATCGGCCGGCGGACAGCACCTCCCAGCGTCCCGCGAACCGCCCTCGCAAAAGCGGAAGACCCGCCGAATTCACTCTCGGCGGGTCTTCGTGGCGCAATGGACCAAACGGATCAAATAACCCTGCGGGTGATCAGCGCCCGCTTCACCTCGGCGATGGCCTGCGTGATCTGGATCCCGCGCGGGCACGCCTCGGTGCAGTTGAACGTGGTCCGGCAGCGCCACACGCCCTCGCGGTCGTTCAGGATCTCCAGGCGCTCGTTCGCCCCGTCGTCGCGGGAGTCGAAGATGAACCGGTGCGCGTTGACGATCGCCGCCGGGCCGAAGTACTGCCCGTCGGCCCAGAACACCGGGCACGACGTGGTGCACGCCGCGCACAGGATGCACTTGGTGGTGTCGTCGAAGCGGTCGCGGTCCTTCTGCGACTGGATCCGCTCGCGGGTGGGCTCGTTGCCGTGCGCGATCAGGAACGGCTTGACGTCGCGGTAGGCCTGGAAGAACGGCTCCATGTCGACCACGAGGTCCTTCAGCACCGGCAGGCCCTGGATCGGCTCGACGGTGATCGGCTTGCTCGGGTTCAGGTCCTTCACCAGGGCCTTGCACGCCAGCCGGTTCTTGCCGTTGATCCGCATCGCGTCCGAGCCGCAGACGCCGTGCGCGCAGGAGCGCCGGAACGTCAGTGAGCCGTCCTGCTCCCACTTGATCTTGTGCAGCGAGTCCAGGATGCGTGCCGTCGGGTCCGCCGTGACCTGGTAGTCGACCCAGTGCGGGGCGGCGTCGACTTCGGGGTTGTAGCGCCGGATGCGGACCGTGATGGTCATCATCGCGATGCCGGCCTTGCCGGAGGCCGACGTCTCGACGTGCTCTTGCACAGTAGCGGTGCTCATCAGTACTTACGCTCCGTCGGCTGGTAGCGGGTCACGATGACGGGCTTGTAGTCCAGGCGGATCTTGTATCCACCCTCGCCGTCCTTCTCCCGGTAGGCCATCGTGTGCTTCTGCCAGTTCACGTCGTCCCGCGTCGGGTAGTCCTCGCGGGCCTGCGCGCCGCGCGACTCGGTCCGGTTGCGGGCGCCGAGCACCAGGATCTCGGCCAGGTCCAGCAGGAAGCCCAGCTCCACGGCCTCCAGCAGGTCGGTGTTGAACCGCTTGCCCTTGTCCTGGACGGCGACGTCCCGGTACCGGCGCTGCAGCTCCTTGACGTCCTTCTCGGCCTGCGCCAGCGTCTCGTCGTTGCGGTACACGCCGGCGTTCTGGTCCATGGTCGTCTGCAGCTCGGACCGGATCTGCGCGACGCGCTCGTGGCCGGTGGAGGTGCGCAGGCCCTCGACCATCGACACCACGGCCTGCTCCGGCTCGGCCGGCAGCGGCTTGAGCTCGGCGCCGACCGTGTACTCCGCGGCGTTGATGCCGGCGCGGCGGCCGAAGACGTTGATGTCCAGCAGCGAGTTGGTGCCCAGGCGGTTCGAGCCGTGGACCGACACGCACGCCACCTCGCCGGCCGCGTACATGCCCTTCACGACGGTGTCGTTGTCGGACAGCACCTCGCCGGAGACGTTGGTCGGCACGCCGCCCATCGCGTAGTGCGCGGTCGGGTACACCGGCACCAGCTCCGTCGTCGGCTCCACGCCGAGGTAGGTGCGGGCGAACTCGGTGATGTCCGGCAGCTTCTCCTCGATCTGCTCGGCCGGCAGGTGCGTCAGGTCCAGGTAGACGTAGTCCTTGTTGGGCCCGGCGCCGCGGCCGTCGCGGACCTCCAGCACCATGGAGCGCGCGACGATGTCGCGGGGCGCCAGGTCCTTGATGGTCGGGGCGTAGCGCTCCATGAAGCGCTCGCCGTCGGCGTTGCGCAGGATGCCGCCCTCGCCGCGGGCGCCCTCGGTGAGCAGGATGCCCAGGCCCGCCAGGCCTGTCGGGTGGAACTGGTAGAACTCCATGTCCTCCAGCGGCAGCCCGCGGCGCCACACGATGCCCATGCCGTCGCCGGTCAGGGTGTGCGCGTTCGAGGTGGTCTTGAAGACCTTGCCGAAGCCGCCGGTGGCCAGGATGACGGCCTTGCCGCGGAAGATGTGGATCTCGCCGGTGGCCAGCTCCAGCGCCACGACGCCGGCGGCGTACTTGGTGCCGTCCGGGTCCTCGTGCAGCAGCAGGTCCAGGACGTAGAACTCGTTGTAGAACTCGACTTCCTGCTTGACGCAGTTCTGGTACAGAGTCTGCAGGATCATGTGGCCGGTGCGGTCGGCGGCGAAGCAGGACCGGTGCACCGGCGCCTTGCCGTGCTCCTTGGTGTGCCCGCCGAAGCGCCGCTGGTCGATCTTGCCCTCGGGGGTCCGGGAGAAGGGCAGGCCCATCTTCTCCAGGTCCAGGACGGCGTCGATCGCCTCCTTGCACATGATCTCGGCGGCGTCCTGGTCGACCAGGTAGTCGCCGCCCTTCACGGTGTCATAGGTGTGCCACTCCCAGTTGTCGTCCTCGACGTTGGCCAGCGCGGCGCACATGCCGCCCTGCGCCGCGCCGGTGTGGGAGCGGGTCGGGTAAAGCTTCGTCAGCACCGCCGTGCGGCTGCGCTTGGAGGCCTCCAGGGCCGCGCGCATGCCCGCGCCGCCGGCGCCGACGATGATGGTGTCGTAAGTGTGGATCTGAGGTGCCATGCGCGCGCCTAGCCCTTGATGCTCGGGTCGAACGTGAAGATGACCAGGGTGCCGAGGAAGATCGTCAGCACGGAGGCCGTGTACAGCAGGCCCTTGAGGATCGCGCGGGTGCGGTCCTTGTCGGCGTAGTCGTTGATGACCGTGCGCATGCCGTTGGTGCCGTGGATCATCGCCAGCCACAGCTGGAGCAGGTCCCAGAACTGCCACCACGGCGAGGCCCAGCGGCCGGCGACGAAGGCGAAGCCGATCTTCTCCACGCCGCCGTCGGTGACCATCATGATGAACAGGTGGCCCAGGACCAGGAAGACCAGCAGGACCCCGGAGGCCCGCATGAACAGCCAGGAGTAGAGCTCGAAGTTGCCCCGGGTGACCTTGCCCGGGCCCTTGCGGCTGCGGAAGCGCTGGGAGCGGCCGGGGTTGCCGGTGCGCGGCGGCTCGAGAGCGACGTGAGAGGAGGACATGAGACCGGTCACCACCCGAACCACTCGTGGAAGGTGTGCTGCATCATCGGCTCCAGGAAGCCGAGCATCAGCACCGCCCACAGACCGACGACGACCCAGAGCAGCTGGCGCTGGTACTTCGGCCCCTTGCTCCAGAAGTCGATGGCGATGATCCGCAGGCCGTTGAAGGCGTGGAACATGACGGCGCCGACCAGGCCGACCTCGAGGATGTTCACCACGGGGTTCTTGTACGTGCCGATGACCTGGTTGTACGTGTGCGGACTGACGCGGACCAGCGCCGTGTCGAGCACGTGTGCGAACAGGAAGAAGAACAGGAGGACGCCGGTGACGCGTTGCGCGACCCAGCTCCACATGCCTTCCCGGCCGCGGTAGAGGGTGCCCTTGGCGCCCTGAGCTCCGCTTGCCATGCCCAGCCTCTCAGGTGGTGAAGTAGCTGACGAGACGGCTACCGATACCGTGCGCAGCAGTCATGACGTGCGGACAGGCTTCGATGCCAGCGGTCATGCTAACGATCATCAAGTGGACAAAACGGACTCGCAAGCCGAGTGTGACCAACTCCTCAGGGCTCGGACGCCGAATGGGTTGTGTTAGCCCTTGTGAGGGATTTGCCAACGTTTTCGTTGGCTTAAATACGTCGCGGATCCGCCGCGAGTGCGCAGGTTGCGGGCCGGTAACGAGCGCGGGCGCGATGGGTATTGCGGAAACTAGAACACGTTATTACGGTGCCCCTACACCGGAAGCTGACAACCCGTCAGACGACTCGGCCGGGAGGCGCTCGCATGTCCGTCACGACCAAGCCCGCGATCCCGGTGAACCGGGACTTCACCGATCCGGACCTGTACGAGGAGCGGATGCCGTTCGAGGAGTTCGCCGAGCTGCGGCGGACCGCGCGGCTGTGGTGGTGCGCCACCCCGGACTCCCAGCAGCCGTTCGGCGACGACGGGTACTGGGTGGCCTCGCGCCACGCCGACGTCAAGTACGTCTCCACCCACCCGGAGCTGTTCGCCTCCTCGCCGAACACCGCCCTGGTGCGCTTCGGACCCCGCGTGACGCGCGAAGACCTGGACATGCAGAAGGTCATCATGCTGAACGCCGACGCGCCGGACCACACCAAGATGCGCAACATCGTCCAGCGCGGGTTCACCCCGCGCTCGATCAACGCGCTGGAGTCGGTGCTGAAGGAGCGCACACGCCGGATCGTCGCCGAGGCGGCGGAGCGGGGGAGCGGGAACTTCGTCACGGACCTGGCCAGTGAGCTGCCGCTGCAGGCGATCGCCGACCTGATCGGGGTGCCGCAGGAGGACCGCTGGAAGCTGTTCGAGTGGTCGAACACGATGACCGGCTACGACGACCCGGATCTGAACGTCAGCGAGGAGGACGGCAAGAACGCCTCCATCGAGCTGCTGGTGTACGCGATGGAGCTGGCGGCGAAGCGGCGGGAGCACCCCGAGGACGACATCGTCACCAAGCTCATCCAGGCCGACCGCGGCGACGGGTTCGGGAAGCTGAACGACGACGAGTTCGGCTTCTTCGTGATGATGCTGGTGGTGGCCGGCAACGAGACCACGCGGAACGCGATCACGCACGGGATGCAGGCGTTCTTCGACAACCCCGCGCAGTGGGAGCTCTATAAGAAGGAGCGGCCCAAGACCGCCGCGGACGAGATCGTCCGGTGGGCGACGCCGATCATCTCCTTCCAGCGCACCGCCGTGGCTGACACCCTGGTCGGGGACGTCGAGGTCAAGGCCGGGCAGCGGGTGGTGATGCTGTACTCCTCGGCGAACTACGACGAGAGCGTGATCTCCGCGCCGCACACGTTCGACATCTCCCGCGACCCCAACCCGCACCTCGGGTTCGGGGGCGGCGGGCCGCACTACTGCCTGGGCGCGAACCTGGCGAAGATGGAGATCAACCTGATGTTCGAGGCGCTGGCCGAGCTGGCGCCGGGGCTGGCTTCGGACGGCGATGTGCGACGGCTGCGGTCGGCGTGGATCAACGGGATCAAGGCGCTGCCGGTGCGGTACGTCTGACGCGGTGGTTCTGAAGGCGGTACGTCTGAAGGCTGGGGTCGGTAGGGGTACCGCCGGCGGCGCGGGGCTGGTGGCATTGGGGTGCAATCGGCGGGTGACGTGTGCTTCAGGCCTCCGTTGGTGCGCTGTAGGTGTACCGAATAACCTGCGGTCAGGAGGCCGCGTTCCCTCGCCGCGAGCCCCGTAGCCGTTAGGAGCGCCGAAGGTGTCATCGCTGAGCGAGTCCGGCCTGCCGATCGAGCCCGTGTACGGCCCGTCCGCGCTGAGCGGCTGGGACCCGGCCGCCAAGCTGGGGGAGCCGGGCGCCTTCCCGTTCACCCGCGGGGTGTACCCGACGATGTACACCGGCAAGCCGTGGACGATGCGCCAGTACGCCGGCTTCGGCACCGCGGCGGAGTCCAACCGGCGCTACCACCAGCTGATCGACGCCGGGACCATGGGCCTGTCGGTGGCCTTCGACCTGCCGACCCAGATGGGCTACGACTCCGACGAGGCGATCGCGGCCGGCGAGGTGGGCAAGGTCGGCGTGGCGATCGACTCGGTCGAGGACATGCGGGTGCTGTTCGACGACATCCCCCTCGGCGAGGTCTCCACGTCGATGACGATCAACGCCCCGGGCGCGGTCCTGCTGCTGATGTACCAGCTGGTCGGCGAGGAGCAGGGGGTGCCGTCGGCCCGGCTGACCGGCACCATCCAGAACGACATCCTGAAGGAGTACATCGCCCGCGGGACGTACATCTTCCCGCCGAAGCCGTCCCTGCGCCTGGTGTCGAACGTCTTCCAGTACTGCCACCGCGAAGTCCCGAAGTGGAACACCATCTCCATCAGCGGCTACCACATGGCCGAGGCGGGGGCGACGCCCGCGCAGGAGATCGCCTTCACCCTCGCGAACGGCATCGAGTACGTCCGCGCGGCGGTGGCGTCGGGCCTGGACGTCGACGACTTCGCGCCCCGCCTGTCGTTCTTCTTCGTGGCCCGCACAACGCTGCTGGAGGAGATCGCCAAGTTCCGCGCGGCCCGCCGCATCTGGTCCCGCGTGATGCGCGACGAGTTCGGCGCCAAGAACCCGAAGTCGCAGATGCTGCGCTTCCACACACAGACGGCCGGCGTGCAGCTCATGGCGCAGCAGCCGGAGGTCAACCTGGTGCGCGTGGCGCTCCAGGGCCTCGGCGCCGTGCTCGGCGGCACGCAGTCACTGCACACGAACTCGTTCGACGAGGCCATCGCCCTGCCGACGGAGAAGGCGGCCCGGCTGGCGCTGCGGACGCAGCAGGTGATCGCGTACGAGTCGGACGTCACGAAGACGGTGGACCCCTTCGCGGGCTCGTACGCCATCGAGGCCATGACCGACGAAGTCGAGACCGCGGCGCTGGAACTGATGGCACGCGTCGAGGACTACGGCGGCGCGGTCGCGGGCATCGAGGCCGGCTTCCAGAAGCAGGAGATCGAGCGCTCGGCGTACCAGATCACGCAGGAGATCGACAGCGGGAAGCGCACGGTCGTCGGCGTGAACAAGTACACGATCGACGTCGAGGAACCCTACGAACCACTCCGTGTGAACCCCGCGATCGAGGCCCAGCAGGCGGAGCGCCTCGCGAAGCTGCGCGCCGAGCGCGACAACGCGGCGGTGTCGAAGGCGCTGGATGCGATGAAGCGCGCTGCGGGGACGGATGCGGAGAACGTGCTGTACCCGATGCGGGAGGCTCTGGCCGCTCGGGCTACCGGCGGCGAGGTGAGCCACGCGCTGCGGGAGGTTTGGGGGACTTTTGTGCCGGCGGATGCTTTCTAGGGCTTTCGCTTGAGCTCGGACCGGACGGGACCTTCAACGGGGAGAACGGTCCCGCGACCGGCTGTCGCTCGCTGAGATCGAGGCCCTTGCGGTCTCCAAGATCACCCTGCCCGCCCTTCCGCTACCCTCGGGCAACCCCGCCACGCGCTTCGTGCTCTAGGTAGGGCGGAAGGGGGTCGCGATGCGACGAAGTGCGATCGCGGGGGCCGGGGCCGATGGCGGCGCCGGGGATGCGGGGGTGGGCGCCGTGGCCGAGGCTGAGGCCGACCTCGATGCCGAGTTCCAGGCGTACATGGCGGCGCGGTGGCCGGTGTTGGTGCGGACCGCTTTTCTCCTGACCGGGGATCGGTTTCTGGCGGAGGACCTGGCGCAGACGGCCTTGACCCGCGTCTACGCGTCGTGGCGGCGGGTGCGGCGGGCTGATGACGTCGACGCGTACGTGCGGCGGGTGCTGGTCAACGCGAATACGGGGCGCTTCCGGAAGCGGCGGGTCGCCGAGCACCTGGTGGCCGTGCCGCTCGACGGGCGCTCGCATACCCCGCACGAGCCGATCGCGCAGCGGTCCGCGCTGATGGCGGCGCTGGCCGAGCTGCCCGCGCGGCAGCGGGCGGTCGTGGTGCTGCGGTACTGGGAGGACCTCTCGGAACGCGACGTCGCCTCGGTGATGGGGTGCTCGGTCGGGACCGTCAAGAGTCAGGCCTCGAAGGCGCTCGCCCGGCTGCGGGCCAGTGCGGTGCTGGTCGATCGCGACTTCCATCGCGACTCCACCGTGGAGGAATCCGGAAGGAAGGAACCGGAATGAGTGACCAGTCAGAGTACGAACACAGGCACGACCACCCGTACGCCGACCTGCACGACGCCTTCGGCGCCGAGGTCGCCGGCCTCGACATCGGCGCCACCCCGGTCGGCGCGGTGATGAGGGGCGGCGCGGCGTTGCGCGCGCGGCGGCGCCTTACCGCGGTCTCGGGAGTGGCGGCGCTCGCCGTGCTGCCGGTCGCCGCGGTGACGATCTTCGCCGGCGGCAGCGGGGCGGGAGCCGGGCCTGGGACGTTGAAGCCGGCGGCCACCACCAACAGCACCGGCCCTGATCAGGCCGAATCCTCGGCCCCGGCCGTCACCAAGACCCCGACCCGGAGCCCCAGCGCGTCGATCACCCTCCCCCAACTGACCCGGAGCATCGGCGCCCCGAACCCCGACGACCTCTTCACCGTCGTCGCCAGCGGCACCATCGACGGCAAGCAGTGGCGCCTGGTGCGCGACCTGTTCGTGGTCTCCAAGAGCCAGTCGTTGATGTTGGGCCTCGGCAGCCACCTGCCGATCTCCGAGCAGGGCAAGGCCGGCACCACCACCTGCGACTACACCGGCTTGCAGTGGGGCGGCAACCCGCCTGGATCGCAGCCCGACTTCGACGCCGGCGGTCAGTGCGGCGGCGACGTCGAGTCCCAGCGCGGGCCGCTGTCGTCCGGCATGGTCTCGCATTCCAGCGGTCTCGCGCTGTGGTCGTTCATCGGCCGCGTCGACTCCACGAAGGTGGCCTCGATGGCCGTCACCATCGGCGGCCACACCACCGCCCGGCAGTCGATCGTCCCGGTCCCGGGCGAGAACGACGGCTACTACGTCGTCCTGTTGCCGGCGCTCAGTGACCAGGACCAGCAGGCCATGAAGTACTACACGACGTACGACGCCGGCGGTCACGTCGTGGACCACATCCAGTTCGGCTGACCGACGTCCGGCGGAAGCGCCGTCGCGCCGGACACCCCGACCGACATGCAAGGCGCGGTCTCAGGCCAACTCGACTGACCTGAGACCGCGACTACCATGGTCGCAGATCTGCGCACACAGATCCGGTATAGCCACAGATAAGCGCGTTCCGCGCCAGCTCCACCATCGATCGGCGGCGTCAATGGGTGTCAACATGGGGATCGGCAAGTACGGCCGACGTGTCGCGGCGAAAGCCAAGCGCGAGGTCACCGGCATGTTCCGGGCCAAGCCGTACGATCCCCGGCACCCGCTCCCGCCGACCCGCGACATCGCTCCCGCCGAGCACGTCGGCGCCGCCGGGGAGCCCGTCTGGTCGCCGAAGTCCGGCGGCACCTGCGCCAGCAGCGACGTCGAGGGCCGCATCCGCGTCTACGCCTCGGCCAACAGTGTGAACCGCGGCACCGGCATCGACTTCATGGTGTCGGTGAACCCCCCGCAGCGCTTCACCGTCGAGGTGTTCCGGGTCGGCGCCGAGGATGTCAGCGTCCTGAAGACCGAGGCGCTCGACGGCGCGCCCCAGCCGTGGTCCTCGCTCGACCTCACCACCCGCACCATCACCTGCGACTGGACCCCGACCTGGCACCTCGACGTGCCGGCCGGCTGGCGCAGCGGGATCCACGTCGCGAAGCTCCGCACCGACGACGGCCTGCAGACGTGCGTCCCGTTCGTGGTGCGCGACGACGCGGGGAGCCACGACATCCTCGTGGGGCTGCCCTTCCCGACGTACCAGGCGTACAACGAGTACCCCAAGGACAAGAAGACCGGCGCGAGCCTGTACTACGCCTGGGAAGACGGCAAGATCTACACCGAGGGCAAGGCCGCGACGAAGGTCAGCTTCGAGCGGCCGTACCACGTCACCGGGCTGCCGGCGAACTTCGACCTGGACACGTCGTTCGCCAAGTGGGTCGAAACGTGGGCCGACGCGCACGGCAAGACCGTCGGGTACGCCGACAGCGCCGACCTGCACGACGGCACCGTGGACCCGACGCGTTACCAGGCCCTGATCTTCCCCGGGCACGACGAGTACTGGTCGGCGCCGATGCGCGACGCGCTCGACAAGGCGCTCGCGAACGGGGCGAACGTCGCGTTCCTCGCCGCGAACAACGTGTACTGGCGGATCCGGCTGGAGGACGGCGGCCGGACCGTCGTCTGCTACAAGAACCGGCCCGACCCCGGCGCCGCCTCGGCGAACGAGCGGACCGCGCAGTGGCGGCAGACCGGGCGTCCGGAGCAGGCGGTGCTCGGCTCGCAGTACGTGTCGACGCTGAAGGGCACGGCGCCGCTGGTCGTGGACAACGCCGGGCACTGGTTCTGGGCCGGGACGGGGGTTCGGAACGGCGAGCAGATCCCCGAGCTGCTGTGGGGGGAGTGCGACCAGGTGCAGCCGTGGGTGCAGAGCCCTGATGGCGTCGAGATCCTGGCCGCCTCGCCGTACACCGGGCAGGGGCAGCCGCGGGTGCAGCACACCGTGCTGCACCGGACGCCGGCCGGGGGACTGGTCTTCGACGGCGGCACGTTCCATTGGGCGAAAGGCTTGTCAGCGCACGGGATCGCGGACTCGCGGATCCAGCGTGCGACGGCGAACCTGCTGGAGCGCATGCTGGGCTGACGGCCCGAGCACGGCCGCTGTTCAGTAATGAACCAGGATTCTGTTGTCGCGGCCGTCGGGCCCGGGCGCGAAGTCGATGGAAGGCGGCGGAACGCCTTCGAGGCCGCCGACATCCGTGCCGGACAGCGCTGCCCTGGCGATGGCGGCGCGCATCCGGAGCGACCACAGATCGGCGCGCAGCAGGACCTTGCGATAGGCGCCCGGATCGACGAGGCCGGCGTGCAGATCCAGGCTGGTCGCGAAGTCGGTGCCGGTCAGCGGCTCGACGAACGCGGCGTCGGCGGCGAACCCGCCGGGCAGGCCGTTGCCCGCGAAGGGACGGTCGAACGACAGCGCCCGCGCGCGGCGCACATCCGCGACCGGCCACGGGTTCGCGGCGGTGTACGCGGCGAACGGGAGCACCACGAGCGTCGGGAAGCCGGCGGCCAGCGGCCCGCGCACGACGAAGGGCACATAGGCGCTGCGGCCGCGCATCGCGACGACGGACAGGAGCGGCGCGTCGACGGTGAAGCGCGCGACGTAGAGGCCCGGCGGCCAGGACTCGGGGATGTCGAGGAGGAGCGAGGGTTCCCAGTCGCACCAGGTGAGGGGGATGCCTACGTCGCCGGGCACGCCTGCGGCGGCTTGTGGGGCGCCAGGAGAATGAGGGGCGCCGCCGAATCCGCCGCCTGCTGCTTCGGCCGCGGCTGCGTCCCGCGCCGAACCGCGCTCGCCGCCGAACTCATCGCCGGCCGGCCAGGCACCGCCGCCCTCCGAACCACGCTCGCGATCGAATCCGCCGCCTGCTGCTTCGGCCGCAGCCGCGTCCCGCGCCGAACCCTGCCCACCGCCGAATCCGCCGCCAGCCCCCACTCCCGCGACTCGCACCCACGCCACCGCCGCCCCGTCCTGGTCCTCCCCGACGAACCGCACCGCCGGCGTCGGCACCGCCGTCCCGATCCGGCGCACGGCGACCGAGCACGCGGCGGCGCTGGGGACCGAGACGCGGAACTCCATCGTGCCGCCGGCGGGGGCGCTGGGGGCCGAGGCGTAGGCCTGGATCGCGCGGCGGGTTCCGGGCAGGGGGTGCCTGGGGTGCGGGAGTCGGGCGGGCCTGCGGGTCTTCACAATCCGTCACCCTGACATGACCAGGTCGGAGAAATGCTGTCCTACCCATGTGGGCCATGAGTCAATCCTCCTATCGGGTCAGAAAGTCGCGATCTTCTTCACCCGATCAGCGCATCATTTGACCGACTGGCCCCACAGTCCGGTGCCCGGGGCCTACCCTTGGGCAATGGACCAGGCTCACGAAGTGCCGGTCGCCAGCGACTCGGCTCCGGTTTCGGATCAGTACACGCACGTCCTCGACGTCGCCGGGCACCTCGTGCCCGAGCTGGTCCTCTTCCGCCGGGATCTGCACGCCAACCCCGAGCTGAGCCGTGCCGAGTTCCGTACCACCGCCGCCATCGCCGCGCGGCTGGAGCGGGCCGGGCTCGCCCCGCGGGTGCGCGGGGTGGGGACCGGGCTGGTCTGCGACATCGTGCCCGCCGGCGCCGAGAAGCTGCCGTTCCTGGCGTTCCGGGCCGACATCGACGCGCTGCCGATCGAGGAGAGCAACGAGCTCGACTTCCGCTCGCGGGTGCCCGGGGTGATGCACGCCTGCGGCCACGACGTGCACACCGCCGTGGTGCTCGGCGCCGGGCTGACGCTGGCCGAGCTGGCCCGCGAGGGCCGGCTGGCGCGGCCGGTGCGGCTGATCTTCCAGCCCGCCGAGGAGGTCATGCCCGGCGGCGCGCTGGACATGGTGGCCGACGGCGCGCTCTACGGGGTCAGCAAGATCCTGTCCGTGCACTGCGATCCGAAGCTGGACGCCGGCCAGGTCGGCCTGCGCACCGGCGCGCTGACCGCGGCCTGCGACCTGGTCTCGCTGACCCTGGACGGCCCCGGCGGCCACACCTCCCGGCCGCACCTGACCGCCGACCTGGTCTACGCGCTGGCCTCGATCGTGGCCGAGGTGCCGGCGGCGCTGTCCCGGCGCATCGACCCGCGGGCCGGCCTGTCGCTGGTCTGGGGCCAGATCGCGGCCGGCAGCGCGCCGAACGCGATCCCCGGCCACGGCTCGGCCCGGGGCACCATCCGCACCCTGGACCAGGACGCCTGGAACCAGGCCCCGGACGTGGTGCACGAGCTCATCGACGCGATCGCCGCGAAGTTCGGCGTCAAGCACACCCTGGACTACGTGCAGGGCGTGCCGCCGGTGGTGAACGAGGCCGAGTCGGTCGCGCTGCTGCGCACGGCCGCCGCCCGGGCCCTCGGCGGCGAGGCGGTCCGCACCACCCCGCAGTCGCTCGGCGGCGAGGACTTCGCCTGGTACCTGCAGCGGGTGCCCGGCGCGATGGCCCGGCTCGGCGTGCGCACCCCCGGCGACAAGGCCGTGCGCGATCTGCATCAGGGGACGTTCCTGGCCGACGAGGGTGCGATCGCGGCCGGCGTCCGGATGCTCGCCACCGCCGCGCTGTGCGACTGGATCAGCTGACCGCCGAACGTCGATCTAGGCGCTGACTTCTGACCGCCGACCGCCGACCGCCGACCGCCCACCGCGGTCAGTCGCCGATCGCGCAGACCGTCAGGCGAACACAGAACAACGCGGGCCTGACGGAAGCTCAACGCCCACGTGGCCCGAAAACACCCCGCTGACACCACGATGACCGGATAGCGACCACGCCTTTGCGCTGAATGCGCATTTCGCGGCGCTTCGCCGGTCCTTGGTGCGTGCGCCCCGTAATCCCCCGGCGGCGTCGTGCGATCATGCCAAAAAGTTCGCACGTTCCGGGATCACAGGTGTATTGCGATGTGGCCCCGCAAGCGCTGAACTGACTGACCAATAGGTACGCCCTGCTTAGTCTGTCTACCGTCGTCCACATCGTGGCTGTGTTTTCGAAAACTTCTGGAGGGGGAGCCGTGCGCACCACCAACATGACCAGGATCGCCGCCACCGCCGCCGTGGTGGCCCTGGCCGCCGCGGGCTGCGGCTCGAAGTCGACCGCCTCGTCGGGCTCGTCGAGCTCGTCCGGGTCCTCGACCTCGGCGTCGTCCTCGTCCACGTCGTCGTCCGGCGGCTCCGCCTCGAACGCCAACTTCCAGGCGTGCATGGTGACCGACACCGGCGGCATCGACGACCGCTCGTTCAACGCCTCGGCCTGGAAGGGCATGCAGGACGCGCAGTCCGACGGCAAGGCCAAGGTCAAGTACGTGCAGTCGGCCACCGAGAACGACTACGTCACGAACATCACCAGCCTCGAGGCGCAGAACTGCAACCTGATCGTCACCGTCGGCGGCCTGATGGCCGACGCGACCGACAGCCAGGCCGCGGCCAAGCCCAGCCAGAACTTCGCGATCGTCGACAACAGCTCGGCGGACACCAAGACCAACAAGCCGGTGCCGAACGTGCACGGCATGGAGTTCAACACCGCGCAGGGCGGCTTCCTGGCCGGCTACCTGGCGGCCGCGTCCTCCAAGTCCGGTGTGGTGGCCACCTGGGGCGGCCTGAACATCCCGCCGGTGACCATCTACATGGACGGCTTCTGGGAAGGCGTCCAGTACTACAACACCGCGAAGAGCAAGAGCGTCAAGGTCCTGGGCTGGGACGAGACCAACCCCAGCAGCGGCACCTTCTCGAACTCCTTCACGGACACCAACAAGGGCAAGTCCATCACCGACGGCTTCATCAACCAGGGCGCCGACATCATCTTCCCGGTCGCCGGCGGCGCCGGGCGCGGCGCGACCGCCTCGGCCAAGGGCGGCAAGGCGAAGGTCATCTGGGTCGACACCGACGGCTGCGTCTCGGACAGCGAGGACTGCTCGGTGTTCCTGGCCTCGGTGACCAAGGGCATCGAGAACGCGGTGAAGAAGACCGTCGAGGACGCCGCGGCCGGCAACTTCAAGGGCGGCACCCAGGACGTCCTGGACCTGTCCGACGGCGGCACCGACCTGGTCTACGGCCAGCAGCTGGGCTCCTCGATCCCGTCCGACCTGCAGACCGAGATCACGAACCTGAAGGCGCAGATCACCAGCGGCGCGATCAAGATCAAGTCGCCGTCCCAGCCGAAGTAAGCAAAACCCTTTCGAGAAGCGATCAACATCGATGCGACTGGAACTCCGTGGCATCACCAAGACGTTCGGGTCGGTGGCGGCGAACTCCGCCATCGACCTGATCGTCGAACCCGGTGAGATCCACTGCCTGCTGGGCGAGAACGGGGCCGGAAAATCGACCCTGATGAACATCCTCTACGGTCTGCTCACCCCGGATTCCGGACAGATCGTGGTGGATGGGGAGACGCGCGAGTTCACGTCGCCCGGTGACGCGATCGCCGCCGGGATCGGCATGGTGCACCAGCACTTCATGCTGGTCCCGGTGTTCACCGTCGCCGACAACCTGATGCTCGGCCACGAGGAGGCGCGCGGCGGGCTGTTCGGCTGGCTGGACCGCCGCAAGGCCAGGGCCGACGTGTTGGAGGTCTCGGCGCGCTACGGCCTGCCGGTGGACCCCGACGCGGTGGTCGAGGACCTGCCGGTGGGGGTGCAGCAGCGGGTCGAGATCGTCAAGGCCCTGATGCGCGACGCCCAGGTGCTGATCCTCGACGAGCCCACCGCGGTGCTCACCCCGCAGGAGACCGAGGAGCTGTTCACGGTCATGCGGGGGCTGAAGGCGGCCGGCAAGTCCGTCGTGTTCATCACCCACAAGCTCAACGAGGTCCGGGCGATCGCCGACCGGATCACGGTGATCCGGCGCGGCGCGGTGGTCGGCAGCGCCGAGCCCACGGCCACCGCGCGCGAGCTGGCCTCGCTCATGGTCGGCCGCGACGTGCGGCTGGTCGTGGAGAAGGAGCCGCGCGAGGCCGGCGAGGTCGCGCTGAGTGTGCAGAACCTGAACGTGATGGACGACCGCGGCTTCCTGGCCGTCGACGACGTGTCCTTCGACCTGCACGCCGGGGAGATCCTCGGCGTCGCCGGCGTCCAGGGCAACGGCCAGACCGAGCTCGTCGAGGCGATCACGGGCCTGCGGGCCGCGACCGGCTCCGCCGAGCTGTTCGGCCGGCAGCTGGTCGGCGCCTCGCCGCGTTCGGTGCTGCGCCAGGGCCTCGGACACGTCCCGGAGGACCGCCAGCACGACGGCCTGGTCCCGGACTTCTCCATCGCCGAGAACCTGGTGCTGGACCAGTACGACACCGAGCCCTTCGGAGGCCTGTTCCGGCTGGACCTGGAGGCGATCGAGAAGAACGGCGCCGAGCGGCTCGCCGAGTTCGACATCCGCGCCGAGTCCGAGCGGACCCCGGCCGGCGCGCTGTCCGGCGGCAACCAGCAGAAGGTGGTCGTGGCCCGCGCGCTCCAGCGCGATCCCAGCCTGCTGATCGCCTCGCAGCCGACCCGCGGCGTCGACGTCGGCGCGATGGAGTTCATCCACAAGCGGATCGTCGAGCAGCGCGACGCCGGCAAGGCGGTGCTGATCGTGTCCACCGAGCTGGACGAGATCACCGCGCTGGCGGACCGGATCGCGGTGATGTACCGGGGCCGGATCGTCGGGATCGTGCCGCCGGACACCACGAACGAGGAGCTGGGCCTGCTGATGGCCGGCGGGTCGGCGGAGGACGACGCGACCGCGGTGTCGGCGCCGGTCGACGCTGTTCCGGCGGCTCGGGAGCCGTTGGACGACGTGGCCGACGAGCCCGCGACCGAGGAAGCCGAGCCGGCCGAGGAAGCCGAGCCGGCCGTGGAAGCCGCGGAAGCCGCCGAGTCCGAGCCGATCGCCGCCACGGAGACCGAGCCGGCCGCCGAAGCCGAGCCTGAGTCCGAGTCCGAGGCCGCTGAGCAAACCGCGACCGCGAAGACTGAGGCCGCGAAGACCGCGACCGCGAAGACCGAGGCCGCCGAAGAGAGCAGTGAGAGCGCCGATGAGTGACCGGCTGAAGCGAACACTCGCCGCCATCGGCTCGGCGAACAGCGTCACCGTGACCGCGCTGGCCTTCGTGCTGTCGGTGGTGATCGGCGGGATCCTGATGATCCTGTCCGACCAGCACCTGCTGTCCGAGTGGGGCTACGTCTTCAGCAGGAACTGGAGCGACGCGCCGACCGACTCCTGGCGCAAGGTCGCCAGCGGCTACACCGCGATGTTCCACGGCGCGGTCTACGACCCGCACGCCAAGCAGGCGCTGCGGCCGATCGAGAACACGATCGTCGAGGCCACCCCGCTGGTCTTCGCGGGCCTGGCGGTCGCGCTGCCGTTCCGCGCCGGCCTGTTCAACATCGGGGGCCAGAGCCAGCTGATCGTCGGCGCGATCTTCGCGACCTGGGTCGGCTTCACGGTCTCGGCCCCGATGCCGCTGACCGTCCTGCTGGTGGTCCTGGCCGGCATCGTCGGCGGTGCCCTGGTCGGCGGCCTGACCGGTCTGCTCAAGGCCCGGTTCGGCGCGCACGAGGTGATCAGCTCGATCATGCTGAACAACATCGCGCTCGGCGTGCTGGCCTGGGTGATCAAGACCAAGGCGTTCCACGACCCGAGCCGCCAGGACGCGATCAGCAAGCCGGTCAAGAACTCCGCGCTGCTGCCCGCGATCTCCGGCAGCAGCCCCGAGCTGAACCTCTCGACGGTGCTGGCGATCCTGGCCGTGCTGCTGGTCTGGTGGCTGCTGACCCGCTCCACCCTCGGTTTCCGGCTGCGCGCCCTGGGCTCGAACCCGGACGCCGCGCGCACCGCGGGCATCGCGGTCTCGCGCAACCAGGTGTACGCGATGCTGCTGGCCGGCGCCCTGATGGGGCTGGTCGGGGTGACTCAGATCAGCGGCACGCTGTCGGCCTCGCACGCGATGACCAACTCCCTGGACAACGGCTTCGGCTTCACCGGCATCACGGTGGCGCTGCTGGGCCGCGGCAAGCCGGTCGGCGTGGCGCTGGCGGCGCTGCTGTTCGGCGCGCTGACCGCGGGCGGCGTGGCCATGGAGGCCGCGACGACGCCCACCATCCCGCACGACGTGGGCACCGTGGTGCAGGCTGTGATCGTGGTCTTCGTCGCCGCTCCCATGCTGGTGAAGGAGATCTTCCGGCTGCGCGAGGTCCGCCGCGAGGGCACCGGCGCCGCCCCGTCGGTCGCGCCGGCCACGGCGGTCGACTCCCCGGCGGAGGCGGTGTGATGCGCGCTCTGTCGACGTACGTTCCCCAATCGGCCCAGGGGGCCTCGAAGGTGGAGGGCTCCTGATGGCCGTAGCGACGATCGCCCCGGCACCGGCCGTGGTGGCCGGCGGCACCGAGGCCGACGCCCGGCGGTACTCCGCCGGCGTCACGCAGATCATCATGGGCCTGGTCACGCTGTTCGGCTTCGGCCTGGGCACCCGCACCGCGCACGGCGGTAGCACCACCTTCGGCTTGACCCTGGTCTCCAAGCAGGGCACGCACGTCCCGGACTGGGTGTTCCCGGCCCGGCCGGTGATCGTGGCGCTGGCCGTGGTCGTCATCGCGGTCGGCGTGGCCCGGCTGGCGCTCCAGCTGCCGCGGCGCTGGCGGCTGATCGGGACCTCGGCGGTCCTGTTCTGCTTCACCTTCGCGTTCATGGCCTGGAGCGCCGCGGACCCCAAGGGCGGCGAGCGGCTGGTCATCCCGTCCGTGCTGGACTCGATGGTGATCGCGGCGGTGCCGCTGGTGCTCGGCGCGCTCGGCGGGGTGATCGGCGAGCGCTCCGGCGTGGTCAACGTGGCGATCGAGGGCCAGCTGCTGTTCGGCGGCTTCATGACCGCGCTGGTCGGCACGGCCGCGCACAGCCTGTGGATCGGCGTGCTCGCCGGGGTGCTGGCCGGCGCGCTGATGGGCCTGCTGCTCGCGGTGCTGGCCATCCGGTACCTGATCGAGCAGGTCGTGCTCGGCGTGGTGCTGAACCTGCTGGCGCTGGGCGTCACCGGGTTCCTGTTCAAGTCGCTGATGCAGACGAACCAGAACTCGTACAACAACCTGACGCCGTTCACCACGGTCCGGATTCCGGGCCTGGCCTCGCTGTGGGTCCTCGGCCCGGTGCTGTTCGACCAGCCGCTGATCGTCTACATCACGGTGTTCCTGGTGGTGGCGGTGCACGTGGGTCTGTTCCACACCCGGTGGGGCCTGCGGACCCGGGCGGTCGGCGAGCACCCGGCCGCCGCCGACACCGTCGGTATCAAGGTGCTGCGTCTGCGCTACCGCAACGTGGCGCTCGGCGGCGCGCTGGCCGGGCTGGGCGGGGCGTGGCTGGTCGGCAACGTCGGCAACTTCACCGAGTCGATGACCAACGGCAAGGGCTTCATCGCGCTGGCCGCGGTGATCTTCGGACGCTGGTCGCCGTTCGGGGCGCTGGCCGCGGCGGCGTTGTTCGGCTTCACCGACGCGCTGGCCAGCCAGACCTCGTCGCTGCAGCTGCCGATCCCCTCGGACCTGCTGACCACGCTGCCGTACGTGGCGACGCTGTTCGCGGTGGCCGGTCTGATCGGCCGGGTGCGGGCTCCCGCGGCCGACGGTAAGCCGTACATCAAGGGCTGAGAGCTAACCTGATCACCATGGAGATCGACTGGGCCGCCCTGCGCACCGCGGCGCGAGAGGCGATGGCGCACGCGTACGTGCCGTACTCGAAGTTCCCGGTGGGCGCGGCGGCCCTGGTCGAGGACGGCCGGATCGTCAGCGGCTGCAACGTGGAGAACGCCTCGTACGGCCTGACGCTGTGCGCCGAGTGCGGGCTGGTGTCCGCGCTGCACGCCTCCGGCGGCGGCCGCCTGGTCGCCTTCGCCTGCGTCGACGGCGCGGGCGCGGCCCTGATGCCCTGCGGCCGCTGCCGCCAGCTGCTCTTCGAGTTCGGCGGCGCGGCGCTGCGGGTGGATCTGGGCCCTGACACCGCTCCGACGACGATGGCGGAGCTCCTGCCCCGCGCTTTCGGCCCGGACAATCTCAGCAATCACAGCTAGGGAACAGCTCATGGACGCCATCACCGTCATCCGCGCCAAGCGCGACCGTGCGGAGCTCACCGACGGGCAGATCGACTGGATCCTCGCCGCCTACACCGACGGCCGGGTGGCCGACGAGCAGATGGCCGCGCTGGCGATGGCGATCCTGCTGAACGGCATGAACCGGCGCGAGATCGCGCGCTGGACGCAGGCGATGATCTCCTCCGGCGAGCGCATGGACTTCTCCGCGCTCGCCCGGCCGACCGTGGACAAGCACTCCACCGGCGGCGTCGGCGACAAGATCACGCTGCCGCTGGCCCCGCTGGTGGCCGCGTGCGGCGCGGCGGTCCCGCAGCTGTCCGGCCGGGGCCTGGGCCACACCGGCGGCACCCTGGACAAGCTGGAGTCGATCCCCGGCTGGCGGGCGTCGCTGTCGAACGAGGAGATGCTGGCGGTCCTGGCCGACGCCGGCGCGGTGGTCTGCGCGGCCGGCGACGGCCTGGCCCCGGCCGACCGGAAGCTGTACGCGCTGCGCGACGTCACCGGGACCGTCGAGTCGATCCCGCTGATCGCGTCCTCGATCATGTCCAAGAAGATCGCCGAGGGCACCAGCGCCCTGGTGCTGGACGTGAAGTGCGGCAGCGGCGCGTTCATGAAGGACTTCGCGAACGCCCGCGAGCTGGCCGAGACCATGGTGGCGCTCGGCACCGACCACGGCGTCGCGACCACCGCGCTGATCACCGCGATGGACAACCCGCTGGGCCGCACCGCGGGCAACGCGCTGGAGGTGCGCGAGTCGGTCGAAGTTCTGTCCGGCGGCGGCCCGGCGGACGTCAGGGAACTGACACTGGCGCTGGCCCGCGAGATGCTGGCCGCGGCCGGCCTGGACGCCGTGGACCCGGCGGACAAGCTCGACGACGGCTCGGCCCTGGACTCCTGGAAGCGCATGATCCGCGCCCAGGGCGGCGACCCCGACGCCGACCTGCCGGTGGCGAAGGAGACCCACGTGGTCACCGCCGACGCCGACGGCGTCCTGGTCGGCATGGACTCCTTCAAGGTCGGCGTGGCCGCCTGGCGCCTCGGCGCGGGCCGCGCCCGCAAGGAGGACGCCGTGCAGGCCGGCGCCGGCGTGCAGTGGCACGTGGTGCCCGGCGACGCGGTGCGGGCGGGACAGCCGTTGTTCACGTTGCACACCGACACTCCGGAGACGTTCGACACCGCGCTGGAAAGCCTGGCGGGCGCTTGCGATTTCGCCGCTCCGGGGACGGAGTTCACGCGGTCGCCGCTTGTTTTGGACCGAGTCGCCGCTTCGAACCGGTAGTGACTCCGCCTACGGCGGACGCCGCAGGCTTCTCCCGCCGTCGGGCTTTCACCGACTCGGGAAGGACCAGCCCGGCCCTGATCGCGATGTTGAGCGCGCCGACGCGATCGGCGTGATCGGCATGGCCACATTCGAGGCACAAGAACCTCTCTGCCTCACGGTTCTCCGCTGCCACGTGACCACAGTCGGGGAGCGGGCATGTGCGGGAACTGTTACGAGGGTTCACGGGAATGACTTCACGACCGGCGCTTTCAGCCTTGTCCGCGAGGATGCCCAGGAACACCCCCCAACCCGCGTCCAAGATGCTGTGATTGAGACGAGCCTTCGCGCTGCTGCCGTTGGGCAGGAACGTACCTGGTTGGCCGAGATCGGGCTTCGGCTTCGGGGCACGCGTCATGCCCGCGATGTTCAAATGTTCGTGGGCGATGCGGTCGTAGTTTCGGACCAGGTCATGCGCGGTCTTGTGGGCGTGGTCGAGCCGCTGGCGGCTGATCTTGCGGTGGAGCTTCGCGACCTATGCGACCGCGCGGCGGTGTGCTGCAGTGCGGTCGTCGGGTTTGACTTTGCCGAATGCCTTGAGTGCCCGCTGAGAGTCTGCGAGGTCCTCTGCGCTCTGCTTGCCATGGCGCGGGTTCGGAACGTGTCGGCCGGCATGGGTGGTCAGGAAGTGTGTGACTCCCATGTCGATCCCGACGACGAGGCCGGTGCCCGGAAGCGGTTCAGCGGGTACGTCGTCACAGGACAGGATGACGTACCAGCGGTTGCCTTCGCGCTTGACGCCGATCGTCTTGACTCGCCCCTTGACCGGCCGGTGTCGATGTACTCGGATGTGGCCGACGCCTTGCAGGCGGACGCGCGTCACCTTGTCGTCCGGCGTGGGGTCCCAACGGCACCCGCCGCCGTCTTTGGGGAACTCGACGGTGTCGAACCTGCTCAGGCTCCGGAAACGCGGGTAGCCGGGCCTTTCGCCTGCCTTCGCCCGACGGAAGAACGCGGAGAATGCTCTGTCCAAGCGGCGAAGAGTGGCTTGCTGGGATGAGAACGACCAGCGAGCCTGATCGGCGTCGTTGGCACGGATGGCCTTGAGCTGTGCGGACTGGTCGCCGTAATCGACAGTGGTCTTGGAGATGTGCCGCCAGGCATCACGGCGTTCCTGCAGAGCAGCGTTGTACAGCACGCAGTGGTCGTGCAGCATCGCTTTCAACGCGATCTCTTGGCGGGCGGTCGGACGAAGCACGAACTTGAATGCGCGTCTCATGGCCGCCGCGCCCTTGAGTGACACCTGATGCTGTCGCATCGGTCGACCAACCCCATGACGGCCATGTCGAAGACTATATACGTGGCGTTCATAAGCCGTTACGTGAAGCTACCAATGTGTTGGCCGATGCCCACATTCTCACCCGCTACGCTTCGCTGATGGATGAAGAGCTGATCCGCAGGGCTCCGAAGGCCCTGCTGCACGACCACCTCGACGGTGGTCTGCGCCCGCAGACGGTGATCGAACTCGCCGACCAGTACGGTTACACCAACCTGCCGGAGTACGACGGCACCGCCGAGGGGCTCGGCCGGTGGTTCGCCGAGGCGGCCGATTCCGGGTCGCTGCCGCGGTATCTGGAGACGTTCGAGCACACGGTCGGGGTGATGCAGCACGCCGACGCGCTGTTCCGGGTGGCCGCCGAGTGTGCCGAGGATCTGGCGGCCGACGGGGTGGTGTACGCCGAGTCGCGGTACGCGCCCGAGCAGCATCTGGAGGCCGGGCTCAGCCTCGACGAGGTCGTCGAGGCCGTGGACGCCGGGTTCCGGGAGGGGGAGCGGCGCGCCGCCGCGGCCGGGAACCGGATCCGGGTCGGCACGCTGCTGACCGCGATGCGGCACGCCGCGCGCTCCTCGGAGATCGCCGAGCTGGCGGTGCGGCACCGGGACCGGGGCGTGTCAGGGTTCGACATCGCCGGGGCCGAGGCCGGGTATCCGCCCACCCGGCACCTGGACGCCTTCGAGTACCTGCGCCGGGAGAACTTCCACTTCACGATCCACGCCGGGGAGGCCTTCGGGCTGCCGTCGATCTGGGAGGCGCTGCAGTGGTGCGGCGCGGACCGGCTCGGGCACGGCAACGCCATCATGGACGACATCCTGGTGGACGCCGACGGCAGGGCGACGCTCGGGCGGCTCGCGGCCTACGTGCGGGACAAGCGGATTCCGCTGGAGATGTGCCCGACCTCGAACCTGCAGACCGGCGCCGCGCGCTCCTACGAGTCGCACCCGATCGGGTTGCTTCGAGAACTGCACTTTCGGGTGACGGTGAACACCGACAACCGGCTGATGAGTTCGACCTCGATGACGCGTGAGTTCAGCGAACTGCACAAGGCTTTCGGCTACGAGCTGGAGGACATGCAGTGGTTTACGATAAACGCTCTGAAGTCCGCGTTCCTGCCCTTTGACCAGCGGTTGGAGCTGATCAACGGGTATGTGAAGCCGACCTACGAGCAGCTGCGCGCAGAGGTTTCCCCGCCCTCTGCCTAAGATCCGTCGACGGGTGGGGAAACCGGCCGGAGCGTTCTGTTATGAGGCCGGTGAACTCACCTTTTCGGCGGACGAGGTGTTGGATCCGCCCGACCGTTGTCTGTACCTTGCGTATTCGCCGCATCGCACACCGCGATGGCGGTCCCCTATGCAATCCGCGAGGTATCACCGATGTCGAAGGTCACCCCCAGCGCGCTCCGCGGTCTGAGCGTCGCCGCCGGCACCGTCGGCCTGGCCGCCGTCGGGGCGGCGGCGATGGCCGGCCAGGCCAGCGCCGCGTCCGGCGTGCCGGGGCTCGCCGACGGCGGGCTGCCCGTGTCCACCAACGCCGTGCCCGCGGTCTTCGGGGCCGTGGCGCACAACCACGGCACCATCGCCGGGATCCCGCTGGCGGGCCTGCCGGTGCTGAGCCAGCTCCCGGGGATCGCGGACGACGCCTCGCCGGCCTCGGACGCCCTCCCGGGCCTGGGCTACGCGGACCTCGGCGAGGTCCCGCTGTCCCGCAGCCGGCTGACCGAGCCGCAGCGCGCGGCGTACGTCCCGCAGCACGCGATGCGCACCACGCACGCGCTCCACGCCGACCCCGCGGCCACCGCCCCGGCGGCGGCCCCGGCGGCACCGGCCCAGGGCCCCGCCCCGGCTGCCCCGCCCGCCGCCGCCCCGATGCCGCAGGCGCCCGCGCAGGCCCCGACCCAGCTCCCGCCGGCCCAGGCCGCGGCGGCGAAGGCCGGCCCGCTGGACAACGTCACCAACGCGCTGCACGGCCTGCCGATCGCCGGCCAGCTCGCGGGCCCCGGCGGCAGCCTCCCGGTGGTCGGTGGCCTCACCGGCGGCGGCTCGCCGCTCGGCGGGCTGTCCGGGCTGGCCGGCGGGCTGTCGAACCTCGGCGGCTGAGTCCGGTCCTCGCGATCCGCTCGGCGGGCATCCGCCGGCGGATTGCGGATAGCGGATGACGGACGGCGAATAGCGGATCGCAGAGGATCGGATCGCAGAAGGCGGCGAGCGGTCGCCGGGGCGAATCAGGACCCTGGCGACACCCGCCGGCCGCAAAACCACTGCGGCTCCACTCCGACCCCACCGCAAGCCCGCCGCGACCCCGCCCGAGTCCTGCGAAACCGGCCCGGCCGCTGCGGGCGCGAACCCCACCCGGGGTCGCGACCAGCCGGCCGCCGGGCCCGCACCACCCGCACTACCGCCGCGGAAAACCCCGCGCACACAAAGCTTTCCCGACCCCGAACCCGGGCCGGCCGACAGTGAAGACCGTCGGCCCGGATGCCATCCGTGCGATCAGGGCACGGACCCAACCCGGCGGAACAGCCGGTTCAGATAGTTGATTCTTGGCCGGTGGCCGTTCCGTCACGGGGCGGCCACCGAGCATTTCCGAGGCTGGTCAGCCCTCGGCGGTGCTCTTGCCGACCACGCCGGGCGCCGTCGGCTTGGCCGCCGCGCCGCCGGGGTTGGTCTGCACGACCCCTTCCGGGCAGTCCTGCCATTGGGTGTCGGACCCGGTGCTCGGCTCGATGAGCCTGGTGGTGGCGCGGATCTGCGGGTTGGGGTCGGGGTGCTGGATCCACCACTGGTCGAAGGTGCAGGTCAGCTGCTGCAGGGCCAGCGGGCCCAGCGGCGCCGGGCTGTAGACGAAGTACTGGTGTGCCTGCTGCGTCGGCTTCAGGGTGACGCCCGGCGGTACGTAGGTCGTGTACTGGTCGGCCTGTTCGTCGGCGGACAGTATGGCGAGTTCGTCCGGCAGGCTCATGGGGGCCGGTTCGTTCTGGACCGGGCGGTTGATCATCGTGCCCGGGCCCTTGTTGATCGTCGAGAACAGGAACAGCGACACCGTGTACGGGTACTGCGACGGTGAGGCCGTCTCCGGGCTGCTCGGCGGGGACGCGCCGAACGGGTCGAGCCGCGCCACGTTCACCCCGGTCGGCTGTACGCCGCAGCCGCCCACGGCCAGCACGGCGGCAGCCGCGGCGGCGGCGATCGCCCACCGGCGCCTCATGCCGGCACCTCCGGCGCCGGGACGGTCGCACCCAGGGGCAGCCGCAGGGTGAAGACGGCACCACCGCCCGGATGGTTCCCGCCGGTCAGCTCTCCGCCGTGGATGTGGGCGTTCTCGTAGGCGATCGACAGCCCCAGGCCGCTGCCCTCGGAGCGGACTCGGGCCTTGTCCGCCTTGTAGAAGCGCTCGAAGATGTGCTCCAGGGCGTCCGGCGGGATACCCGGCCCGTGGTCGCGCACCTGCAGGACCAGGTTCGGTCCGTACGCGCCGATCGACAGCTCCACCGGTCCCTCTCCGCCGTGCTTTATCGCGTTGCCGACCATGTTCGCCACGATCACGTCGATCCTGCGCTGGTCCACGGCCACGACGAAGCCCGGCGGCACGTTGAGGGTGACGCGCCCGGTCCAGCCGCGGGCGTCCAGGCAGCCCTGTACGAGCGCCACCAGGTCGACTTCCTCGCGGCGCAGCTGTGCGGTGCCCGCGTCGAATCGTGAGATCTCCATCAAGTCCTCGACGAGTCGGGCCAGCCGTCTTGTTTCAGTGACGATGAGCTGCGCGGCCGGCGCGCTCTCGTCGCCGACGTCGGTCGCCTCCTCGAGCATGTCGGTGACGGCGGTCATCGCGGTGAGCGGCGTGCGCAACTCGTGGGAGACGTCGGCGACGAAACGCCGCGAGGAGGCTTCCAGGGAGCGCAGCTCGGCGATCGAGCGCTCCAGGGCCTCGGCGGTCTCGTTGAAGGTGCGCGACACGTCGGCGACCTCGTCATTGCCCCGCACCTCGACCCGGGTGTCCAGCTTCCCGGCGCCCAGCCGTCGCGCCGCGATGCCCAGGCGCCGCAAGGGGAGCAGCACGCCGCGCGAGGCGAGCAGACCCAGCAGCAGCGCTATCGCTATCGCGACGGCCGCCGCGATGGCGGAGTTCTGCGCCAGCCGGTCCAGGTCCACCTGCTGGGGTTCCAGGCTGACGAAGCTGTAGACCTCGATCCCGTTCGGCTGGACGGAGCTGCCGATGATCAGGTATGGCACGCCGCCCACGCGCACCCGCTGCCAGGCGATGCTCCTCTGCGCCGCGCCGCGCAGTGCCGGCGGGACCGAGTTGTAGGTGAGGTAGTTCTGGGTCGCGCCGTCTCCGATGCCGCGGCGGTGCAGCACCCAGTCGGTGCCGCTCGCGGCCTGGAGCTTGAAACTCAGGTTGGTCAGGGCGGGGGGCGGGTTTGCCGTGGGCGTGGCGTCCTCCAGCTGTTGCTGGTTCGAGGTCACCGCCGCCCTGAACTGCTGCACCGAGGTCTGGTTTATGCGGTTCATCAACGACTGCCGCGTCAGCACATAGGAAACCCCGGTCACCGCCACCGACGTCATCAGCGCCACCGCCGCGAACGCCGCCAGCAACCGCATCCGCAGGCCGGTCAGCCGCAGCGGGCGCTTGTGCCGCCGGCGTTCCTGGTCGGCGCGGCGCGGCAGCTCCTGGACCTTCGGCGCCTTGGCTGCCTTGGCCACCTTGCCGCCCTTCGGCTTCTCCCTAAGCACGGGGCACACTCAAGCAGTCATGGCGCTGAGTGAGCAAGCCAGTGCTCTGCGTGCGCGCAGTCGCAGTCGCCCTTGCGGCCACCGTTGTGGTGAGTGTCGCAGCCGCTGCGGCTTCCGCGCTCATCGCGGCGGGTCCAGCCGGTACCCGACGCCGCGCACCGTCTTGATCAGCGTCGGTTCGGCCGGGATGTCCTCGACCTTCGCGCGCAGGCGCTGGACGCAGGCGTCGACGAGGCGGGAGTCGCCGAGGTAGTCGTGCTCCCACACCAGGCGCAGCAGCTGCTGGCGGGACAGGGCCTGGCCGGCGTGCCGGGACAGCTCCATCACCAGCTTCAGCTCGGTCGGGGTCAGCGGGATCGCGACGCCGCGCTTGCTCACCGTCATCGCCGAGCGGTCCACGGTCAGGTCGCCGTAGACCGCTATGTCGCTGGTCTCGCGCTCGCCGCGGCGCAGGACGGCGCGGATGCGGGCGTCCAGGACGCGGGGCTGGACCGGCTTCACGACGTAGTCGTCCGCGCCGGACTCCAGGCCGACGACCACGTCGATGTCGTCGCTGCGCGCGGTGAGCAGGATGATCGGGAGCTGCTCGGTGCGGCGGATCTGGCGGCAGACCTCGAACCCGTCCACGCCGGGGAGCATCACGTCCAGGACGATCAGATCGGGGCGCACGGTCTTGTACGTGGCCAGTGCCTCCTCGCCGCTGGCCGCGACCGCGACCTGGTGACCCTGGCGGGTCAGCGCGAGCTGGAGCGCCGTGCGGATGGCGGCGTCGTCTTCGACGAGGAGCAGGGACGGCATGGCTGACATTCTGCCTTGACCTGGGGCGCTCTCAGGAAGTCTTCAGGTGGGGGCTGTTGCACTCCTGTGACACGTCGGCGACGAAGCACGGAAGGGCGGCGGCGAGCCTTCTGGGTATGACGGACCATGCTCCCCACGTAAACGGCTCGCGCGAGGACTTCACGGAGTACGTCGCCGCGCGCCGTTCGACGCTGCTGCGCGCGGCCTGCCAGCTCACCGCCAACCCCGCCGACGCCGAGGACCTGCTGCAGGAAGGCCTGGTCAAGGTGTACGGGGCGTGGCACCGCATCGCCGACAAGCGGGTGGCGCACGCCTATGTGCGGCGCACCATGTCCAACCACCAGATATCGCAGTGGCGCCGGCACCGCGTCGAGGAGTACCCGGCCTCCGACGAGCTGCCCGACTCCGCCGTGTGGGATCTGGACACGGAGCGTGTCGAGTTGCGCACGGTCCTGCATCACGCGCTGGCCGCGCTCCCGCACCGCGACCGGCAGGTCCTGGCACTGCGCTATTACGGTTCGTACACGGACTCCGAGATCGCCGAGCGGCTCGGGATGTCCGTCGGCACAGTGAAGTCGACCTTGTGGCGCGCGTTGAGGAAACTGCGCGAGAACGGCGCCGTGCGGACTCTGCACGCCGACCTGGTTGCCGCCTGACGACTCCCTGACGACCCCCTGTCACGCCTTTGGGACCCGCAGTACCGCAGAGTCTTGTATTTCTTTGGTAAAGGCAAACCGGCGTCAATCCATAGATAACGCGATGACCTGAACGTTTCGTGTTCCCGCGCCTCTGGTTGTGTGGAAGGCTGTTCGGCGAAGACTGACCGACTCACAGTTAGGGGCTAGAGGTCATGCCTCCGATAGCTCAGCGCCTTCGCGAACCGGCGGCCTTTGTGCTGCTCGCTTTCGGCGCGCTAAGCACGCTGTTCAACACGATCACGTTCCTGTTCGGCCCGGGCGAGAACAACAACGGGCTCGGCGGCGGACCGTCCTTCTCCGACCGTGCGGCGGCCGAGGTCGGGAACCTGCTGAGCGTCGTCGTGGTCGCGGCCCTGGTCGGCTCCGTGGTGCTGGCCCATCTGCCGTCGCACCTGAAGCAGGTGAAGGTCATCTCGCTGGTCTCGCTGATCACCCTGGGTGTCGCGGACCTGTTCGGCGTGGTCGCGCTGTTCTCGGCCTTCGGCGCCAACGCCGCGACCGGCTGGGACAAGACCTCGACCTTCTTCATCTCGCTGGGCGAGCTGGCCGTCGCCGGCGTCGGCTCCTGGCTGGTGCTGGGCTACTTCCAGCAGCACCAGCCGGCCAAGCCGGCCGCCGGCTTCCAGCCGCCGCAGCAGCAGTGGGGCCCCGGCCCGCAGCAGCAGCCCCAGCAGCAGTGGCAGCAGCAGCCGCCGCAGCAGCAGGCGCCGCAGGGTCAGCCGTGGGGTCCGCCCCCGCCTCAGCAGCAGGCGCCCCAGCAGCCGGTTCCGCAGCAGCAGCCGCAGCCACAGTGGGGCCAGCCGCAGCCGCAGCACGACGCCGACTCGATGATGACGCAGGCCATCCCGACGGTGCCGCCGGCGCCGCAGGGCCAGCAGCAGCCGCCCCAGCCGCCCCAGCAGGACGGCGGGCTGCCGATCGGCAACTGGACCTCTGAGTGAGGGCAGTGCCTGCGGAGTGACAGCAGGGCCTTAGCGGGAGGTGAAAGGGCCGGCCTTCGGGCCGGCCCTTTCGCGTGCCCGGAACTGTGCCCGGAACTGTGCCGGGAAGCGCCCCGGGATCTGTACCCGAACTGTGCCAGGGCCCCGTAATCAGGGCAGCACGGTGCCCACGACGGGCACCTCGCGCAGCGGCAGCCCGTCCTTGAACGGCGCGGTCAGCGGGAACGTCGACAGGTCCATGCCGCCGACCGGCACCCGGAAGTTGTTCGACAGCAGGTCCAGCGGGGTGTGCGCGAGCGGGTACAGCGGGGTGGCGCCGAGCGCGGCGGTGGCCTGGTGGGTGGTGGCCATGGCCGCGGCGGTGCCGGCCTCGGCGCCGGTGATGTCGTCGTTCTGGGTGGCGGCGTGCGCGGCCGGAGCCGCGGCCAGGGCGAGGCCGGACAGCGCGGCGAGGCCGAGGACGCGCCGGGCGGCAGAGTGCGGGTTCTTGGACATGTTCGCTCCAACGACACTGGGTGTCCCGCCGTTACGACGGGACACCCAGTGGAGTCTTAACGTGACAGTCTTCAGATTCCGATCGGGTGCCAAACCGTCTTCGTCTCCAGGAACGGCTTGATCCGCCCCAGCCCCGGGTCCGCGCTCCAGTCGTAGCCGGCCTTGGGCCGCACGACCCGCTTCAGGTTCTCCGCGGCCGCGACCTCCAGGTCCCGCGCCAGGTCCGAACCGGCCGGCGCGCCGGCCAGGTCCAGCGCGTTCACGTCCAGGTGCGAGGCCAGCCACGGCGCCAGCTCGGCCGTGCCGCCGGTCAGGATGTTGACGACGCCGCCGGGCAGGTCGGAGGTCGCCATCACCTCGCCGAGCGTCACCGCAGGCACCGCGGAGGCGTCCGGAGCGACCACCACGGCCGCGTTCCCGCCGACGATCGCCGGGGCGATCACGGAGGTCAGGCCGAGCAGTGTCGGTGCCGCCGGGGCCAGCAGCGCCACCACGCCGGTCGGCTCCGGCGAGGAGACGTTCCAGTACGGTCCGGCGACCGGGTTGGCCGAGCCGAGCACCTGCGCCAGCTTGTCCGACCAGCCCGCGTACCAGACCCAGCGGTCGACCGCGGCGTCCACCTGCGCGTAGGCCGCGGCGGACGGGACGCCCTCGACGCCGGCGATCTGCTGCGCGAACTGGTCGCGCCGCTCCTCCAGCATCTCCGCGATCCGGTACAGGATCTGGCCGCGGTTGTAGGCGGTCGCCTTCGACCAGCCGGGCTGCGCGGCCCGCGCCGCGCGCACCGCGTCCCGCGCGTCCTTGCGCGACGCCTGCGCCGCGTTGGCGATGAACTCGCCGCTGCTCGCCGTCACGGCGTAGCTCCGTCCACTTTCCGACCGCGGGAAGGCGCCGCCGATGTAGAGCTTGTAGGTCTTGCGCACCGAGGAACGCGGCGCGGCGGCCGGAGTCGTCGGCTTCGGCTCGGCTTCTGCCACAGCGGCCTGCGATGCTTCCGCCACCTTGGCTACCTTCGCCGTCGTCTGGGCTTCTGCGGACTTCACGGCCTTGACGGTCGTCGTGGCCTTCGCGGGCTTGGCCGCCTTCGCGGCCTTCTTCTTGGTCTCAGACATCGAGGTAAGCCTCCAGACCGTGGCGCCCGCCCTCGCGGCCGTACCCGGACTCCTTGTAGCCGCCGAACGGCGAGGTGGGGTCGAAGCGGTTGAACGTGTTCGCCCACACCACGCCGGCGCGCATCCGCTGCGCCAGCCACAGGATCCGCGAACCCTTGTCGGTCCACACGCCTGCGGACAGGCCGTAGGCGGTGTTGTTGGCCTTCTCCACGGCCTCGGCCGGGGTCCGGAACGTCAGCACCGACAGCACCGGCCCGAAGATCTCCTCGCGGGCGATCCGGTGGGCCTGCGAGACGCCGGTGAAGATGGTCGGGGCGAAGAAGAACCCGCGCTCGGGCAGCTCGCACGGCGGCGACCAGCGGGTCGCGCCCTCGGCCTCGCCGGCCTCGGTCAGCGTCCGGATCCGGGCCAGCTGCTCGGCGGAGTTGATCGCGCCGAGGTCGGTGTTCTTGTCCAGCGGGTCCCCGACGCGCAGCGTCTTCATCCGCTCGCGCAGCCGGTCCACGACCTCCTCGGCCACCGACTCCTGCACCAGCAGCCGCGACCCGGCGCAGCAGACGTGCCCCTGGTTGAAGAAGATCCCGTCGACGATGCCCTCGATCGCCTGCTCCAGCGGCGCGTCGTCGAAGACCAGGTTCGCCGCCTTGCCGCCGAGCTCCAGCGTCACCTTCTTCGAGGTCCCGGCGACCTGTTTGGCGATCATCCGGCCGACCTCGGTGGACCCGGTGAACGCCACCTTGTCGACCCCGGGGTGCGCGACCAGGGCCGCGCCGGTGGCCCCGGCGCCGGTCAGGATGTTCACCACGCCCGGGGGCAGGTCCGCCTGCTGGCAGATCTCGGCGAACAGCAGCGCGGTCAGCGGCGTGGTCTCGGCCGGCTTGAGGACCACGGTGTTGCCGCAGGCCAGCGCCGGCGCCACCTTCCACGCCAGCATCAGCAGCGGGAAGTTCCACGGGATCACCTGGCCGGCCACGCCCAGCGGCTTCGGGTCCGGGCCGAGATTCGCGTAGCCGAGCTTGTCCGCCCACCCCGCGTAGTAGAAGAAGTGCGCGGCGGCCAGCGGGATGTCGACGTCGCGCGACTCCCGGATCGGCTTGCCGTTGTCCAGCGACTCCAGCACGGCCAGCTCGCGGGCCCGCTCCTGGATGATGCGCGCGATGCGGTAGATGTACTTGGCGCGCTCGGCACCCGGCATCCGCGACCAGACCTCGTCGTACGCCTTGCGCGCGACCGCGACCGCGCGGTCCACGTCGGCGGCGTCGGCCAGCGCGACCTCGGCCAGCACCTCCTCGGTGGCCGGGTTGACCGACTTGAAGGCGCCGCCGGAGCCCTCGACGAACTCGCCGCCGACGAACAAGCCGTAGGACGGCTTCAGGTCCACGACCGAGCGCGACTCGGGGGCCGGGGCGTACTCGAAGATGCCCGCGTTGCTTGTCTTCGCCATGACCTCTGTCTTCGCCATGAATCAGTCCACCGTCACGTAGTCAGGGCCGGAGTACACCCCGGTGGCGAGCTTGCGGCGCTGCAACAACAGGTCGTTGAGCAGGCTGGAGGCGCCGAACCGGAACCAGTCCGGGTCCAGCCAGTCCGGGCCCGCGGTCTCGTTCACCGTCACCAGGTACTTGATGGCGTCCTTGGCGGTCCGGATGCCGCCGGCCGGCTTCACGCCGACCTGCCGGCCGGTCTGGGCGCGGAAGTCGCGCACCGACTCCAGCATCAGCAGCGTCACCGGCAGCGTGGCGGCCGGGCTCACCTTGCCGGTGGAGGTCTTGATGAAGTCGGCGCCGGACAGCATCGCCAGCCAGGAGGCCCGCTTGACGTTGTCGTAGGTGGCCAGCTCGCCGGTCTCCAGGATCACCTTCAGGTGGGCGTCGTGCCCGCCGGTCCTGCAGGCTTCCTTGACGGCGGCGATCTCCTCGGCGACGGCCCCGTACCGGCCGGCCAGGAAGGCGCCGCGGTCGATCACCATGTCGATCTCGTCGGCCCCGGCCTCGACCGCGGCGGCGGTGTCGGCCAGCTTCACCGCCAGCGGCGCCCGGCCGCTGGGGAACGCGGTCGCCACGGCGGCCACCTTGACGCCGGAGCCGGCCAGCGCCGCCTTGGCGGTCTCCACCATGTCGCCGTAGACGCAGATCGCGGCCACGCTCGGGCAGTCAGGCTGGTCGGGCTCGGGGCGGATGCCCTTGGCGCACAGCGCCCGGACCTTGCCCGGGGTGTCGGCGCCCTCCAGCGTGGTGAGGTCGACCATGCGCACGGCCAGGTCCAGCGCCTCGGCCTTCGCGGTGGTCTTGATCGATCGGGTCCCCAGCTTGGCGGCGCGGGCGTCGGCGCCCACCTGGTCCACCGGCGGAAGGCCGTGGAGGAGGCGGCGCAGGCCCGCGTCGTCGAGGGCGAGTTGTGCGGTCACGGGACCACGGTAGACGGTGCGCTCTACGTGGAGAAATGGCAGGTCTTGCCGATCACTACTTAGTCACAATCGCTTCTCGGTCTCGGAGCGTGGGACGGTCGGTGGCAGAATCGGGAGTATGCGACTCAAATCCCCGGCCCCGACAGACGACACGACCGTGTCGCCGGTCGAGAAGCCCACCTCCTACCGGACCGTCGGATCCCTCGGGACCGGCGCCGTGCTGGTGGCCTTCGGCGCGCTCTTCCTGTTCGCGTTCGGCCTGGGATCGGAGAAGCACCCGGTCGGCTCCATGGTCGGTCTGGTGATGCTGGTCAGCGGCGTGGTCGGCGGTATCTACCCGGCCGCCTTCAGCCACGCGGACCACCTCACCATCCGCAACCCCTTCCGCCGCATCGACATCAGCTGGCCGCGCGTCGAGTCCGTCTCGGCCAAGCTGTCGTTGGTGGTCGAGACGGTCGCGGAGGAGGGCAAGGCGCGCAAGTTCACGATCTGGTCGGTCCCGGTCTCGATGCACGAGCGCCGCAAGTCCGACCGCTCGGTGGCGAAGCAGGCCCGCGTCGCCCGCGCCGAGTCCGCGCGGCAGGCCGCCGGCGCCGGCGACATCGCCGGCAGCGCGATCGGCGCCGCCGGCTACGGCCGCCCCAAGTCGTTGCGCGAGGACCCGCTGGAGCACATGGCGCTCGCCGACCAGGCAGTCGTGGAGATGCGGGACCGCCAGCGCGTGTGCACGACGTCGGTGGAGAACGCGGCGCCGACCGCGGTGACCTGGACCTGGTACACGCTGGCGCCGTTCGTGGTGAGCGTGGCGCTGCTGGTGGCGGCGATCGCCGGGGCTTTCTAGAGGCGTACGAAGACGTGTGAAGGGCGGCCGATCGAGTGATCGGCCGCCCTTCTGCTTGCTCCGCGTCCTGCGCGAATCCGGTTGCTACGCGAACTGCGCGAACCACTCCTCAAGCTCGGCGCGCACGGCGGCGATCCGCGCCACCACCGGCGACCGGTCGGCGGCCGCGCGGTCGCCGAGCTCGATGTAGCACTTCAGCTTCGGCTCGGTCCCGCTGGGCCGCACCGCGATCCAGCCGCCGTCCAGCGCCAGCCGCAGCCCCTGCTCCGGCGGGAGCGCGGTGCCGTTGGCGGACAGGTCGCCGACCTCGGCGACCGCGACCCCGCCGAGCGCGGCCGGCGGGTTCCGGCGCATGGTGCGCATCATCGTCTGGATCTGCTCGGGGTCGTTGCTGCGGATCGACAGCTGCGTGGTGACCAGGTTGCCGGTGATCTTGTCGACCTCGGCGAGGTAGTCCAGCAGCGTCCGGCCGTTCGCCTTGAGCCCGGCGACCAGCACGGCGGCGGTCAGTGCGGCGGTGACGCCGTCCTTGTCCTTCACGTGTGCGGGATCGACGCAGTAGCCGATCGCTTCCTCGTAGCCGAAGGCCAGGTCCGGGACCTTGGACAGCCACTTGAATCCGGTCAGCGTCCGTGCGTAGTCGACCTTCGCGTCGGCGGCGATCGCGGCCAGTCCCTCGGAGGAGACGATCGAGGTCGCGAAGGTTCCCCGGCGGCCCGCGGTGGCCAGGTGGTGGCCGAGCATCAGGCCGACGTCGTCGCCCGAGAGCCGGCGCCAGCCGCCCGGCGCCGCCTGGTCCGGCACGGCCAGTGCCATCCGGTCGGCGTCGGGGTCGTTGGCGATGATGAGGTCGGCGTGGTGCTCCTCGGCGAGGGCGAACGCCAGGTCCAGCGCGCCGGGCTCCTCCGGGTTGGGGAACGAGACCGTCGGGAAGTCCGGGTCGGGCTTCTGCTGCTCCGGAACGCTGATCGGCTCGGGGAATCCGGCGTTCGTCAGGACTCTGCGGGCCAGTTCGTAGCCGACGCCGTGCATGGCCGTGTAGACGTAGGTGAGGTCCAGCTCGGGGGAGCCCGGCATCAGCTCCAACGACCGCGCCACATAGGACTCGATCACGCTCTCCGGCACGGCCTCCGCGTTCTCGACCCGGCCCAGCGGCACGTCCGCCAGCGCCCCGACCGCGTCGATCTTCGCGGCGATCAGCGCGTCGTTCGGCTCCGTGATCTGCGAGCCGTCGCCGAGGTACACCTTGTAGCCGTTGTCCCGTGCCGGGTTGTGGCTCGCGGTGACCATGACGCCGGCCTGCGCCCCGAGCGCCAGCACGCTGTACGCCAGCATCGGCGTGGGCAGCTCGCGCGGCATCAGGTACGGCCGGTGCCCGGCGCCGAGCATCACCTCGGCGGTGTCCTCGGCGAAGCGGCGCGAGTTGTGCCGGGCGTCGTAGCCGATCGCCACGACCTGCCCGGTGCCGTGCTGCTCGGTGACGAAGGCGGCCAGCCCGGCGGCGGCGCGCAACACGGTCACCCGGTTCATCCGGTTCGGGCCCGCGCCGAGCTCGCCGCGCAGGCCGGCGGTGCCGAACTGCAGGCGGCCGTCGAAGCGGTCCTCCAGGTAGCCGTACGCCACCGGGTCGCCGGACTCGGCGCCCTCCAGCAGGTCGGCGAGCTCCGTGCGGGTCGTCGGATCGGGATCCTCGGCCAGCCAGGCGCGGGCGGCGGCGAACAGCGCCTCGCTGATCGCGGTGCCAGTGCTGGTGCCGATGCTGGTGTCGGTGGCGGTGCTCTCGGCGGTGCCGGTGGCAGTGCTGGCGTCGGTGGCGGTGCTGGTCGTCGTGGAGCCGCCGGCACCGGCGTCCGGGCCGGTGCCTCGCTCAGTCCTCTGCGTCATCGCGTCCCCTTCCGGGCCGGTCAGATCTTCTCGACGATGCCCTGGAGCAACGTGCCCAGGGACGCAGCCGACGCCGCACCGGTCTCCATGACCTCGGTGTGCGACAGCGGCTCGCCGGTCATGCCGGCGGCGAGGTTCGTCACCAGGGAGATACCCATGACTTCGGCCCCCGCCTCACGCGCCGCGATGGCCTCCAGCGCGGTGGACATGCCGACCAGGTCGGCGCCCCAGCCGCGGAACATGCGGATCTCGGCCGGGGTCTCGAAGTGCGGGCCGCGCAGCGCCAGGTAGACGCCCTCGGCCAGGCTCGGGTCGACGGTGCGCGCGAGCTCGCGCAGCCGTGCGGAGTACAGGTCGGTGAGGTCCACGAAGCGGGCGCCGACGATCGGCGACTCGCTCTGCAGGTTCAGGTGGTCGCTGATCAGGACCGGCTGGCCGGCGTGCATGTCCGAGCGCAGCCCGCCGCAGCCGTTGGTGAGCACGACGGTCTTCACGCCGTTGGCCACCGCGGTGCGCACGCCGTGCGCGACCGAGGCGACGCCGCGGCCCTCGTACAGGTGCGTGCGGCCCAGGAAGACCAGGACCTTGGTGCCGCCGACGGTCACCGAGCGCACCTTGCCGGCGTGCCCGACGACGGTGGACGCGGCGAAGCCGGGCAGGGCGTCGACCGGGGACTCCCAGTCCGGGGTGCCGAGCGCGTCGGCGGCCTCGGCCCAGCCGGAGCCCATGACCACGGCGACGTCGTGCCGCCCGGCGAGCTCGGTGAGGCTGGCGCCGGCGGTCTCGGCAAGCTGGTAGGGGTCCTGGGTCGGGTCAGCGCTGTTCGTCACCTGGTGAGCGTACAGCGCGGGGTTCGCGGACGGTGTCCCGGAGGTTGCGGACTCCGCAGGCCCCGCGAACCCTGCGGACCCTGCGAACCCCGCGGGCCCCCTGGCGTCAGACCGCCACGAACCCTGGAGCCGGCTCCTCGCCGAGCGGCGCGGTCAGGGTCGACAGCACCGGCGCGTCCGCCCGCAGCTGCCGCACCTGCGAGGACATGAACGTCAGCCCGGTCGCGCCGATGATCACCGCCCCGGCGCCGAGCTGCACCGCCCTGGTCCCGAACGCGTTCGCGGCGGGCCCGGCCACCAGCGATCCCAACGGGGACGCGCTCAGCGAGCCCAGCGCGTCGTAGGAGTAGACCCGCGCGAGCTTGTCCTGCGGGATGTGCCGGGTCAGCGCCACGGTCCACAGGATCATGAAGTACTCGCCGGAGAACCCGGCCAGCACCGAGACCGCGGAGATGGCCCACAGCGGCCCGCCCAGGCCCATGACGATCGGCGGCAGCGCGAAGGCGAAGGTGAGGATCGTGCCGACGAACATCGGCCGCTTCACCTGGTAGATCAGCCCGGCGACGCCGCCGAGCAGGATGCCCAGGCCGTCGCAGCTGATGATCAGCGCCCAGGCCCCGGCGCCGCCGAGGCGGGCCTTGGCCACCTCCGGGCCGAGCACCGAGAACCCGCCGAACCAGCCCGCCAGCACGGCGGCGTAGCAGGCGATGACCGCCCACAGCCAGGTGCGCGAGCGGACCTCGATCCAGCCCTCGCGCAGCTCGTGCAGCATGCCCGGCGCCTTCTCGGCGGCGCGCTCCAGCGCGGTGACCGTGATCCGGAACAGCGGGAGCGTCCCGATCAGCAGCAGCACCGCGTCCAGGCCCATCGCCTCGCCCGGCCCGAAGGCCGTGACCAGGACGCCGCCCACCGCCGCGCCGAGCATCAGCATCGAGGACTGGGCCAGCCGGGACAGCGAGGAGGCGGCCTGCATCCGCTCCTCCGGCACCAGCCGCGGGATCAGCGACTGCGACGAGGGGTAGAACAGCGCGCCGCCGGTGCCCATGAGCAGGGCGGCGACCAGCAGGTTCCAGGTGTTCGCGGCGTGCGTGAGCATGAGCACCGCGGCCAGGCCCTCGCCGGCGGCGGCCGAGAAGTTGGCGGCCATCATCACCCGCTGCGGCCGGAACCGGTCCGCCAGCACCCCGCCGACCAGGGTGAAGACCAGCATCGGGGCCAGCTGCGCGGCCAGCACGAAGGAGACCGCGGCGGCGTTCCCGTCCGGGTGCGCGGCGGACCTGGTGACGGCGAGCACGGCGAAGGACAGCGCCACGGACGAGATGCCGGTCGCTGACGTGGACAGCAGGCGCTCCAACAGGACCAGCCGGAACTGGCTGATCCGCAGAACGGTGAGGGATTCGCGGAAGGTCTCCTTCAGAGACGGCGATTCCGCTACCTGGCTGATGGGCGCGTCCGCCGCGAAGTCCTGGGCGGGGTTGCTCACGGTTATCTACCTGGTTTCCGACTAGTCGCTAGCCGATCCAGGCTATCCGGTGACGCCAACTAGTTTTCGTGCGAGACAATGGTGCACGTGACTCGGATCGTGATCATCGGCGGCGGACCTGGCGGCTACGAGGCGGCGCTGGTGGCCTCCCGACTCGGCGCGGAGGTCGTGCTCGTCGAGCACGAGGGCGTCGGCGGGGCTTCGGTGCTCACCGACTGTGTGCCGTCCAAGACGCTGATCGCGACGGCCGATGTGATGTCGTCGTTCGAGTCGGCCGAGGAGCTGGGGATCCGCATCGGAGGCGTCTCGGTCGGCGGCAGCTGCGTGAGCGGCGTGAACCTGGAGAAGGTCAACCGCCGGGTGAAGAACCTGGCCTCGGCGCAGTCCGTGGACATCGCCGAGTCGCTGAGCAAGGCCGGGGTGCAGATCATCAAGGGCCGCGGCCGGCTGACCGCCGACCGCCAGGTCGAGGTGGACCTCCCGGACGGCACTGTCGCGGTCTACCACGCCGACGTGATCCTGCTGGCCACCGGCGTGCGCCCGCGCGAGATGGCCGAGGCGATGCCCGACGGCGAGCGCATCCTGAACTGGAAGCAGGTCTACAACCTCAAGGAGCTCCCGCCGGAGCTGATCGTGGTCGGCTCGGGCGTCACCGGCGCCGAGTTCGCCGGCGCCTACCAGGCGCTGGGCTCGGCGGTGACGTTGGTCTCCTCCCGCGACCGGGTCCTGCCCGGCGAGGACGCCGACGCCGCCGAGGTGCTGGAGAGCGTCTTCCGCCGCCGCGGCATGCGGGTGCTCTCGCGCTCGCGCATGGCCTCGGCGGTCCGCGACGGCGACCGGGTGATCGTGACCCTGGAGGACGGCCGCACGGTCGAGGGCTCGCACGTGCTGGTGGCCGTCGGCTCGCTGCCGAACACCGAGGGCATGGGCTTGGAGGAGGCCGGCGTCGAGCTGACGAAGAGCGGCCACATCGAGGTGGACCGGGTCTCGCGCACCTCGGCGCCCGGCGTCTACGCGGCCGGGGACGTGACCGGCGTGCTGCTGCTGGCCTCGGTGGCCGCGATGCAGGGCCGGATCGCGATGTACCACGCGCTCGGCGAGGCGGTGTGGCCGATCAACCTCAAGCGGGTGTCGTCCAACATCTTCACCAGCCCCGAGGTCGCCACGGTCGGCCAGACGAACGTCAACGCGCACCACGACTCGCCCGGCTTCAACGAGTACAAGCTGGCGCTGGACTCCAACCCCCGCGCGAAGATGCTGGGCTTCAAGGACGGCTTCGTGAAGCTGTTCTCCCGCAAGGGCTCGGACACGATCGTCGGCGGCGTGGTCGTCGCCCCGCGCGCCAGCGAGCTGATCCACCCCATCACCATGGCCGTCGACCTGCACCTGACGGTGGACCAGGTCGCCTCGGTGTTCACGGTGTACCCGTCGCTGTCCGGCTCGATCGCCGAGGCCGCGCGCCGGCTGCACGCGGACGTGAAGGACGAGGACTGAGGCCCCGCCTCAGTCCCGGTCCCGGCTCGGTCGCGCCCCGGTCCCGCCCCGGTCCCGCCCCGGTCCCGCCCCGGGGGTTGTCCGACCTCCGCCACCGCTGCCAGGATGGTCGCCTTCGGGCAGGTTACCGGCCGGTAGCGACAGGGGGCGACATTCGTGAAGGACTCGCATCGCAGCACCCGTTTCCAGATCATCGCCGCCCTGGCGCTCGGCGGCGTCGTGGTGGCCGGAGCGGTGGCGCTGACCGTCACCTGGAAGGACCCGAAACCGGACCCCTGCCAGGCGGCGTCGCAGAGCACCGCGGCCCAGGACGGCGCGAAACTGTGCACGGCGCTGGAAAAGGCGGAACTGCCGACGCTGCTGGGCGTCCCGAGCGCGCAGACCGCCTACGGCGGCCAGATGGCGGTCCCGGGCAGCACCCCGGCGGACTACCAGGAGGTCCACGTCGAGTGGGTCGTGGGCCAGTACGCGGTGATCCTGTCGACGAGCAAGAGCGCGACGCTGAAGCAGACGGAGCAGCTGGCCGGGCACCCGGCGGCGCTGCTGTCGGGAGCTTCGGGCGGGCATCAGGTGAACCGCCTGGAGGTGGCCTGGGCACCCAGCGGCGGGGCCGGGGTCTACGCGGTCGACGTGATGATGGCCGACGGGTCGGCGATGGCGCAGAGCGATGCCGGGCGGTTGGAGCGGACGGTGGCGGCGAAGGTGTTGCCGGGGTTGCCGGAGTGGCGGGCCGGCTGAGGCGCCAGGCACTCCTGGAGCGCGCTCAGCCGCCTTGGGCGAGCTCAGCTATCGGCTGCCACTGGCGCCAGTTCTCGAGCCGGCTGGCGTATTCGTTCGTGGCGACAGTGAATGGCACGGAGCCGAGGAACACCCGCAGCGGCGGCGTCTCGGCGTCGACGATTTTGAGTATCGCGGCGGCGGAAGCGTCCGGATCCCCGGGCGGGTTGGCCGACAATCGCTTCGCCGTCGCCTCGCGGACCGGCGCGTAGGCGTCGATCGGGGTCGCGCGCTTGGCCGAGGCGCCACCCCAGTCGGTCGCGTAGCTGGCCGGTTCGATCAGCGTCAGATGCACACCGAAGGTCTTGACCTCCTGTGCCAGGCTCTGGCTGAGGCCTTCGAGCGCCCACTTGGACGCGTGGTAGATCCCGATCCCGGGGAACGCGGTGATCCCGCCGATCGAGGAGACCTGCAAGATGTGGCCCTTGCGGGCCTGGCGCAGGTAGGGCAGGGCGGCCTGGGCGACCCAGAGCGCACCGAACAGGTTCGTCTCGATCTGGTCGCGGGCCTCCTGTTCGGACAGTTCCTCGATCATCCCGAACTGGCCGTAGCCGGCGTTGTTGACGACGACGTCGAGTTCGCCGAAGTGGTCGTGGGCGGCCTTGACCGCGGCGAACACGGCTGAGCGGTCGGTGACGTCCAGGGCCAGCCCGAGGAAGGTGTCCGGATGACGCTCGGCGAGGTTGCCGATCGTGCGGGGGTCGCGAGCGGTCCCGACGACGCGGTCGCCGCGGTCGAGTGCCGCGGTCGCCCACCTGCGGCCGAATCCGCGAGAGGCGCCGGTCAGGAACCAGGTGCGTTGTGCCATGAGATCACTGCTCCGGTCGTTGAAATGTCTGCGCCGCGCGCATGGCTGCCGTGTCGTGCACCTGGCGGATGAAGGTGATCTGGCCGTCGACCACCGTGAACTGCTCGGCGATCCGCAGCGGGCCGAGCGGGTCGAGCACCAGGTCGTAGACCATCACCGCCTCGCCCGGGCCGGCGCATGCGGACAACAGCTGGACGCTCGACACGCGTTCGCCGAACTTGCTGATCGCCTCCACGAATTCCCGCTTGTCCGCGAACACGCTGACCGGAAGGTCCGTCGTGAGGCTGTCCGCGAGCAGCTGCGCGGCCGCATCGAAGTTCTTGGTCGTGGTCCAGGCCTCGTGGTAGCGGCGAACCACATCCAGTACCGCTTCGTCAGTCATGTCGGTCCTCATCACCTTGGGAGAGTCGATCACCCGGTCGATGAAGCCAGGCTACATACCGGTCGTTCAGTATGTCAACGACGTACCGAACGTTTAGTATGCTGACCTCATGACTCCTTCCCAGCGACGCGACATGCGGGCGGACATCCTCGACGCGGCGCGACAGCTGTTCGGGACCAAGGGCTACACGGTCACGTCGATCGCAGATCTCGCAGACGCGCTGGGCGTCACCAAAGGCGCGCTCTACTACCACTTCAAATCCAAGGAGGCCATCCTCTCCGCCCTGGTCGCGGAGCCGGCAGCCGAGATCGCGGCCATCGCCGAAGACGCCGCCGGCCGGACACCGCAGGAGTTGCTCACCGCTCTGATCGACCTACAGGCCAAACATCCGGCCGCCTACATGGCGTTGCAGTCCGGGGACGCTTCCGTGCTGCAGGAGCACTCCCAACGCCACGACTTCGTCGGGAAGACGGAGCTGATCATCCTGGCCGTGGCGGGCCGAGACCCATCTCCCGTTCGTGTCATCCGCGCCCGGATGGCCGTCGCCGCCGTCAAGGAAGGCACGATGGCCGCACTCGTGGCAGGACAAGGCGAACTCGCCGACGACATGCGGGTGGAGCTGCTGGAAGCCGCCATGGCAACCCTCGATGCGGGCGGCCAGGCCGCCGACTGAGGCCGGCGGCACGGCGAGCACGCACTCCGGCTGCCGGTGACACCCGGCTACCCGGCCACCCGGCTACCCGACCACAAGGCGGTTTCACGGAATCTGGGCCAGAGCCCCTGCGGTCACCAATCCCCGCCGCCGCCACCGCCCCAGTCCGAGCCGCCGCCGCCGGAGTCGCCGCCTCCGCCGCCCCAGTCGCTGCCGCCCCAGTCCGAGGAGCCGCCGGAGTCGCCCCAGCTGGAGCCGCCGCTGTCGCCTCCGCCGCCGGAGCCGCCGTCGCCCCAGCCGCCTCCGCCGCCGTTGTCGTAGTAGTTGTTCTCGACGTAGGTGTCGTGGCCGCCGAACATCGAGCCCATCACCGTGCCGATCATCAGCGCGGGCAGTACCGAGCCGCCGAAGTAGCCGCCGGCCCAGGGCGCGTAGGCCGGTCCTGCGTTGTAGTACGGCTGCGGTCCGTACGCCGTCTCCACCTGCCGCACCTGCGGCTCCTGTCCGGTGTCCACGCGCGTCATGTCCGCGGCGCACGCCGGTACGGGACGCGGCGCGCCGCCCGGGGGTGCCCACGTCACCTCGCCCACCGACGGGCCGTGGCGCGGGTCGAAGAAGCACGGCGGGCGCCGCGTCGGCAGCGGTGCTCCCGTGCGCCGGGCGTCCAGGGTGGCCAGCGCGAAGCGGCCCTCGTCCAGCGCCTCGGTGACGTTCTTCATGTCCTCCGGGCGCTGCGCCGCCGCGGCCGCCTTCTTCGCCGCCTCGTACTGATCCAGGGCCTTGCTGTAGTCGGCGCGCATCTCGTCGGTCGCGGCCGGGTCGCCGGGGGAGAAGTCCAGCCGGTCCAGCACCTCGCCGTAGGCGGTGATGTCCTCGTCGACCGCGCGCTTCAAGCCGTCCAGCTCGACCGCCCGCCGCTGGTTCGCCCGCCGCTTCTTGCGGCCGGCGACCGCCAGATACGTGCCGCCGGCGATGACCACCAGCACCACGATGAGGATGAGCGCGCCCGCTCCGGACTTGGAAGAAGAAGACGACTTCCCGCCGGAGGTCGCGCGGCCGTCAGTGCTCACCGCGGAGTCGACGGAGGACACGAACGTCGTCAGCACCGTGTCCAGATTCCCGCCGCTGCCCTTGGCCGCCGCGACCGCCAGGCCGTTGGCCTGCCCGGTGTGCAGCGAGCCGGAGAAGTCCAGCGCCTGGAAGCTGTGGCCGACGCTCGCGGCGTAGACGCCCGACAGGCCGACCTTGTTCCGCAACTGTTGAAGCAGCGTGCCCTGATGGAACGTGGGGTTGTCCGGCAGGATCGCGATGAACACCGCGGTCCCGGAGTGCATCCCGTGGATCTGCGACACCACGGAGTCGATCTGCGCCGAGCTCAGCTGGACCGGCGCGCCCGGATCCACATAGACCGGCTTGTCCTTGAGCGCCGAAGCGACCGAGCCGATCGTCGAGTCGGCGGCACGTGCTGAGCCGCCGCTCCAGAAGAAGACTGAGAGCAGAAGAGCGAAGCCCGCAAGGAGGACGGCGGACGTCCTCCTTCCCCGGCGGGCAAGAAGGTGATCCATTCCCCGAGGCTAGCCGATCGCCACGGCGAAGGCCCGCCGCACGCGATCGCGTACGACGGGCCCACCGGCCACGCCGGCGTTCAGTCCTTGACCAGGCTCAGCCGTGGCGCCGCCTCAGCCGTGGACCCGCCTTAGTCCTTGATCTCGCAGAGCACCGTGCCGGCCGTGACCGTCGCCCCGACCTCGGCCGCGATCGACGTCACCGTCCCGGCCTTGTGCGCGTTGATCGGCTGCTCCATCTTCATCGCCTCCAGCACCACGATCAGGTCCCCGGCCGCGACTTCCTGGCCGGCCTCGACCGCGACCTTGACGATCGTGCCCTGCATCGGCGCGGTCAGCGCGTCGCCGGAGACCGCCGCGCCGCCCTTGGCGCCGCCGCCCCGCTTCGGCGCCGCCTTGCCGCCGGCGCGCCCGCCGGCCCCGCCACCGCCGCCGGTGGCCGACACCCCGAGCTCGGCTGGCAGCGTCACCTCCAGGCGCTTGCCGCCGACCTCGACGACGACCGTCGTGCGCTCGCCGGCCTCCGCGGCCTCGCCCGGCGTCCCGGCGTACGCCGGGATCGTGTTGTCGAACTCCGTCTCGATCCACCGGGTGTGGACGTGGAACGGGCCCTCCTCCGGGGTGAAGGCCGGGTCGTCCATCACCGCGACGTGGAACGGCAGCGCGGTCGGCATGCCGTCGATCTCGAACTCGGCCAGCGCCCGGCGCGCGCGCTCCACGGCCTGCTTGCGGTCCCGGCCCGAGACGATCAGCTTGGCCAGCAGCGAGTCGAAGTTCTGGCCGATCTCCGCGCCCTGCTCGATGCCGGAGTCCAGGCGCACGCCCGGACCCGACGGCGGCCGCCAGGTGGTGACCACGCCGGGGGCCGGCAGGAAGTTGCGGCCCGGGTCCTCGCCGTTGATCCGGAACTCGAACGAGTGACCGCGGACCTCCGGGTCGCCGTAGCCCAGCTCCTCGCCGTCGGCGATCCGGAACATCTCGCGGACCAGGTCCAGGCCGGTGACCTCCTCGCTGACCGGGTGCTCGACCTGCAGGCGGGTGTTCACCTCCAGGAAGGAGATGGTGCCGTCCTGGCCGACCAGGAACTCGCACGTGCCCGCGCCGTAGTAGCCGGCCTCCTTCAGGATCGCCTTCGAGGCCCGGTACAGCTCCGCGATCTGCTCCTCGCTGAGGTACGGCGCCGGGGCCTCCTCGACCAGCTTCTGGTGCCGGCGCTGCAGCGAGCAGTCGCGGGTGGACACCACCACGACGTTGCCGTGCTGGTCGGCCAGGCACTGGGTCTCCACGTGCCGCGGCCGGTCCAGGTAGCGCTCGACGAAGCACTCGCCGCGGCCGAAGGCGGTGACCGCCTCGCGCACCGCCGACTCGTACAGCTCGGGGATCTCCTCCAGCGTCCGGGCGACCTTCAGGCCGCGGCCGCCGCCGCCGAACGCCGCCTTGATCGCCACCGGCAGGCCGTGCTCGCGGGCGAAGGCCACCACCTCGTCGGCGCCGGTCACCGGGTCCGGGGTGCCGGCCACCAGCGGGGCGCCGGCGCGCTGCGCGATGTGCCGGGCCGAGACCTTGTCGCCGAGCGAGCTGATCGCCGCCGGCGGCGGGCCGATCCAGGTCAGGCCGGCGTCGATGACCGCCTGCGCGAACTCGGCGTTCTCCGACAGGAAGCCGTAGCCGGGGTGCACCGCGTCCGCGCCGGAGTCGGCGGCGGCCTTCAGCAGCTTGGCGATGACCAGGTACGAGTCGCCGGGGGTGGAGCCGCCCAGGGCGTACGCCTCATCGGCGACCCGGACGTGCAGCGCGTCCCGGTCCGGGTCGGCGTAGACCGCGACGGAGCCGATACCGGCGTCCCGGCACGCCCGGGCGACCCGGACCGCGATCTCGCCACGATTGGCGATCAGAACCTTGCGCACGGGCAATCCCTTTCCTCGGGCCCATGCCCTGCCCCCGGTGTACAGGTCCGAAGGACCTATACCGCGGGTGGGGTAGGGACAGTCGTTTCGCAGTTTAGGGCCGTCTGCGTGAACCGGCCGCACGATGCGGACGTGGTTCGCGCCACTTCGGTGGGCCCCCGGGACCACTCGCGAGGGCCGTATGCGCCTTTCGACGTCTCTTTTCTCCCTCTCAAGGTGGATGCGTCCTCGGACAGCGACCGCTACGCTTTTCCTGGACTAACGCGATACAACGCGAAGACACTTGGGGGACCGGATGGACGGGCCAGCGGACGGCCGCAGCGCCGAGGAAGTGCTGTACGAGGCGCGCAAAGCGCTGTACGTCATGGTTGGCTTCATCGCCCTCATCTGGGCGGTGCAGGTGGTGAACTGGGCGACCAACTACCGGCTGTCCACCCACTTCGGCATCATCCCGCGCAACGTCGGCCACCTCGGCGACATCGTCTCCTCGCCCTTCCTGCACTACAGCTGGCAGCACATCGAGAGCAACAGCGGTCCGCTGTTCGTCTTCGGTTTCCTGGCGGCCTATCGGGGAGTCCGCAAGTTCCTGATGGTGACCCTGATCATCACGCTCAGCAGTGGCCTGATGGTCTGGTTCGCGCAGGGCAACTCGAACACCGTCGGCGCCTCCGGCCTGGTCTACGGCTACTTCACCTACGTCATCGTGAAGGGCCTGTTCGACCGGCACCTGGTCGACGTGCTGATCGGCTGCGTCATGGCCCTGTCCTACGCCTACCTGCTCACCGCCGCGCTGCCCGGCGTGCCGCACGTGTCCTGGCTCGGCCACCTCGGCGGGGCGATCGGCGGCGTGCTGGCCGGCTGGCTGCTGCGCGAGCGCGGCGCGGCGGCGCTGGCGGGGCGCGGCGGGGGCGGCGAGACGCTGGGCGACGGCGGCCTGTCGGACACCAAGGTCCTGCCCGAACCGGCCAAGAGCGGTGGCCGGAAATCGGCCAAGGGCGGTAGTCTCCCGGGCAGCCCGCGGTCGGACCTCTTGAAGGAGCTCGACGATCTCGGGTTGTGATTCCCGAGAGGCGTGGGTGGGGTGCGGATACAACGCGGAGCACGGTCTGTCGTCGCGGGCATGGCGGGGGCCTGCCTGGTCACGGCGGCGGTAGGGATACTCGCCGCGGAGCCGGCCCAGGCCGCCCGGGCGTCGGCGAACCTGACGCTGGGCCCGAACAGCGGCGCCCCCAACTCGCAGTTCACGGCCAGCTTCCACATGAACGCGCGCAACGGCCCGGCGGGCTGCCTCGGCGGCTCGGTCACGTTCAACTTCGATGCCGTGCCCGCCGGCTCCGGCGCACTGGACCAGACCTGCACCGCCACCGCGGTGATCACCGTCCCGCCGACCGCCAACGCCGGCCCGCACACGGTCATGGCGGCCGCTAGCGGCGCGGCGCAGAGCGCGTCGGCGAACGCGACCTTCACGGTCACCGCCGGGCAGCCCACCCCGCCGTCCACGACCGGCGGGCCGACCACCCCGACCACGCCCGCGACCCCCACGTCGACGGCGCCACCCTCGTGGTCGAACTCGACGACGCCCTACCCGGGCTGGACCGCGCCGCCGTTCGCCAGCCAGGTGGTCCCGACGTCGGTAGGGAACTGCGACACCCAGAGCCAGCACGCGACGGCGGCCGGCAAGGGCTTCCTGCAGATACCCGCGTACTCGGTCGGCGCGCATCCGCCGAACAACGGCTCCACCGTGATCACCGAGCCGGCGGCCGGCTCGCTGCCGATCGTGTCGGTCGGCCCGAACGGCATGATCCCGCCGCAGCTGGGAGACGGCCGGCACCCGTATCAGAACCTGGAGTTGCTGGAGTCGATCGACGCGAACGTGTCGCCGAAGCTGCGGCTGGCCGCGGCGGCCGGGGAACCGTTCGGCTGCCTGCACGTGGAGTCGTTCGGCGGACCGGGCAGCGGATACGGATACCTCTCGTACGCGCTCAAGGACGCGACGGTGATCAGCGTCCAGGACGCGAACCCCGACGGCTCGCTGTTCCAGACCGCCGAGCCGACCGTCGCCCCGCCGACGACGCCGGCCGCCCCGGCCTCCGGCGCCAAGGACAAGAAGGGCAAGGCACCCGCCTCGTCGCCGGCTCCGCCCCCGGCTCCCACGGCGAAGTTCGAGCGGGTCGTGCTCGGCTACTCGTCGCTGTCCTGGGAGTACCAGGAGGCGGCCGGCGGGGCGCAGGCGCCGATCCACCGCGGGGCCGGCACCATCGTCCCCGCGCCGCCGTCCGCGCCGCTGTCCTACTCGAACCTGGTGTTCGCCTTCGGCGGTCTGGTCGCGGCCGCGGTCGCGTTGATGTTCGCGTACCACTCGCGGCGGCGGGACCTGGCGCGGCGGCTGCGGCGTCGGCGCGCCACGCACGCTTCGTAGGGCGCGTCAGCCCTGATCGAAGCTGAGGTCGGCGGCGGTCACGGTGCCGGCGGTCCGGCCCGGCGCCTCGTGGTACTGCCAGTACAGGTTCGTGTGCGCGATGACCGCGTCCGGAGCCGGGGCGCCGTAGGCCGTGCTGTCCTCGGTGGTGTGGGCGTCGCTCACCAGGAGGGCGTCGTAGCCGCGGGTGATGGCGCCGTGCAGCGTCGAGCGGATGCAGGCGTCGGTCTGCGCGCCGGTCACCACGAGGCTGCCGACCTTGAGGCCGGCCAGGACCGACTCCAGGTCGGTCTCCTCGAACGAGTCGCCCCAGTGCTTCTGCACCTGCGGCTCGTCCGCACGCGGGTCGAGTTCCGGGACGATCTTCCACGGCTCCGAGCCGGCCTCCCGGTTCTCCCCGATGTCCTGGATCCAGACCACCGGGACGCCCGCGGTGCGCGCCTTGCCGACGACCGTGTCGATGTTGGCTACGACGGCGTCGCGCTCGTGGTTGCCGGCGACGACGCCGTTCTGGACGTCGATGACCAGCACGGCCTTGTTCGGCCGGTTTTCGAGTGTGCTCATGACAGCAAACTAGCCGGGGCGGCCGACAAGCGCTCCTCTATTTGATCGCGTCCGATCTCATCCGATCTCGTAGCGGAGCCGCTTGATCCCGTTGATGAAGCTCGACGTCAGCCGGTCCGGCTCGCCGACGCTGCGGATGGTCGGCGCCCTGGTGAACAGCTCCCGCAGCAGTGCGGTCATCTCGGTCCGGGCCAGGTGCGCACCGAGGCAGAAGTGCGGGCCCGGGCCGCCGAAGCTGACGTGCGGGTTGGGGGAGCGGGTGATGTCGAAGCGGTCGGGGTCGGCGAAGACGTCCGGGTCGCGGTTGGCGGCGTTGTAGAAGAGCAGGACTTTGTCGCCCTTCTTCAGCGGCGTGCCGTTCAGGTCGTGGTCCTGGGTCAGGGTGCGGCGGAACTGCGTGACCGGGGTCGCGTAGCGCAGGATCTCGTCGAGGGCGCCGACGATGTGGCCGTCGAAGTCGCTCCGCAGCAGCTCCATCTGGTCCGGGTGGTCGGTGAAGAGCTTCAGGCCGTGCGACAGCGCGGTGCGCGTGGTCTCGTTCCCGGCCACCACCAGCAGGATGAAGAACGAGCCGAACTCCTGGTCGGTGAGGGCTTCGCCGTCGAGGTCGGCGTTCACCAGCCGGGAGGTCAGGTCGTCGGTGGGGCGCCGGCGGCGCTCGTGGCCCAGGGCCGCGGCCAGCCGGTGGAGCTGACGGCCGGAGCGGATCAGACGGTAGAGCGCCAGCGGGCCGACCAGCTTGGTGCGCAGCGGGCCCGCGTCCTCCGGGACGCCGGTGTACTCCTCGTCGCTGCCGGCCAGGATGCGGTTGGTGTGCGCGAGGATCATCGCGTGCTGCCGCTCGGGGATGCCCATCATGTCGCAGATGACCTGCATCGGCAGGCGCGCGGCGGCCTCGGCGACGAAATCGCCGGTGCGGTGGGCCATGAGGTCGTCGACGATACGGCTCGAGGTGCTCTCGATGTTCGCTTTCAGGCCGTTGACCAGCTTCGGGGTGAAGGCGCGGGAGACGATGCGGCGGAGCCGGGCGTGCCGGGGGTCGTCCATGTTGATCATCGAGCCGAAGTAGCCCGCCAGGTAGCGCGGCATGTCCGGGATGCTGTTCGACGTCGGCTCGCTGCTGAACAGCTCCGGGTGGCGGCTGGCCGCGACGACGTCGGCGTGGCGGGTGAGGGCGTAGTAGCCGGCGCCGGGCTTGATGAGGGGGAAGCGGGGCTCGGCGAACAGCGGGGCCACGGGGCGCGCGCGGAGCTCGGCGAAGGCGGCCATGCGCTGGTCGTAGGGCAGGGACCAGAAGGCGTTGTCGGACAGGTCGATGTCGGTGGCCATGGGTTTCAGCTTGACATCGAGGCCTGATACGTCAAGTGGGTCGCGGGGCGTGGGGTTGAGGGTCTGTGGGCCGTGGGAAGGGGCCGCGGATCGCGGATCGCCTCGCGGAACGCCTCGCGGGTCAGCGGCCGCGGCGTATTCGGCGGCGGTCGCGGGAGGCCGCGGAGCCGTCGGCAGCCGCCTCCTCGACTCGGATGAGGTGCCGCGTGGTGGCGGCGACCGGGCGCTGGATGCCCTCGTGCTTGGCCTCGTACTGCGCGGCGTCCGCGAGCCGGAAGAGGGTGTCCCGGCTGGCGACCGTGCCGGCCGGGCCGTCGGTGGCGGCGTAGCCGACCGCGGCCCCGGAGATGCCCTCCAGCTTGGCGGCGCGGCCGGCCAGGTCCTCGGCCAGCTGGGTCACCGTCGACCAGGGCTGGCCGACCACCAGGACGCAGAACTCGTCGCCGCCTATGCGGGCCGCCAGGGCGCCGTTGACGGTGCCGGCGACCGCCGAGAGGTGCCCGGCCAGCTGCTCCAGGACGGCGTCCCCGGTGTCGTGGCCGGAGGTGTCGTTGACCTGCTTGAGGCCGTTCACGTCGCAGATGATCAGGGCCACCGGCAGCCCGGTGAGGCGGTGCAGCTCCATCGCCTCGTCCAGGCCGACCTCGATGGCCCGCCGGTTGGCCAGGCCGGTCAGCTCGTCGGTGTAGGCCAGCCGCTCCAGGTACTCCTGCCGGTCGGCCTGCGCCAGGCCGGCGCTGACCAGGGCCGCGAGCGTGGCGGCGAAGTCCAGGTCGGCGTCGGTGTAGGGCTCCTGGTCGGCGGTGCGGGCCGCGTAGAGCTCGCCCCAGACCTGCCCGGCGAAGAAGATCGGCGAGATCAGCGCGCTGTGGCGCTCGCGGAGTCGCAGCGAGGCGGTGCGCCGGGGGTCGGCGTCGGCGTCGTCGCTGCGCAGGGTCCACGGCCGCGGGTACTCCTCGCTGACGATGCGCGGGAAGTCCGACGGCGCGTACCACTCCTCCTCCGGGAACCGCTCCTCGAACGGCAGCAGCTCCCCGTGGTTGATCAGCACGCGCAGCTGGCCGGTGGCGCGCACGTACTCCGACAGCGACACGACCCGCGCGTCCAGCGCCTTGCGGGACTCCTCGGCGACGACGGTGATGACCTCGCTGAACCCGTGGACCCGCGCCAGGGCGCGGGCCAGGTCGGTGAGCGCACGCAGGCGGATCGAGGCTTGATCTGTATTAGACATGGCCGCGTTGTCCGCCGTACGAAATCACGGGACCACGCTAGGTGATGTCCTCCGGCTGTGCCACTTCACCCGTCCGGGCGATGGTCCACGAGATCGACGCCCGGTGTCGGTACCGTGGCCCGACGTGACCGGAGCCCAGCACCCCACCTCCTCGGCCGGCGACGGCCTGGCCGCCGCCCGCGCCCGGGCCGCCGAGTTGGGCGTGTCCGTGTCCGAATACGTGCGCGACCAGCTGCGCCGCACGCGCGGCGAGGAGGCGTGGGAGCGGGCCTTGGCGCAGGCGGGGGAGGCGGCTCCGCCTAAGCGGGAGTAGCGAGCGGGTACCTGCGCGCCTCGGCTCAGCTCTGTTGCGCCCGGCTCAGCTCCGGCTCAGCTCAGCTCTGCGCCAGCCGCGTCCGCGGTCCGGCCCGCAGCACCTGCGAGGGCAGCGTCCGGCCGACGGCGCGCTCGGCGTAGGCCGCCGTGTCCAGCAGCGCGTCCAGGTCCACGCCGGTGTCGATGCCCATGTCCTCGACCATGTGCACCAGCTCCTCGGTGGCGATGTTGCCGGAGGCGCCGGGGGCGTAGGGGCAGCCGCCGAGGCCGCCGACCGAGGCGTCGAAGTCGGTGACGCCGAGCTGCAGCGCGGCCAGGACGTTCGCCAGGCCGGTGCCGCGGGTGTTGTGGAAGTGCAGGTTCAGCGGCTTGTCCGCGTGTGCCGAGCGGGTCTCGCCGATCAGCCGGGTGACACGGGTCGGGGTGGCCATGCCGGTGGTGTCGCCGAAGGACAGGGAGTCGGCGCCGTGCGCGACCGCCGTGTCGACCACCCAGAGCACGCGCTCGGTGGGGACCTCGCCCTCGTACGGGCAGCCCCAGGCGGTGGAGACGATGACCTGGACCGTGGCGCCCCGGCCGTGCGCCAGGTCCATGATCGCGGCGATGTCGTCGAGGGATTCGGCGGTGCTGCGGTTCAGGTTCTTCTTGTTGTGCGTGTCCGAGGCGGAGACGACCACTTCGATCTCGTTGAAGCCGGCGTCCAGGGCCCGCTCGGCGCCCTTGAGGTTCGGCACCAGCGCCGAGTAGCGGATACCGTCGGCCCGGGTCATCTGCGCGGCGACCTCGGCGGCGTCGGCCATCTGCGGGATCGCGCGGGGGTGCACGAACGACACCGCCTCGATGCGGGAGACGCCGGTGTGGGAGAGCCGGTCGATCAGTTCGATCTTGGTTTCGGTGGAGACCGGGTCCTCGTTCTGCAGGCCGTCGCGCGGCCCCACTTCCCGGAGCGACAACGCTGTCGGCATATCGGTCATGCATATGACGCTAGCAGCGGTGTCTCAAAGTCTGGAATGTGAGGGCTGTCACCTTGGGGCGACCGGCTTGCGCTGAGCTGGCACTCAGCTGGCGCTCAGCCCCCGGTCAGCGCCGTCAGCGCGATCTCGCCGAGCCCGCGCACCATCCGCGTCCCGACCGGCTCCAGCGCGAACGAGGCGTCGTCGGCCAGCGCGTCGGCCAGCTCCGGGTCCACCACGATCTGGTCCGGCTCGGCCAGCGACGTCAGCCGTGCCGCCAGGTTGACCGTGGTCCCGTAGATGTCGCCGTTGCGCTGCACGACGTGCCCGTACGCCACGCCGATCCGCAGCTCGGGCACCGCCTCGGTGCGCCGCATCGAGGCCAGCAGGTCCAGCGCGATCCGCGCGGCCCGGGCCGGGGAGTCGGCGGCGAACATGATCTCGTCGCCCAGGGTCTTGATCAGCCGGCCGCCGCCGTAGGCCACGGTGTCGGCGGCGTTGGCCTCGAACACCGACACCAGCCGGGCCAGCTCCTCCTCGGTCAGCTGGCGCGAGAGCCGGGTGAAGGAGACCAGGTCGGCGAACCCGACGGCCTGCAGGCCCTCGGCGTGCTCCTGGAGCTGCTGCCGGACCCGGCCGGCGGCCGCGGCGAGCTGCCGGCGCCAGACGTAGACCAGCAGCTCCTCCAGCTCCGGCAGGACCCGGCGGCCGATCCGGTAGCCGAACTCGGCCATCTCCTCCGAGCCCACGCCGGCCGTGTCGAAGGCATCGAACAGCACGTCGACCTGCCATTCGGCGAGCCGCGCCGTGGTCTGTCCCATGGAGCGCGCGACCTGGACCGCGAAGTCCTCGGTGAACAGCCCGCTGCGCGGCATGCCGCCGAGCCGGAGCAGGGCGTCGACGTCGGCGTCGGTGAAGGCGCGGGCCTGGCCGACGTCGGCGAAGCCCATCGCGCGCCAGTAGCGGCGGGCCTCGTCGTAGGGGATGCCCGCGGCTTTGCAGACCTCGTAGGCGGTGTGCCGGGGGACGCCGCCGAGCAGGAGGGCTTCGAGCTCGTCGCCGTTGGCGGCCTTGCGCTTGGCGGCGCTGGAGGTGCCGGGGGTGGCGGGAGTGCCGGAGGCGCCGTTGGCTCCGCCGGCGGTGCCGTTCCGGGCGACTCCGGAGCCGCTGGCGGCGCCGGGACCGGCCACGCCGCCGATACCGCCGACGCCTCCGATGCCGCCCACGCCGGCGGCGCTGGCGGCGCCTCCGACGGCGCGGGAGCCGGAGGTCCGGGCAGCCCCGGCCGAGTCAGCCGAGTCAGCCGAGTCGGCCGAGCCAGCCGAATTGGCTGACCCAGCCGGCTCGCCCTCGGCCCGGCGCGCCCGGCCGCCGTTCTTCCCGGCCGCGTCGTGGCCACCGTCCCCCGGCACCCTGCGCGCCATCGTGTTCCGCAGCTCCTGCCCTGGTCGCCGTCGAATCGCCTGCGTCTGCTACTTCTACTTCTTCTTGCCGTGCTGCTCTTCGGGCTCGGCCAGCGCGGCCGTCCCGTCGGTGCCGACGTTGCTGATCAGGTTGGTCAGCTCACGCTGCGTGGACTCCACGTGCGGGATGTCCTCCAGCTGCTCCTGGCCGTGCTCGCCGGCCGACTCCACCACCAGCGTGCCACAGCCCAGGATGCGGTCCAGCAGGCCGTTGTGCTTGAACGACACGTCGTTGATCTTCACCAGGGGCATGTCGCGGCCCTCGCGGTGGATGAAGCCCTCGCGGATGATCAGACGCTTGTTCGTGACGATGTAGTTCTTGTTCAGCCAGATGACCCAGGGCCGGACCGTGAACACGATGATGTCGATCAGCGCCAGCGCGCCGACCCCGATCGCTGCGACCTTCTGCGTGCTGCCGCTGGTCAGCCCGGCCGCGGCGCCGAACACGGCGACCGCGACGACCAGGTTCAGCACCGGGAGGATCAGCGCCTTCCAGTGCGGACGCAGCGCGAGGTCGATCTGCTCGCCGGGCGCCAGAAGGTGCTTGGGGTAACCCATTGCCGTCACTACTCCCTCAACTCCGCGCCTCCCCCCTGTGAGGAAGCGAAGGTGTCCTGTCGCCACGCATACTTGCAGACAATAGGAGCGCTTGGCAGTTACTTGCCGGTGACAGGGTCTTGTCACCTGAGATGAACGACATCCCCGGCCCCGAACGCGCGCTCCCCGTCGGCGTTCCGCACCAGCAGCCGGCCGTCGCCGTCGAGCCCCACAGCCTCCCCGACCACGGGCTCCCCGCCGGGCAGCTCCACCCGCACCCGCCGCCCGAAAGTCGCGCACGAAGCGGCGTAGGCGGAGAGCAGCCCCGAGGCCATCGGGTCGCCCCCGGTGACGCTCCAGTCCGTGTACCAGCGCTCGAGCTCGCGCAGGATCGCGCGCAGCAGCGTGTCGCGATCGGCGGCCTTGGCGTTCTCCAGCAGCAGCGAGGTCGCGTGCGGCGCCGGCAGCTCATCGCGGCGCAACGAGACGTTGAGGCCGAGCCCCACGACCGCGGCCGCGCCACCCGGAGTCTCGACGCGCTCGACGAGGATGCCGCCGAGCTTTCGGGCGGCGCCGTAGGCGGTGTCCTTACTACTGTCGGTTTCATTGGGGGCGTCGGATCCATCGGGACCATCGTCGTCATCCACCACGATCAGATCGTTCGGCCACTTCAACCGCACCGGAACATCACTGACCGCGTCCACAGCCGTCCGCACCGCGGTCCCAGCCAGCAACGGCAACCACCCCCACCGCGTCGGAGGCACATCATCCGGCCGGAGCAACACCGACAGGAACAACCCCGACCGCGCCGGCGCCGTCCACGTCCGCCCCAACCGCCCCCGCCCGGCACTCTGCGCCTCGGCGACGAGGACGTACCCCTCCGCCTTCCCAGCCCGCGCCGCCTCGGCCACGTCCGCGTTGGTGGACCCGGTCTCCCGCACCACTTCGACGCGCCTCCACAGGCCGCCGGGGCGGACGACCGCCTTGTTCACTGCCAGCTCGCGCAGGGGTGGGCGGTCCAAATCATCGTAAGGCGATTGACGTCCGTCATCCTCTGCGCCGGTCATGTCAGAACTCCTTCGCTTCGGTCGGTTCCTGCTTCATCGACGGCTGCCGGAACGCGTTCCGGTCTTACGCCCTCTCCACAGGCGTTTAGCCTCTCCCGGCGTCCCAGGGCGAGGATGTTGCGGGCAGCGTTCACATCACGATCATGACGCATTCCGCACGACGGGCAGTCCCATTCGCGGATACGGAGCGTTATGCGCTCGACGCGAGTGCCACAGCACGAGCAGGTCTTCGTGGTCGGTGCGAACCGGTCGATCTTGGTGAACTCACGGCCGTACAACGCTGCCTTGTACTCCAGCATGTCCACGAACTGGGTCCAGCCGGCGTCATGGATCGATTTCGCCAGCCTGGTCCGCCCGAGAGCCGCCACGGCCAAGTCCTCCACGAACACCGCTTGGTTTTCGCGGATGACGCGGGTGGACTCTTGGTGATGCCAGTCGCGGCGCCTGTCGGCGACCTTTGCGTGCTGTCGCGCCAGCTTCAGTCTGGCCTTCTGCCGGTTCGCAGAGCCTTTCTCCTTACGAGACAACTCTCGGTGTAGGCGTTTGAGCTTTCGCTGTGCCCGCCGGAGGAACCGCGGAGTCGCGATCTTGTCTCCGGCAGATGTCACGCCGAAATGGGTGAGGCCCAGGTCGATGCCACATTCGACGTCGGTACGGGGCAACGGTTGTTCCGCGACCTCGACCACGAACGACGCCCAGTAGCGATGGGCCGCATCGCGCACGACCGTCACAGATGATGGCTCGGCGGGTAGCTTCCTTGACCAAACGACCTCGATGTTGCCAACTTTGGCGACGTAGAGCTTGCCATTGTTCCGAATGGTGAAGCCGTTCGACGTCAGCCGAATTGCCTGTCGTGCGTCACGTTTGGACTTGAAGCGCGGAAGGCCGACCGCCGGTCCGCGCCGCTCGGCCCGCCCTGACGCGAAATACGCTCGGTATGCGCAGTTCAGGTCGCGGAGCGACTGGACCAAGACGACTGATGACACCTCAGACAGCCAGGCTCTTTCCGGTGTCCGCTTAGCCAGCGTGGTCACGCGCTTCTGGAGCTCACCGTCGTCGATGAACCCCTGCCCCGCCGCGAACGCCTCCTGTCGCAGCCGTAGGCCGTCGTTGTACACGACCCGCGCACACCCGAATGCCCGGGCAAGCGCATCGCGCTGCAGGGCGTCCGGATACAGGCGGTACCTGTAGCGCAACAACATGTGACCGATGTTATGGATGTCCGGCGCGCCCGCGCCGAACACACGCGCGACGACAACCCGAACGAGTGATCGACTACCGACTCGCAGGCGACCCGTGCGTGTGGACAGAATCACGGTCCGCCGCCCAAGGCATCGTGCCTGATACGCATTACAGTGACCACGTGACCGACGCCGAAGCCCCCTCAAACGACGCACCCCACACCACGGCGGGCAAGCTCGCGGAACTCCGATCCCGCCTCGACACGGCGATCCACGCCGGCAACGAGCGTGCGGTGGAGAAGCAGCACGCCAAGGGGAGGATGACGGCCCGCGAGCGGATCGAGTATCTGCTCGACGACGGCTCCTTCATGGAACTGGACGAGCTGGCGGTGCACCGCTCGGCGCGCTTCGGGATGGAGCGGAACCGGCCGTACACCGATGGTGTGGTCACCGGGTTCGGGACCGTGGACGGCCGGCAGGTGTGCGTGTTCTCGCAGGACGTCACGCTCTTCGGCGGGGCGCTCGGCGAGGTCTACGGCGAGAAGATCGTCAAGGTGCTGGACCTGGCGCTCAAGCTCGGGTGCCCGATCGTGGGGATCAATGAGGGCGGCGGCGCGCGGATCCAGGAGGGTGTCGTCTCGCTCGGGCTCTACGGCGAGATCTTCCGGCGCAATGTGCTGGCCTCCGGTGTCATCCCGCAGATCTCGCTGATCATGGGTGCGGCGGCCGGCGGGCACGTCTACTCCCCGGCGCTGACCGACTTCGTGGTGATGGTCGACCAGACCTCGCAGATGTTCATCACCGGCCCCGACGTCATCAAGACCGTCACCGGCGAGGACGTCTCGATGGAGGACCTCGGCGGTGCCCGGACGCACAACACCAAGTCCGGCAACGCGCACTACATGGGCGCCGACGAGAAGGACGCCATCGACTACGTCAAGGGCCTGCTGTCCTTCCTGCCGAGCAACAACCTCGAGGACGCCCCCGAGTACGACGTCGCCGCCGACCTGGAGATCACGGCCGAGGACCGGGAGTTGGACACGCTGGTGCCGGACTCGGCGAACCAGCCCTACGACATCCACCGGGTCATCGAGCACGTGCTGGACGACGCCGACTTCCTGGAAGTCCAGTCCCTGTTCGCGCCGAACATCGTCGTCGGCTTCGGCCGGGTCGAGGGCCGTACCGTCGGCATCGTCGCCAACCAGCCGATGCAGCTGGCCGGCTGCCTGGACATCGACGCCTCCGAGAAGGCCGCGCGCTTCGTCCGCACCTGCGACGCCTTCAACGTCCCGGTCCTCACCTTCGTCGACGTCCCGGGCTTCCTCCCGGGCACCGACCAGGAGTGGAACGGCATCATCCGCCGCGGCGCGAAGCTGATCTACGCCTACGCCGAGGCCACGGTGCCGCTGCTGACCATCATCACCCGCAAGGCCTTCGGCGGCGCCTACGACGTCATGGGCAGCAAGCACCTCGGCGCCGACCTGAACGTCGCCTGGCCCACCGCGCAGATCGCGGTGATGGGCGCGCAGGGCGCGGTGAACATCCTGTACCGCAAGGAGCTGGCGGCGGCCGAGGACCCCGCCGCCGAGCGTGCGCGGCTCATCCAGGAGTACGAGGACGAGCTCCTGAACCCCTACGACGCGGCCGAGCGCGGCTACGTCGACTCGGTGATCGAGCCGTCGCAGACCCGCACCTACGTGGTCAAGGCGTTGCGCGCACTGCGTTCCAAGCGCGAGACGCTGCCGCCGAAGAAGCACGGGAACATCCCGCTGTGAGCGGCGCGGAGCAGGGTGGCGGAGTGCGGGCCGTACCCGAAGTCAAAGTCCTGCACGGCAATCCCACGGCCGAGGAAGTCGCCGTGGTGGTCGCCGTCGTCGCCGCGGCCGTCGCCGGTGCGGCGTCACGATCGAGTAACGACGGCAGCGGAGCCCGTCCGCGCAGCGGTTGGATGGCGCGGGAGCGGAACGTGCGCGCGCCGTTGCACCCCGGTCCCGGCGGATGGCGCGCCTCGGCGTTCCCTCAAGCACGCTGAGTGAGACGTCTGGCATCCCTGCGGCATACACCCCAGGGAGTAGTCGGGGAAGATCACGTCATCTGTAGGGGGATTCCCAGATTCCGCCTTAAGTCTCATCCGGTCCGTCGGGACCGGCGAGTACAGTTGACAGTGTTAGAAGAAAAGTTGTAGCTCCGCAAAGTGGGGGGTACCCAGCAATGCCAACGACGACGTCCATATCCACAAAGCGCCGCTCGATCCGCGCGCTGACGATGACGATCGCTGTCGGCGCCGTCGCCGGGCTCTCGCTGTCCGCGTGCTCCTCCTCGGGGAGCACCGACAGCGCGAATACCACCGGCAAGACGCCCACTGAGGCGCTGGCTGCCGCGGTGCACAACATCTCCAACGGCAACGCCGAGTCCTTCCAGCTCTCGCTGAAGCCGGACGACGCGATGATCGCGGCCCTGAACAAGGACAGCAGCGACCCGCAGTCCGCGGCGATCGCCAAGAGCCTGTTCGGCAACGGCGGCATCGTCGTGAAGTTCACGGCCAGCTCCGACAAGCCGCTGAAGGACCTCAAGACCGGCGAGAGCCCGAACGTCGAGTTCGACCTGACCGCCGGCGGCACCGACCTGGTCGACGTGCGCAGCGTGGGCGGGGCGCTGTACGCGAAGCTCAACGTGCCGCAGTTCCTGCAGCTGTCCGGCAAGTCCGCGTCCTCGCTGAACAGCCAGCTCGGCCAGGTGCCGCCGGACTTCCAGGCGCCGCTGCAGGCCCTGATGGCCGGCAAGTGGATCGGCGTCAGCGCCTCGGACCTGAAGGGTCTGGAGCAGATGCTGCAGAGCTTCGGCGGGAGTGCCGGCGACCTCGGCTCCACGCCGACCTCCTCCTCCAGCGGCCCCGGCTCCCAGATGCTGTCCGGCCTGGAGACCGCGCTGATGAAGGCCCTGACCCAGGACGCCAACGTCACCGACAAGGGCAGCGGCCACTACGCGGTCAGCGGCAAGGTCAAGGTCATCGGCCAGGACGTGCTGCAGGCGATCGGCCCGGTGCTGAACACCGTGCCCGGCAAGTCGAAGACCGACATCGACAAGCTGCGCGAGGGCCTGAACAACGTGCCGGACAGTGAGAACGTCACGTTCGACATCTGGGTCAAGAGCGGGCAGATCAGCGAGCTGCAGGTGGACCTCGCGCAGTTCCTGCCGGCGGCCAAGACCGGCGGCGGCCACCTGCCGGTGGACGCGAAGTTCACGCAGAGCGCGAGCAGCGTCAGCGCGCCGAGCGACGTGACGAACGTCGACGTGCAGAAGCTGCTGTCCTCGTTCGGCAGCGGCCTGTAAGTCTGGGCGGTTTGTTGCGTAGGCCGGCCTGAGCAAGCATCGACGGCGGGGAGTCCTGACGGGCTCCCCGCCGTCGTGTCGTCTCATTTCATTCCGCCGCGGCGTCGGCGCTCCAGTAAGCGGTGTAGTTCAGCCCCAGATCGGCCATCAGCTTGCGCAGCAACGGCTTCGACAGCCCGATCACGTTCGAGTGGTCGCCCTCGATCCGGTCCACGAAGGCGCCGCCGAGCCCGTCGATGGTGAACGCCCCGGCCACCCGCTCCGGTTCGCCGGTGGCGACGTAGGCCATGATCTCCTCGTCGCTGGGCTCCCCGAAGTGCACGACGGTCGCGGCGACCTCGCCGGTCTCCTTGCCGGTCGCGCGGTCGACCAGCCAGTGCCCGGTGAGCAGGACGCCGGAGCGGCCGCGCATCGCGTACCAGCGGGCCACCGCCTCCTCCGGGGTGTCCGGCTTGCCGAGCGGACGGCCCTCGAACTCCAGGACCGAGTCGCAGCCGACGACCAGGGCGCCGTCGGTCTCCGGGAGCGCGGCGACGGCGCGGGTCTTGGCCTGGGCCAGCGCGAGGGCGACCGCGCGGGGGGTGGCGTCCGGGCCGAGGGCTTCCTCGACGGCGTCCTCGTCCACGCCGCTGACCAGGACGCGGGGATCGAAGCCGGCGTTGCGCAGCAGCGTCAGCCGGGCGGGGGAGGCGGAGGCCAGGACGATCGGAGGCGGGGTTGTGGACATGCCCCGACTCTAACCGGGCCGCCGGGAACAGCTCCGGGGCGCCGTCAGGCGGTGGTCGGCGCGCCGTTGCCGGGCCGCGGGCCGGGGCTGCTGCCACCGGCCGGCGGTGCGGGCTCGACCGGGCCGGGCTCGGGCTTGGGCGCGGCCGGCGTCACCATCGCCACCGCGAGCGCGCCGGCCAGCAGCAGGAACACGCCGCCGAGGATGAACAGCTGGGTCCAGCCGGTCAGGCCGGTGACGACTATCGTCACGAACAGCTGCAGCGCCGCTATGGCCATCATCAGGCCCTGCATGAAGTTGTTCAGCACCATGCCGAACGCGGACAGGACCAGGACGATCGCGCCCAGCATCAGCGCCGCGAACAGTCCCAGGTTCAGGCCGATGGCCACCAGCTTGAGCAGGCCGGGCCCGGCCGGGCCGAACTTCACGCCGTTGCCGAAGGAGACGAAGCCGTAGAAGCCGGCGGCCACGATCAGCGTCCCCAGCGCCTCGGCGGCCAGCGCCAAGGCTCCGGCGAGGATCAGTATCTTGCGTCCCACGGCTGCGGCTCCCGATCCCGATGACGGAGTATTGGACGGTTCGTTGAAAACTACTCGCCGGTAGCGGTCGGTACAAGAGGGTTGATGACTCCCGATCGGGTGAAACGCCGGTCGCACTTAAGGCGGCACGCGGACCAAACACCGGAAAACGGACGGTGGCGGACCTAGGATCTTGCGGCGTGAAGGCACCGGACCGACGTACCGCGCTGCGGGCGGGATTGGCCGTGTTGGGCTCGGCCGCGTCGGCGGGCCTGGCGGCGTGCTCGGACGGGAAGGGCGCCGGGGCGGCCGGACCGGCCGCGGACGCCGCGCGCGGGTCGGGCGGCTCGAGCGGCTCGACCGGCGTGACCGGCTCGACCAGCACCACCGGCTCGGCTGGCACGGTCGGCTCGGCCACAGGCACCGGCGCCAGCGGCTCGTCCGGCGCGGCCCAGCCCGGAGCCACCGCCGGGAGCTCCGCGTCCCCGGCCTCCCCCTCCAGCCGGACCCAGGCCCTCGCCGAGGTCGACCACGCCGCGTCCGGCCGTCCGCAGGTCGCCCTGACCTTCCACGGCGACGGCGACCCCCAGCTGGCCCAGGCCCTGCTCAAGGAGGCCGAGGCCGGCCAGGCCCGGCTCACCGTGCTGGCCGTCGGCCGCTGGCTCGGCGCGCATCCGGAGATGGCCCGGCGGGTCCTGGACGGCGGCCACGAGCTGGGCAACCACACCGAGAACCACGTCGACGTCTCGCGGCTGTCGCCGGCCGCGGCCTTCGCAGAGATCGAGCAGTGCGCCGCGCGCCTGCAGAAGCTGACCGGCTCGCCGGGCATCTGGTTCCGGCCTTCACAGACCCAGCACGCCAACCCCATGCTGATCGAGCAGGCGCGCAAGGCCGGCTATCGCACGGTGCTGTCCTACGACGTGGACCCGCTGGACTACGAGGACCCCTCGGCCGCGCAGATCACCGAGCGGCTGCTGGCGGCGGTGCACCCGGGAGCCGTGGTGTCGATGCACCTGGGGCACCAGCACACGGTGGCGGCACTGCCGGCCGTGCTCGCCGGGCTGAAGTCCCGCGGCCTGGCCGCCGTCACCGCATCGGAGCTGTTCTCGTGACGCGCAGTGCGCACGGCCGCCGTTCCCAGCCGCCGCAGTCGTCTCGATCGCCGCGTTCGTCGAGGCCGTCGCGCCCGTCGCAGCCCACCATCCGGATGCGCCGGGCGGCGGCGACGCTGATCGCGACCGGGGTGATCGGCGCCGGCGTGTGGTTCGCCACCGATCGCGCTGTGTGGAACGACAACGGCAGCCCGGCCGCGAAGGGTTCCAGTTCCGGATCCGGCTCCGGTTCGGGCATGACCGGCATGACCGGGATGGATTCGAGCGCAGGACCGGGCCCGGCTTCCGCTCAGAACGCCGCCGGCGCGTCGGCCGCCACCCCCGCCGGGACACCGCGCAGCGCCGGGACGATGCTGCCCGCCGCGCTGCCCGGGATGCCCGCCTACGACCCCGCCGACCTGTACTCCTTCGACCGCCCGGGCATGGTGTCGCCGGTGATCGCGGCGGCGCTGCCCCGGGTCTACGTCCCGAACAGCGAGAGCGACACCGTCACGGTGATCGACCCGTCGGACTACCACATCATCGAGACGATGAAGGTGGGCCACGAGCCGCAGCACGTGGTCCCGTCCTGGGACCTGAAGACCCTGTGGGTGAACAACGACCTGGGCAACAGCCTGACCCCGATCGACCCCTTCACGGGCAAGGCGGGGGCGCCGATCCCGGTCCACGACCCCTACAACCTGTACTTCACGCCGGACGGGGCGTCCGCGGTCGTGATGGCCAGCAAGGACATGCAGCTGGTCTTCCGCGACCCGCACACCATGGCCGTGCAGAAGGTCCTGCCGGTCCCGTGCGAGGGCGTGAACCACGCGGACTTCTCGCCCGACGGCTCGTACTTCATCGTGTCCTGCGAGTTCTCCGGCCAGCTGCTGAAGGTGGACACCAAGAACCGCGCCATCCTCGGCGTCCTGGACCTGCCGCAGAAGGGCTCGATGCCGCAGGACGTGAAGATCTCCCCGGACGGCAAGGTCTTCTACATCGCGGACATGGTCGCCAACGGCCTGTGGACCGTGGACGGCGACGCGTTCAAGCTGACCGGCCTGATCCCCACCGGCAAGGGCGCCCACGGCCTGTACGTCTCCCGCGACTCGACGACGATGTACGTCTCCAACCGCGGCGAGGGCAGCATCACCCTGCTGGACTTCGCCACCGGCAAGCCCCGCGCCAAGTGGCAGCTGCCCGACGGCGGCTCACCCGACATAGGAGGCGTCTCGGCGGACGGCAAGGTGCTGTGGCTGTCCGGCCGCTACAACGCCGAGGTCTACGCCATCTCCACGACGGACGGCCGGCTGCTGGCGCGCATTCACGTGGGCCGCGGGCCGCACGGGCTCGCGGTGTATCCGCAGCCGGGGCGGTATTCGCTCGGGCACACCGGGGTGTTTCGGTAGCGGCGCACCTCAGCCGATAATCCGCTCCGCCCCGCAGTAGACGTTCGCCGTCCGCCCCCGCAGGAACCCGACCAGCGTCAGCCCCGACTCCGCCGCCAGGCTCACCGCCAGCGACGACGGCGCCGACACCGCGGCCAGCACCGGGATCCCGCCGGCCACCGCCTTCTGCACCAGCTCGAACGAGGCCCGGCCGCTCACCGCCAGCACGTGCTCGCGCAGCGGCAGCCGGCCGGCGCGCAGCGCCCAGCCGAGGACCTTGTCGACCGCGTTGTGGCGGCCGACGTCCTCGCGCAGGCACACCAGCTCGCCGTCGGCGGTGAACAGGGCCGCCGCGTGGAGCCCGCCGGTCTTGGCGAAGATCTTCTGGGCCTCGCGCATTCGGTCCGGCAGCGTGAACAGGGTCGTGGCCGGGATCTTCACGTCGTCGTGCGCGACCGGCCAGCGCACCGCCGCGTGCACGGCGTCGATCGACGTCTTCCCGCACACCCCGCAGGCGCTGGTCACGTACGACGACCGGCGCAGCCGCTCCTCGGGCAGCTCCACGCCGGGGGCCAGGGTCACGTCCACGATGTTCAGCGGGTCGCCGTCGGCGAACGCCAGCGACGCCTCGCCGTCGACGTACGCCGTGGAGGAACAGCCGTTGTCGGCCGAGCAGAACTTCATGCGGACCACGTCGTCCGGCGCGGCCAGCACGCCCTCGGCCGTCAGGTGCCCGGCCACCAGGTCGAAGTCGTCGCCGGGGGTCCGCATGGTCACCGTGAACGGCCGTCCGCCGATGCGCATCTCCAGCGGCTCCTCGGCGGCCAGGTGCTCCTCGCCGCCGCGGCGGCGGACCGGACCGGCCGTACCGTCGGCGTTCTCGGTGCCGTCCAGCCGCACCACACGCCGTCGTGCCGTCACCCTACTCACGGGCCTCACCCACACTCGTCCCCAAGCCTTAGGATCCCAGGTTGCCCCGGTAATAGGCAAGTGATTTTCCACCACTGACATTCCCGCTTAAAAACCAGGTGAGAAGTGTCACGGGCATTCTCTACCATCCGACCTATGGAGTCGACGCCAGCAGAACCTGTCACCAGTAAACCCAAGATTCCAGACAGTACAGAGCTTCCCGACGAACCCAGGCGCGGCGCGTTCGTCTCGCTGCGCCGCCTGGCCCCCTTCGTCCGGCCCTACCGCGGCCAGATGGTCCTGATGACCCTGTCCGCGCTCGGGGCCACCCTGGTCGGCGTCGCCGTGCCGCTGCTGACCAAAGATCTCATCGACGGGCCGATCGCGCACCACGACAAGGCGGCCCTGTGGCCACTGGGCGGCCTTGTCCTCCTGTTCGGCATCGCCGAAGCCACGCTGTTCTGGCTCCGCCGGTGGTTCCTGCAACGCGCCGCCCTCGGCATCGAGGCCGACATCCGGAACGCCTTCTTCCGCCACCTGCAGAAGCTGCCGGTGGCCTTCCACGACTCCTGGCAGTCCGGTCAGCTCGTCTCCCGCATGTCCGGCGACATCAACAGCCTGCGCCGGTTCTTCGGCTTCGCGTTGATCTTCCTGGTGGTCAACGGCGCCACCTTCCTGCTCGTCGGCGGCGCCCTGGTCTTCATCCACCCGGTGATGGGCCTGATCATCTACGCCGCGGCGATCCCGCTGATCCTCTACGGCCGGCTCGCCGACCGCCGCTATCACCGCCAGTCCCGCGCCGCGCAGGACCAGGCCGGCGACGTCGCCACCCTGGTCGAGGAGTCCGCGCTGGGCATCCGCGCGGTCAAGGCCTTCGGCCGCCAGGGCCTGCTGTTCGGCCGCTTCGACGAGCGCGCGCAGACGCTGCGCACGCTGGAGCTCACGAAGATCAGGACCCTGTCGGAGCTCTGGGCGGTCTTCGCCCTGCAGCCGCAGGTGGTGCTCTCGCTGTGCGTGCTGATCGGCGCCTACGCGGTGTCCTCCGGCGTGCTGTCCCTGGGCACGCTGGTCGCGTTCATCTCGCTGTACCTGACGCTGCTGTGGCCGATCGAGTCCATGGCCTGGCTGATGGCGCAGAGCCAGGAGGCGAACTCGGCGGCCGAGCGCGTTCTGGAAGTGCTGGACATCGTGCCGACCATCGCCGACGCGGAGACCACACAGCGCCCGCGACCCGCCAGTGCCGGCGAGCTGGTCTTCGAGAACGTCAGCTTCAGCTACCCGAACTCCGACCGGCCGGTCATCTCCGGGTTCGACCTGCGCGTCGCCCCCGGCGAGACGGTCGCCCTGGTCGGCCCCACCGGCTGCGGCAAGACCACGCTGACCGCGCTGGTGCCGCGGCTGTACGACGCCACCGCCGGGCGGGTGCTGGTCGACGGCGTCGACGTGCGCGACCTGCCGCTGGCCGAGCTGCGCAGCAAGGTCGCGTGCGCCTTCGAGGACCCGACGCTGTTCTCCGCCTCGGTGCGCGAGAACCTCACCATGGGCCTCCCGGACGCCACCGGGGAGCAGGTCGACGAGGCGATCGGGGTCGCGCAGGCCGGGTTCGTCAACGACCTGCCCTGGGCCCTGGACACCCGGGTGGGGGAGCAGGGGCTGACGCTGTCCGGCGGGCAGCGGCAGCGCGTCGCGCTGGCCCGCGCGGTGCTGGGCCGGCCCTCGATCCTGGTGCTGGACGACCCGCTGTCCGCGCTGGACATCCACACCGAGGGCAAGGTCGAGGAGGCGCTGCACAGCGTGCTGCGCGGCACCACCGGCCTGGTGGTCGCGCACCGGCCGTCCACGGTGCTGCTGGCCGACCGGGTGGTGCTGCTCTCGCCGCCGGGGCCGGAGGGCACGGCCATCGCGGCCGTCGGGACGCACCACGAGCTGTTGCAGACGTGTCCGGCGTACCGCGACATCCTTTCGCAGACTTCTGATCTGGCCGACGCGGCGGCGGAGTCCGAGCCCGACACCTCCGACAGCGAACTCGTGGAGGCGTCCCGATGACCACGACGACCACCGACTGGCGCGGCGTCGCCGTCGAGAAGCAGGACGACCTGCCGGACAAGCGGGGCATCCGGCTGCGGGCGCGGAGCCGGCGGCTGCTCGGCGAGCTGGTCCGGCCGCATCGCAGAGAGCTGCTGTTCTGCACCGGAATGGTGCTGGTGCAGACCGTCTTCAACATGGCCGGGCCCTACCTGGTCTCCATCGGCATCGACCGCGGCATCCCGGCGCTGCGGCGCGGGGACTGGACGCCGATCATCTGGGTGTTCGTGCTGATGGTGGTCTCCGCCGTGCTGGCGTCGGGGCTGCGCGCGATCTTCCTGAACAAGGTCGGGCGCATCGGCCAGACCATGCTGCTGAACCTGCGCCGCATGGTGTTCAGCAAGTTCCAGGCGCTGCCGCTGGCGTTCCACGAGAACTACACCTCCGGGCGCGTGATCAGCCGGCTGACCTCGGACCCGGACGCGCTGAACGACCTGATCGACAACGGCCTGGACGGGCTGCTGGACGCACTGCTGACGGTGTCGGCGATCGGCATCATGATGGCGGTGCTGGACGTGCCGCTGGCGCTCGTGGTGGGGCTGGCGTTCCCGGCCATGCTGCTGCTGATGCGGTGGTTCTCGACGCACTCGGCGGTCGCCTACCGCCGGACGCGCGAGACGATCGCGGCGCTGATCGTGCACTTCGTGGAGACCTGCAACGGGATCCGCGCGGTGAAGGCGTTCCGCCGCGAGCCGCGCAACGAGGAGATCTTCCGGCAGCTGAACGACGACTACCGCCGGGCCAACGCGCGCGCGATGAACCTGCTGGCGATCTTCATCCCCGGGATGAAGACCATCGCGGCGTTCACCACGGCGGCCGTGGTGGTCTACGGCGGGCTGCGGGTGATGGACGGGAACATCCAGATCGGCGTGCTGGTGGGCTTCGTGCTGTACCTGCGGCGGTTCTTCAACCCGCTGGAGGACATCGCGATGTTCTACAACTCCTTCCAGAGCGGAACGGCCGCGCTGGAGAAGCTGTCCGGCGTCCTGGCCGAGGCCAACGAGCTGCCGGAGCCGGCCGAGCCGAAGCCGCTGCCCTCGCCGCTGGCCGGCCGGGTCTCGTTCGACGGCGTGACCTTCGCCTACCCCAAGCGCGAGTCGGACGAGACCTCGGCGTCCGGCGCCGAGGCCGGGACCGGGGTCGGGGCCGGGGCCGGGGCTGAGGGTGAGGACATCGGCACCGGCGGCAAGGTGATCCTGCCGCTGCTGAACCTCCAGGTCCCGGCCGGCCAGACCCTGGCCCTGGTCGGCGCGACCGGCGCGGGCAAGTCCACCCTCGCGCGCCTGCTGTGCCGCTTCTACGACCCGCAGGACGGCGCCGTCCGCGTCGACGGCGTGGACGTCCGCGACCTGGCCGACGCCGACCTCCGCCGCGCGGTGGTGATGGTGACGCAGGAGAACTTCCTGTTCGCCGGCTCGGTCGCGGACAACATCGCCTTCGGCCGCCCCGACGCCACCCGCGAGGAGATCGAGGCGGCGGCCAAGGCCATCGGCGCCCACGAGTTCATCACGGCCCTGCCGGACGGCTACGACACGGACGTGAAGAAGCGCGGCGGACGCCTGTCCGCGGGCCAGCGCCAACTCGTCGCCTTCGCCCGAGCCTTCATCGCCGACCCGGCGGTCCTGGTCCTGGACGAGGCCACGAGCTCCCTGGACGTCCCCAGCGAGCGCATGGTCCAGCGCGCACTGCGCACCATCCTGGCCGACCGCACGGCACTGATCATCGCGCACCGCCTCTCGACCGTCGAGATCGCCGACCGGGTACTGGTGATGGAGGACGGCCGCATCGTCGAGGACGGCGAGCCCGGCGCCCTGCTGGCTGCCGGGACCGGGCGCTTCGCGGGGCTGCACCAGGCTTGGCGGGAGTCTTTGGTGTAGGGGTGGGTACGTGGCCGATGTCGTCACTTCGGGACGGTGTCGGCCACTCCTATCAAGCTGGATGCCTCGACGAGGCCGGCTCAGTCGTCGTTGCGGCGCGGTGGGGTGTTGTGGGCACGCAGCCACCGCACGCCCCACGCCGCAGAGGGAACAGCGGTGGTCAAGAAGGTCGCGGCGGTAGCGCTGCCGGACTCCGCCCGGAAGACCACCGCTGCCCAACCCAGGACCCCGCCCACGACTATGCCTGTAGCGGCATTTGAATACAGTGCTCTGAGCCACAGCATTCGGACCATGCTGCCAGTCACGCACGCCACCGAGGCCAGTCGGAGGCGCGGCGCCGTGATCAGCAGCAAGTCGAGCGCGAACCGCAGCTTTCCGATGGCGGACATCGGAGCTTCCGCGCCTACCGGCCCAACCTCCAGTTCCGCCTGCCAAGCTTCCGCTGTCCAGACGTAATACGGCCCGGCGATTCTTGACGCGATATCAGCCAGAGTGGCGCTCGCTCTACCCAGCGTTGTGTTCCCGGCCACATCAGGTCTCATGGGCCATGGGGACGCATTCAGCACGAGCAGAATCCGCATGTCCGTGATGTAGAGGAGGTGGTGGAAGCCAGCAGGAGCTCTGCGACGCTGCCGACTGGGAAACCAGACACCGAACACAGCCAGAACCACTTCGGACGGCGCCATCGCGTTGATCGGGTAGTGAGCGACCCGGTGCCCCACGGCGAATCGGACACCGTCGACTTCCAGTGTCAACGACGTAGCGAACAATGCCGCATCGGTCACCGCTGAGCTCTTCGCCATCGACATGAAGTGCATCTGCTCGTCGGTGGCCTGTGCGAGCGGGACGCCATAGACCATCATTCCCCAACCGATTCCGAGCATCACGCACTTCCCGTTGCCGGAGTGGGCCGGATCAGTGAGATCAACGTGAACTTCGTGGACTCGGTGGTCAGGGCGGCGCGGGCCTGGATCAGTCCGTCGGGCGACAGCCGATAGAAACGGCGGCGGGGCCCGGTACTGCGTTCGGCACCTACGCCGATGTCCTCCCACCGGGCCTCCACCCAGCCCAGATCGTCCAGCCGGGTGAGCAGGGGATAGACCGTGCCTGACGGTAGCCGGGTCAGGTGGCAGATACGCAGCCCCCAGAGGTCGTCCTCGAAGCCGTCGCACAGAACCTGCAGAACCGCGCGGGTGGTCCTGGTGAGACGCAGTTGTTGCGGCATGAGTTGAAGTGTAGGGCTCTGCGACACCAGTAGCTAGCTATGTAGCTATATACATGTCGGTCGTAGGGTTCTGCGATGACCGAGTTCCTGCCCCCGGCCGAGCACTACGCCCGCCTGCCCAAGAACATCGCCGGCGCCGGCGTCGTCTTCCACGACACCGCCGGCCGCATCCTCCTCGTCCGTCCGACCTACTGCACCGACACTTGGGAGATCCCCGGCGGCGCGCTGGACCCCGGCGAGCACCCCTGGGAGACCGCGCGCCGCGAGGTGTTGGAGGAGCTGGGTATTGACCGCGTTCCGGGCCGCCTGCTCGTCGTGGACTGGGTTCCGGCGCTGCCGGACGGTCGGCCGCCGCTCGCCAACTTCGTCTTCGACGGCGGGCTCGTCTCAGAAGACTGGCTGGCCGCCAATGTCGTGCTCCAGCAATCGGAACTCGCCGAGTGGCGCCTCGCGGACGCGTCCCAGCAGGAGGCTTTGCTCATGCCATTGTTGGCGCGTCGCCTCCGTGCGTGTGCCGCCGCGCTGGCCGACGGCAGTGCCGGCTACCTCCACGACGGTCATGCCTGAGCGACGACCCGCGCCGTCTCGTTCCCCGCGCGCAGCACGCGCTCGTCCCGAGCCGGCAGACAGCGGTGCGCCTCCGGGTCGTACACGGTCATCACCACGCCGGCGTGGTCCGTGTCGAGCTCGCTGAGGGTGGTCGGCCAGCCTCGCTGTCGCAGCGCTGTGTGCAGGCGGCGGGCTTGCTCGACGTCGACGAGCGAATCGGCGGTGCCGTGAACCACCTGGACGGGAATCGGCGAGGCGAGCGCGTCGTCCTCGGCCAGCCGCTCCAGAGCCGCCCGGCCGGTCAGCGGATCCGGGCTCGTGTACCTGCCGGCGATGGCGACAACGGTGCGGGGCCTCCAGCCATCCAGCGCCGCGTCATCCAGAGCGACGGCCACTGCGGTCTTCCCGCCCAGCGACCATCCGGCCAGCGTGATCCGTGTGACGTCCCCGTTGAAGTCGGCCCCGTGCTGCCGAACGAAGAGCGCTGACTCACGCAGGTGTGTCCGCCCGCCGTCCTCGGCATCGGGTCGCCAGTCCGGCACGAAGCACACGGCGCCCAGCGAAGCGACCGCCCTGGCCAGCGGAGCAAGAACGTCGCGTTCGTCCGGCCCCCTCCCGTGCCACAACAACACAATGGGACACGACTCCGGCCGACCCTCAGGAACGTAAGCATCCAAACGCTGGCCGCTGTCCCCATAAGCGAGCCCGTCGAAAACCGAGACGTCCACTCGCTCCCCATCCCCCGACCGCGCGAAGCGGCGTTGCGTGGTGCCCAGCGGACACACGCACATTTTTAGCCAGCTTTACCCGCTCTCTCAAACCCCATTCAGCTTCCACACCCCCCACTTGCATCGCGCCGATGCCCGACCGTCTGCACGTGCGTCCGCCGCGTGCGCGAGCCCGGGAACGTTGCTGGTGAAGGCCATGGTGGCCACTCTGCGCATGCCTTACCGCTCCGCTGTGTAGTGCCAAGACTCGGCAAAGTCCCGGTCATCTTCGGGCCGTCTCCATTGAGACCGGACCGTGACCTCCGGCAGATTGCTCTCCCGACAGGCCTCGCGCGGGCGTTCGAAACGAACACCCCACACACCCCGCGCACAGGAGGCGAAGTTCGGCGGAAGGCCTCTCTTGTCCGGCATATCCGGCTCCGGCTCCGGCAGACACGTAGCCAGCCACGCCAAGCCCGGGGCGATGACCCACGCCAAGGGCAAGGTCAAGACCGCGGCCGCGGTGACGAGTGTCCTGGCCGTCAGCGGAGGCGTCGCCACCGCGTTCCACATGCATCAGGACGGGCTTCGCAACAGCGCGGAGGCCGCGTCCTCGGGGGACGCCAACACCTCCGCCGCGATCGCCGCCGCGAACGCGCTGGCGGTCCGGTCGAGCACCGCCGCGAACCGCGACCTGGCGCGCCCCAGCCTGACGCAGAGCTCGTCCGCCGCGCCGAGCACGTCCCAGGCGCCGACGTCGGCCGCCACGTCGAGCACGTCGAGCAGCACGCCGCCGGCGCCCACCTCGACGTCGACGACCAGCACCACGCCGCCGGCGCCGACGACCACCAAGTCGCCGATCCCGCTGCCGACGAAGACCTCGACGAGCACGCCGACGCCGCCGAAGACCACGACGACGACGCCGACCTCGTCCAGCTCCTCCGGCTCCGGCACCGACATGGGCTACAACGCCACGCCGGCGCAGGCCAAGGCGATGGCCGAGCAGATCGTGCCGTCCGGCCAGTTCCTCTGCTTCTCGGACATCATCGAGCGCGAGTCGAGCTGGGACGTCCACGCCACCAACCCGTCCTCCGGCGCCTACGGCCTGGGCCAGGCACTGCCCGGCTACAAGATGGCCTCGATGGGCTCGGAGTGGCGCAACAGCGCCCTGGTCCAGATCAAGTGGGCGCTGTCGTACATGACCGGCCGCTACGGCTCGCCGTGCGCCGCGTGGGCCTTCTGGCAGGCCCACAACTGGTACTGACGTACCGACCAGGTGGCCCGGGACCCCACATCCGACCGTCGGCGCTTGCAGTCCTGAGCGTCGGCGCCGGACCCGGGCGGCCGCAAGACCGACCCGCGGCCGAACCCCCCACCGGCCCGCCGGGGCGGAACCAGGAAGGGTGCGTCAGCCGTCTGAGGCGGCGGCGAGCAGCGGGACCAGAACGTCGGACACCGGCGTCGGGATCCCGTGCCGCCGCCCCAGACGGCGAACCACCCCGTTGCGCGCGTCCCACTCCAGTTCCCGGCCCGCGAGCCGGTCGAACAGGATCGAGGACCCGATGTCCGGGTCCATCCGCTCGAAGATGCCGACCAGCGCCTCGGCCTCGCTCTCCGGCAGCGCCGCGCCCTCGGCCCGGGCCACCGCCAGCGTCTCCTGTGCCAGCGCCAGAACCAGCTCCCTGATGTCGGGGCGCTGGTAGATCGCCGCGCGGCGGCCGGTGGCCGCCATCACGCCGGCGATCGCGTTCGTGGTCAGCTTGCGCCAGGCCGCGGTGGTGAAGTCCGCGACCAGCTCGATCTCGACCGCCGGCGCCCCCTCCAGCAGCCGCGCGAACTCCTCGCCGTCCGGGCCCGCCGGGACCTGGATCACCGAGGAGATGTTGTTGCGGACCGTGATCTCGCCGGGCCCCGTCGGCTCGGCGCTGATCCAGACGATGGCCGGCAGCACGTGCGCGTCGTTCGCGTACGGCGCGACCCGCTCCACGTGCTCCACGCCGTTCTGCAGCGCCACGACCGTCGTGGTCGGCTTGCACAGCGCGTCCAGGTATCCGGCGGCGCCGTCGGTCTGGTGCGCCTTCACCGCCAGCAGCACCCACTCGGCCGGCCCGGCCACCTCCGCCGGGGAGGTCAGGACCGGGGCTTCCAGATCCGTCGCGGTCCCCGAGACGTCGTCGACCACGCGCAGTGCCCCGGGATCGCGCCGTGCGCACAGCGTGACGGAATGCCGCCCCGTCTGCTGCGCCGCAAGCGCCGCGACCGAACCGATAGCGCCAGGCCCCACCACCGCTATGTCCGCCATGGGTCAAGAGCGTATTGGTTCGGTGGCACCCCGTGCGAGGCGACAACAGGTTGTGATCGCAGGTTACTGCCGAGTTCACAGGGTTGCGGCGGGCCGCTACCGCACGTCCCCCATCAGCCGGTTGATGACCGGCGCGGCCGCGAACACCAGCACCCCGATGACCGCCGCCACGAGCCCCAGCGACAGGAAGTAGCTGAAGTCGCTCATCGTGGTGCTGAGCTTGGTGACGTACACGTTCAGCGCGTTGCCGGTGGCCGTGGCCAGGAACCACAGCCCCAGCATCTGCCCGGCGAACCTCGGCGGCGCCAGCTGCGTGGTCACCGACAGGCCGACCGGCGACAGGCACAGTTCCCCGATCGTCTGCAGCAGGTAGGCGACCGCCAGGAAGGCGATCGACACCCGGTGCGTCGGCGTGGCGTCCTTGCCCGCGATGCTCATCACGAAGAACGAGCAGCCGATCACCACCAGCGCGATCGCGAACTTCACCGAGGTGCGCGGGGCCCGGTCGCCGAGCCGCTGCCACATCCAGGCGAAGATCGGCGCGAACACCATGATGTAGAAGGGGTTCGCGGACTGGAGCCAGACCGAGGGCATCTCCCAGCCGAAGATGTGCAGGTCCGTCTTGTCGGCGGCGAACAGGTTCAGCTGGCTGCCGGACTGGTCGTAGATCATCCAGAACACCGTCGCGCCGATGAAGAAGGCGACGAACGCCAGCAGCTTCGGCCGCTCCCCGGCCGACAGCCCGCCGCGGCTGAACATGTACCCGAAGTACACGAACGGCGTGGCGATGATCGGTGCGGCCAGCCCGTCGGCGAAGGCCGAGACCGACCACTCGGTGATCGCCATCCAGCCCAGCACGATCGCCAGCACGATGGCCACGATCACCGCGCCGGCCTTCAGCGACCGCCGCAGCTCCGGCGGTGTGATCGGCTTCGGCGGCCGCAGCCCCACGGTGCCCAGGTGCTTGCCCTCCACGATGTACCAGACCACCGCGAACGTCATGCCGATCGCCGCGCACCCGAAGCCCAGGTGGTAGTTGATGTGCTGGCCGATCCAGCCGGCGGTCAGCGGCGCCAGGAAGGCGCCCATGTTGATCGCCATGTAGAACACCGTGAAGCCGGCGTCCCGCCGCTTGTCGTGCTCGTGGTAGAGCCCGCCGACCTGCGCGGAGATGTTCGGCTTGAGCAGACCGGTGCCGAGCACGATGAGCCCCAGCCCGAGGAACGCCGTCGCCGAGGTCGGGACGGCCATCACATAGTGGCCCAGCGCGATGATGATGCCGCCCCACAGCACCGAGCGTCTGGCGCCCCAGATCCGGTCGGCGATCCAGCCGCCGGGCACCGCCATCAGGTAGACGAGGCTGTTGTAGATGCCGTAGAAGCTGTTCCCGGCCTCCTGGGAGAGCCCCAGGCCGTGGTGGGCCGCGGTGTCCGTGAGGAACAGCACCAGCAGCCCGCGCATGCCGTAGAAGCTGTACCGCTCCCAGAACTCGGTGGCGAACAGTGTCTGCAGACCCTTGGGGTGACCGAAGAACGCTCGGTCCTCATCCTGCGGCGGCAGGCCCTGGGCGGGGGACGGAACGTTGTGGGTCGTCATGCGTTCGGTGCTTCCCGGACCAGATCCCAGCATTACAGACAATGCTCCGGATGGGGGAGCGACAGCAGGTCCACCCCGATTACCATCACACTCATGACCCGAGTACTGCTCGCCGAGGACGACGCCGCCATTTCCGAACCGCTGGCGCGGGCGCTTCGACGTGAGGGCTACGAGGTCACCGTCCGCGCCGACGGTCCCGGGGCCCTGCTGGCCGGGCAGAGCGGCGTCGACCTGGTGGTTCTCGACCTCGGCCTGCCCGGCATGGACGGCCTGGAGGTCTGCCGCCGGCTGCGCGCCGACGGCCACACCTTCCCGGTGCTGGTGCTGACAGCCCGCGCCGACGAGGTTGACACCGTGGTCGGTCTGGACGCCGGCGCCGACGACTACGTCACCAAGCCGTTCCGGCTGGCCGAACTGCTGGCCCGGGTCCGCGCGCTGCTCCGGCGCGGCACCCCGGACCTGGGCAACGGCGTGCACGGGGTGCGGATAGACATCGAGTCCCACCGCGCCTACCTGGGCGACCAGGAGCTGAACCTGACCGCCAAGGAGTTCGACCTGCTGCGGGTGCTGGTCCGGGAGGTCGGCCGGGTGGTCACCCGCGACCAGCTGATGCGCGAGGTCTGGGACACCACCTGGTGGTCCTCCACCAAGACCCTGGACATGCACATCTCCTGGCTGCGCAAGAAGCTCGGCGACGAGGCCTCGCGCCCCCGGTTCATCACCACGGTGCGGGGCGTCGGCTTCCGCTTCGAGCGCGGTTAGCGCGCGGGCCCGCCTGCTGTGCGCCGCCGCCTGGTCTCCTCCACGTTCCTCGTGGTGATGATGGTCGTCATCCTGCTCGGCGTGCCGCTGGCCGTGCTGGAGGTGCGCTCGGTCGACACCAGCACCAAGACCGTGCTGGCCACCGAGGCCCGCATGCTCGCCCGGACGGTGTCGATGCAGGTCAGCAAGGCCAGCCTGGACGGCACCAACTCCGGGCCGCTGGGCAACTACGTCTCGAACATGCAGCAGATGGTCGCCGCCGACCACACCGCCACCATCAACGTCGACGGGCAGAGCCCGATGCAGGTCAACGCCTCCGCGATCGCCCCGGGCGCGCCGACCTTCACCGCCACCTTCAACGAGGACAACGTGCTGCGCAACGTCGGCGTGCACGTCACCGTGCAGGCCCCGCGCGAGCCGGCCGACCAGCAGATCCGCAGCTCGATGTACCTGATCGGCGGCGTGGCGCTGGCCGTGCTGGTGGCCGCCACGGGCCTGGCCTACCTGCAGGCCCGCCGCCTGACCAAGCCGCTGGAGGAGCTGGCGGCCACCGCCGAGCGGCTGGGCTCCGGCGACCCGCGGCCCCGGCACCGCCGGTACGGCATCAGCGAGCTGGACCGGGTCGCCGAGGTCATCGACAGCTCGGCGGACCGGATCTCCACGATGCTGGGCTCGGAGCGCCGGCTGGCCGCCGAGGCCTCGCACGAGCTGCGCACCCCGCTGGCCGCGCTGTCCATGCGGCTGGAGGAGATCATCACGCTGGCCGACGACCCGCAGACCGTGCGCGACGAGGCCGAGGTGGCGCTGTCCCAGGTGGAGCGGCTGACCGACGTGGTGCAGCGGCTGCTGACCACGGTGCGCACGCACCGCCGCTCGGACCTGGCGGTGCCGATCGAGGTGGACACCGTGATCCGCCAGCAGGTCCACGAGTGGCGCCCGGCCTACCAGTCGATGCGCCGCGGGATCGTGGTCTCCGGCGAGCGGCGGCTGATGGCCATGGCCACGCCCGGGGCGTTCTCCCAGATCCTGTCCACGCTGTTGGAGAACTCACTGATCCACGGCGCGGGCACGGTCACCGTGCACACCCGCGCGGTCGGCGGCTCGGTGGTGATCGAGGTCGGCGACGAGGGCGACGGCATAGCCCCGGACCTGGAGGCGAAGCTGTTCGAGCGCGGCGCCTCCTCCCGCGGGTCCACCGGGCTGGGCCTGGCGGTGGCGCGGGAGCTGGCCGAGGCCGACGGCGGCCGGCTGAACCTGGTGCTTCAGCGGCCGGCGGTGTTCGCCGTGTTCCTCACGGAGCACTCGCCGCTGTCGGTGATTGCGCGCTGAAGCCGTCGTCGGGGTCGGCGCCCTGGTTGGGGAGGGCGTCGTCGCCGTCGCCCGGCGCGGAGCCCGCAGGAGTCCCGGCGGCTTCGGGGAAGACGAACAGATGCGAGGTCGTGAACCGGAACGCTCCGGCGATCGGCAGGCCCAGCACGAACTTCGCGACGTTGGCCGCGGCGATGCTGTGGAAGCCCAGTACCCGGTCCCCGACGAACACGAAGCTGTTCTCGATGATCAGGCCTATCAGGCTGATCAGCGCGAACATCGCCATCTCGCGGCGGCGGGCGTCGGCCGGCCGGTCGCGGAAGACCCAGTAGCGGTTGCCGATGTAGGCGGTGACGGTGGCCGCACAGGTGCCGCCGACGGAGGCGACGGTGTGGCTCAGACCGGTGTACTTCCACAACAGGTTCGAACAGCCGATGTCGGAGGCCACTCCGATCGCGCCGACCACGCCGAACTTGAGCATCTCGGCGTACAGCTTGCGGACTGTCGAAACGACCTTGGCAACGAGCACAGGAGGATTATCTACGCGAGAGACCGGAGCGTACTCAGCGGCCTGCGGTCTCCGGGATGGGGCGCTGGTGGACGTGCGCCTGCTGGACGTGCGCCTGCGGGGCGAGCGCCGGGTAGCCGTTCTGCGCCGGCTGGCCGACCGGGTACAGCGGCGCGCTGGCCGCGGCCGGGACGACCTCGGGCTCCGCGCCCTCGGGGAAGACGAAGGTCCGGTAGCAGTACAGGCGGAACAGCATTCCGACCGGCATACCGAAGACGTACTTGGCGACATTGACCGCCAGCGTGCTGTCCTCGCCCAGGCCGTACTTGGCGATGAAGACGAACATCACCTCGATGACCGCGGCGACGCCGTTGATCAGGAAGAAGAAAAGCATCTCCCGGTGGCGGTCGATCTTGTCGCGGTCCTTGTACGTCCAGTAGCGGTTGCCGACGTACGCAACGCAGGTGGCCACCACGGTGGAGACGATGGTGGCGACGATCTGCTTGTCCTTGACGGCGAGCAGCATCCCGTTCAGCACGGCGATGTTGACCAAGAGGGCTGCCGCGCCCACGACGCCGAACTTCGACAGCTCGTGGACGAGGTGTTCGAAGCGGTTGTACAGAGAACGCACGACCGTCACGCCTGCCACCTGTCTTCCATCGGTTTTCTCCTAGCGACCCGAGGGTACCGTCCCTATCTGGGCCGCTTCGACAGCTGAACGGGAAACCTCCGTTAAATCTACTCATCGCGACGTAGCTGTGACATTGGGCCGCACCCATTCGTGGAGTTTGGCAGGATTTCCGCCACCAATCGCGTCCAGGCGTGCAACCGAATCGGCGCAGGCCGCGTCAAAGGCGCCACCGCTCCCGCCTTAGACTCAGGTGGTGAGCTTTCCGGTGGTAGGAGTCGTCGGCGGCGGCCAGTTGGCGCGCATGATGCAGCAGGCCGCGATCGGCCTCGGGGTCGAGTTGCGGGTCTTGGCGCAGCGTCCCGATGATCCGGCGGCCCAGGTCACGCCGGGTACCGTGCTCGGCGACCACCACGACTTCGAGGCGCTGAAGGCCTTCGCCCTCGGCTGCGACGTGCTGACCTTCGACCACGAGCACGTCCCCACCGACTTCCTGCACGAGCTCGAGGCCGCCGGCGTCGCCGTCCGCCCGGGCCCCGACGCGCTGGTCTACGCGCAGGACAAGGGCCTGATGCGGCAGCGGCTGTCGGCGCTGGGGCTGCCGTGCCCCGAGTGGGCCCTGATCGCCACCGAGGACGACCTCGCCGACTTCGGCGCCACGGTCGGCTTCCCCTACGTGTTGAAGGCCACCCGCGGCGGCTACGACGGCCGCGGCGTGTGGGTGGTCGACGACCTGGCCGCGGCGCGGGAAGTGCTGGCCGGCGCCGCCGAGCGCGGCGTGCGCCTGCTGGCCGAGGCCAAGGTGCCGTTCGTCCGCGAGCTGTCGGCCCAGGTCGCGCGTTCCCCGCACGGTCAGGCCGCGGCCTACCCGGTGGTCGAGTCGCTGCAGATCGACGGCATCTGCCGGGAGGTGTACGTGCCGGCCCCGGGGCTGTCCGAGGAGGCGGCGCTGGACGCGCAGCGGATCGCGCTGACCGTCGCCAAGGAGCTCGGCGTCACCGGGATGCTGGCGGTGGAGATGTTCGAGACCGCCGACGGCGCGGTGCTGATCAACGAGCTGGCGATGCGGCCGCACAACTCCGGGCACTGGAGCATGGACGGCGCGGTCACCGGCCAGTTCGAGCAGCACCTGCGCGCCGTGCTGGACCTGCCGCTGGGCCAGGTGAAGCCGGTCGCGCCGGTGGTGGTGATGGCGAACGTGCTGGGCCTGGACCTGCCCGAGGTCTACCCGGCGTACAAGCACGTCATGGCGCACGACCCCGGGGTCAAGGTGCACATGTACGGCAAGGCTGTGAAGCCGGGCCGCAAGATCGGGCACGTGAACGTCCTGGGTCTGGCCGGCAGGTCGTTCGAGGACACCGTCGAGCGCGCCCGGCACGCGGCCGCTTACCTGCGAGGAGAGATCGATGAGTGAGCCGGCCGCCGCGCCCCTGGTGGGCGTCGTCATGGGTTCGGACTCCGACTGGCCGGTGATGAAGCTGGCGGCCGAGGCGCTGGAGGAGTTCGGCATCCCCTACGAGGCGGACGTGGTCTCGGCGCACCGCATGCCCCGCGAGATGATCGCCTACGGCGAGAAGGCGGCCGGCCGCGGTCTGAAGGTGATCATCGCCGGCGCCGGCGGCGCGGCCCACCTGCCCGGCATGCTCGCCTCGGTCACCCCGCTGCCGGTGATCGGCGTCCCGGTCCCGCTGAAGTACCTGGACGGCATGGACTCGCTGCTGTCGATCGTGCAGATGCCGGCCGGCGTCCCGGTCGCGACGGTATCCGTGGGCGGCGCCCGCAACGCCGGCCTGCTCGCCGCCCGGATCCTGGCGTCCCACGACCTGGAACTGCTCGGCGCCATGCGCGCCTTCCAGGACGACCTCAACGCCCAGGCCACGGCCAAGGGTGCGGTCCTGCGCGCGGTTAGGGCAGAGTAGGCCGGGCGCATAGCGGGGCACACTCGTCTGGTATCCGTTGTCCATGCCCTACGTGGGTGACTACCGTCCGCTGAAGAGAGGACAATCACCTCACGCGCGCGACGACAATGGGGGAGCAGTCCAGTGGAGGCCAACCGACCCGCTCCGGGGCCCGGCGGCTACGGCGGCCTCGGTGCCGGAAGCATCGTCTCGAAGAACATCCAGCCGCTGCTGGAGGCCGACCCGCGGCAGATCGGGCCGTACGCGGTGCGCGGGCGGCTGGGCCAGGGCGCGATGGGCAGCGTCTACCTCGGCTTCGCGCCGACCGGGCAGGCCTTCGCGCTGAAGGTGCTGCGCCAGGACTTCGCCGCCGACCGGGACTTCCGCAAGCGCTTCGCGCGCGAGATCGCGGCGGCGCGGGCCGTGCACTCGCCGTTCGTGAACGCGGTGACGGACGCGGACCCGAACGCGGCGACGCCGTGGCTGGCGTCGTACTTCATACCCGGGCCCCCGCTGAGCGCCGCGGTGCAGCTCGCGGGGCCCTTCTCGCCGCGCTCGGTGGCGCATCTCGGGGTCGGCATCGGGCTGGCGCTGCAGGCGATCCACACGGCGGGGATCGTGCACCGGGACTTGAAGCCGGCGAACGTGCTGGTGGCGTCGGACGGGCCGCGGGTCATCGACTTCGGGATCGCGCGCGCGACCGACGCGAGCATGCTCACCGCCACCGGCATGCGGCTGGGGACTCCCAGCTTCATGGCTCCCGAGCAGGTCGCGGGGGCCGACGTGGACGCTCCGGCGGACGTCTGGGCGGTCGGCGGGATGCTGATCTACGCCGCGACCGGCCGGACGCCGTTCGGCCTCGGCGACGCGATGGCGATTCTGTACCGGGTCGAGCATCACGAGCCGGATCTTGAGGGGCTTGAGCCAGCCCTGGCGTACATCGCGGCGCGGTGCCTGACGAAGGACGCTGCTGCGCGGCCGACTCCGACGCAGCTGGTCGAGATGTGCCGGGCCGCGCTCGACGGGGGTGTCGAGGGGCGCCCGGCGCTGCGGGGATCGGACGTCACGGGGTGGCTGCCGTCCGCGGTGTCGCGCGATCTGGCGGCGCGGGCGGTGGAGTTGGCGAATGTGGGGCAGGTGCTCCCGGGGCCCGGGCCCGGGTTCGCTCCGGTAGCTTCGCCGACGGCGGGGGCCGGGGACACCGGGTTGGGGACCGGTGCCGGTGGCAGGACCGGCGGCGGCCTCGGCGGATTCTTACGACGGAAGGGCGGAGGCCAGGCGACGAGCGCCGGCTCCGCGACGGGGGCGGCTTACAGCGGGCAGCCCATTGGTCAATACAGTCAGGGGACTGCGATGAGTGGCGGGCAGGGTCAGTACGGGCAGCCGGATGGGCAGACCGGCGGCGGGCAGTACGGACCTCCGCCGGGGCAGGACGAGCAGGATCCGAACGGGACCGGTGGCGAGTACGGTGCCGGCGCGGGGCAGACGGGGCCGGGCCAGTTCGGCGGGCAACAGCAGGGGGCACCCGGCCAGTTCAGCGAGCAGCAGCAGGCGCCTGGCCAGTACGGCGCGCAGCAACCCGCGCCTGCTGGCCAGCAGTATGGTGCCCCGGCCCCGCAGGGCTACGGCCCGGCCGACGGCGGCGGCGGTGCACAGCAGGCCGCGCCCGGCCAGAACGGCGGGCCGCAGCAGGGAGCGCCGGGCCAGTACGGCGCGCAGCCGCCGGCCGCGCCGGGCCAGTTCGGCGGGCAGCAGCCGGCGCCTGGTGGCCAGCAGTATGGTGCCCCGGCCCCGCAGGGCTACGGCCCGGCCGGCGGCGGTGCGCAGCAGCCCGCGCCCCCGGCCTGGGGCCCGTCCGGTCCCTCGGGCAGCGACATGCCGACCATCATCACGCCGCCGCCGACCCCCGCCCCCGAGCCGCAGGAACCGGCGTGGCGTGCCGCGACGTCGTCGCACACACCGGCGCCGACCCCCGAGCCGGACTCGGCGGGTCTCGCCGGGCTGCCGGCCGGTTTCACGCCGATCGGTGAGGAGGCCAAGCGGCTCGCCGAGGCGGCCGAGGCGGCGGAGTCGCCGGACGGGAGCGCGGGCTTCGGCGAGCCGCAGTCTGCTGGACCTTCCCCCGAATCCGCCGCCTCCGATGCCGCCTCCGACGTCGACGCCGCCTTCGGCCCGCCGAAGCCCGCCAACCCGGTCGTCCCGCACATCGCCGAGCCGACGTTCGCGACGAACTTCAACATCCCCGCCGTCACCCCGCAGCCCGAGGCGGGCTCCGCGCCGGCGCCGGCTCCCGCGCCCAAGCCGTCGGTCGGCATCCCGCAGATCGCCGAACCCACGTTCGCCACGAACTTCAACATCCCGGTTGTCACCGCGGCGTCCGGCGAGTCCGAGGGCACACCCGCGCCGGCGTCGAGCGGTGTCACCGTGCCGCAGATCGCCGAGCCGACGTTCGCGACCAACTTCAACATCCCCGTGGTCACCGCCACCGACCCGAACGCCGACGGCGACGACGCACCCGCCCCGCGCACCGGACCGCCGCAGGTCAGCGTCCCGTCCATCGCCGAGCCCGGCTGGGCGACCGGCTTCGGCATGCCCGCGGTCACCCCCGAGTCCCAGGCCCCGGCACCGGACGCCGACGAGGACGCGGCCCCCAAGCCGGTCACGCACGCTCCGCCGATCCCGCCGCACCTCCAGCAGCCGATGACGCCGCCGCCCGGCTTCGGCGGCCCGGCCACGGCGGCGAACCGCCAGCAGCCGGCGCAGCAGCCCTTCGGGGCATCGCAGCCTTCGGCGCAGAGCTCACCGTTCGCGCCGACCCAGATCCAGAGCCCGCAGGGGCAGCAGGGCTTTGGCTCCCCGCAGGCGCCGGGCCACGCTCAAGGCGCGCAGGCGCAGCAGCCGTTCGGCTCAGCGCCGCAGCAAGGGCAGCAGGCCTTTGGCTCCGCGCCGCAGCAGGGCCAGGCTCAGGGCGTGCAGGGGCAGCAGCCGTTCGGCTCCGCGCCGCAGCAGGGCCACGCTCAGGGCGCGCAGGGGCCGCAGCCGTTCGGCGCTGTGCCGCCGCAGCAGGGTCAGCAGGCCCACCAGCCCTTCGGCGCCGCCCCGCAGTCACCCTTCGCCCCGCCGCAAGGCCAGGCCCAGCAGCCCTACGCAGCACAACAGCAGGCCCCTTACGCCCAGCAGCAGCCTCCGCAGGGCTACCAGCAGCAGCCGCAAGGCTTCCAGCAGCAGGGTTTCCAGCAGCCGGGCCAGCCCCAGGGCTTCCAACAGCCGCACCCCCAGCCCAACTCCCAGTTCGGCTACCAGCAGCAGCCCCCGGCCCAGCCCCAGCAGCACAACCCCCAAGCCGGCGGCATGACCATCGTCCCGCTCCCGCCCTCGATGGAGTCGCCCTACGGCGTCCCCGAACGCCCCCACGGCCCCACCCCCACCCTCCTCGACACCAGCGCCCAGAAGGGCTGGTCCTCCTGGTCCAGCACGAAGCGCATCGTCGTCCTCGCGGTGGCGGGCATCGTCGTCATCGGCGGCGTCGTGGGCGCGATCCTCGCGCTCTCCGGCGGTAGTTCCTCCAAGTCCAGCGCCCCGCCCGCCGCGGCTGTCGGCGACGCCGCCGCCACGACCGCGGCGGCGGCCGGGCCGATCGGCGCGCAGCAGGGGGCGCCGGGCGCGCGCGACGTCGTTCTGCGCGGGCTCTACGGGGCCGCCGCCGCGCACGACTTCGCGACCGTCTGCGCCTCCCAGACCGTCGGGGCGCAGCAGGGTGCCGCCAAGAGCGCCGGCTGGAACGGGCAGGGCGACCCGATGCCGCAGTGTGAGAAGTACTTCCAGGACCACTGGTCGAACATCAGCGCCGACTACCTGCGCGGCCGCCAGGTGACGGACGTCAAGCCCGGCTCGGCCCCGTCCACCATGACCGTCACCGTGAACGACCCCCCGCCCTCCGGCGGCACCACCCGCAGCTTCACCGTGGTCTGGCAGGACCCGCACTGGCTGCTCGAGGCGGCCGCCGCCTGATCCCCGCCGCCGGACGGACGCCGGTCCACCGGTCGGTCCACCGGTCCACCGGTCGGTCCACCGGTCCACTGGACGGCGCCGTGCTCAACGCAGCCCGGCCGGACCACTAACCTGTCAGTCATGACAGGGCATGGACCGGCCGTCGCAGCGGTCGGAAACGCGGCGGGCACAGGGAGTAATGGTACGTACTTCAGTGCCTACTCCGTGGTCGGGATCCTCCTGCTCCTGGGAGTGGCCTTCGTGGCGACGGCGTTCGGGGCCAACCGCTTGTTAAGTCCTCACGCGCCGACCCCCGAGAAGCTTCTCACCTACGAATGCGGCGTCGACCCGGTCGGCGAGGGGTGGGCCCATACGCAGGTCCGCTATTACGTATATGCGTTCCTATACGCCATCTTCGCTGTAGACGCCGTATATCTGTTCCCCTGGGCGACCATCTTCGCGGCGCCCGGCTTCAAGGGGACGACGCTCGTGGAGATGTTCGTCTTCCTCGGCTTCCTGGCGGTCGGCTTGCTGTACGCCTACAAGAAGGGTGTGCTCGCATGGCTGTAGACCTCCCCATCCCGCGCGTAGGCGCCCCTGCGCAGAGCTCTGCAGAGGGAACCGGAGCGGCTCTGGGGCTCCTCAACAGTGCCGCCCCGGCGCCGATGCGCGTCGTCCTGAACTGGGGACGCCGCTACTCCCTCTGGGTCTTCAACTTCGGCCTGGCCTGCTGCGCGATCGAGTTCATCGCCACCTCCATGGCCCGCCACGACTTCATCCGTCTGGGCGTCATCCCCTTCGCGCCGGGACCGCGGCAGGCGGACCTGATGGTCGTCTCCGGCACGGTCTCGGACAAGATGGCCCCGGCCGTGAAGCGCTTGTACGACCAGATGCCCGAACCCAAGTACGTGATCTCCTTCGGCTCCTGCGCCAACTGCGGGGGCCCGTACTGGGACTCGTACTGCGTCACCAAGGGCGTCGATCAGGTCATCCCGGTGGACGTCTACGTACCGGGCTGTCCGCCGCGTCCTGAAGCGTTGCTTCAAGGAATCATTAAGCTGCAGGAAAAGATTGCAGCCGAAGATCTCTCGGCGCGCTATAGCGGACGCGACCCGCGGAACGCTCCGCGGCTTCCCTTTATGCGTCGCTCTCCTAAGCATCTCTCCGCAGGGGCCACAGGCGCTACCGGCGCTAAGGGCTCCGCTCAGACGGTCGCGGACACGAAGACCATCGCGGACATCCTCGCGACGGCCCAGGCGCCGGTCTCTCTGCTCCCTCCGCGCGAGGACGCCCCGACGGTCCTCCTCCCGGTCGTGGAGAAGCCGAAGCCGCCGAAGCTCTTCTACCGCCGCTACCCGAAGGAGCTGCGGCGCTCCCGCGACATCGGTCTCAACATCCTCAACCAGAAGCCGGACGCCGACGATGACTGAGACCGAGGCCTGGGACGACGTCCAGGAGACCTTCGGCGAGCGGACCGTCACCGTCGCCTCCGAGAACTGGCTGGCGACCCTGGAGCGGGCCCACGGGTTCGGCTACACGTTCTTCGACTGGCTGACCGCGGTCGACGAGGAGGCCGCCGGGTTCGACGTCTTCGCGCACGTCGCCAAGGTCGAGGGCGACGACCGGGCGACCCGGCTGCTGATCAGGACCCGCATCCCGAAGGACAAGGCCGAGCTGCCCTCGGCCGTGCACGTCTACCGCGGTGCGAACTGGCACGAGCGCGAGACGTTCGAGATGTTCGGCATCACGTTCACCAACCACCCGAACCTGGTCCCGCTGCTCCTGCCCGACGGCTTCGACGGGCATCCGCTGCGCAAGGACTTCGTGCTGGCCGCGCGGGTCGCCAAGGAGTGGCCGGGGGTCAAGGAGCCGGGGGAGGGCGGGCCTTCGCACGCGGCTCCGGCCGGGCGCGCGGCGCGCCGTCGGATGGTTCCGCCGGGCGTTCCGGACGGCTGGCTGAAGCCGTTGCCGGAGGACGAGCCCGCCGCGTCCGCCGGTTCCGCCGCGTCCGCCGAATCCGAGACCCCCGGACAGGAAGGCGGAGCATGACCGTCACCGACGCCGTCGTCCGGCTGGCCATCATCCTCGGCTTCTTCCTGGTCGTGCCGCTGGTCGTCGGCCAGATGGAGCACAAGGCCATGGCGCACATGCAGTCCCGCGTGGGGCCGATGTACGCCGGGGCCTTCCACGGCTGGGCGCAGCTCGTCGCGGACGGCGTGAAGTTCGCCCAGAAGGAGGACGTGGTCCCGGCCGCCGCCGACCGCCGCGTGTTCCAGCTGGCACCGGCCGTCGCGCTGATCCCGTACCTGGTGGTGCTGGTGACGATCCCGATCGGGCCGGGCACGCAGGTCGGGCGGAACCTGGACGCCGGGCTGTTCTTCGTGCTGGCGGTGATGGGCGTCGGCGTGCTGGGCTCGCTGATGGCCGGCTGGTCCAGCGCGAACAAGTACTCGCTGCTCGGCGGCATCCGCAGCGCGGCGCAGCTGATGGCGTACGAGCTGCCGATGATCCTGGCGGCGTCCTCGGTGGCGATGGCGGCCGGGACCCTGTCGCTGACCGGCATCGCCGAGGCCTGGCACTGGTACTGGCTGCCGTGGCAGCTGATGGGCCTGTTCGTGTTCTTCGTCTCGGGCCTGGCCGAGCTCCAGCGGCCGCCCTTCGACATGCCGGTGGCCGACTCCGAGATCATCTTCGGCGCCTACACCGAGTACACCGGCATCCGCTTCGCCCTGTTCCTGCTGGCCGAGTACGCGGGCATCGTCGTGCTGTCCCTGCTGACCGCGGTGCTGTTCCTCGGCGGCTGGAAGGGCCCGTTCTACTTCGGGCTCGGCGAGGCCGGCTTCGGCTGGTTCTGGACCCTGGCGAAGACCCTGGTGCTGGCCTTCCTGGTGATCTGGCTCCGGGTGAGCTACCCGCGCCTGCGCGAGGACCAGCTGCAGAAACTGGCGTGGACGACCCTGATCCCCCTGGCGTTGGCGCAGATCGCGCTGACCGGAATCCTGAAGGTGGTCTGAACCAGATGAGCGCGGACAAGCGCGCCCTGCCCGGCGCCGGCCTGGCCAAGGGCCTGGCCACGACCCTGAAGACGATGACCCACCGCTCCGTCACGGCGCAGTACCCGGACGTGAAACCGGAGCTCCCACCCCGTTCCCGAGGCGTCATCGCCCTGCTGGAGGAGAACTGCACCTCCTGCATGCTCTGCGCCCGCGAATGCCCCGACTGGTGCATCTACATCGACTCCCACAAGGAAGTCGTCCCCGCCACCGAACCGGGCCAGCGCGACCGCACCCGCAACGTCCTCGACCGCTTCGCGATCGACTACAGCCTGTGCATGTACTGCGGCATCTGCATCGAAGCCTGCCCCTTCGACGCCCTCTTCTGGTCCCCTGAGTTCGAGTACGCCGAATTCGACATCGTCGACCTCCTGCACGAGAAGGACCGCCTCCGCGACTGGATGTGGACGGTCCCCCCACCGCCCTCGCACGCCGCCAACGCCGAGCCGCCGAAGGAGATCGCCGCCGCACAGAAGACGGTCGAGAAGCAGGCCGCAGCGGAGGCCAAGGCCGCAGCCGAGCGTGCGACGGCGGAGGCGACGGCGGCCGCGACGGCTCCGGCAGCGCCGACCGCCCCGACAGCGACCGCGCGGACCCAGCCGCTGCCGCGCCCCGAGGCGGCCGCGCCGAAGTCGGACGGCACGGTGCCACTGCCGAAGCCGGAGGTCGACGACACCACCGAGATCCCGAAGGTCACCGGACCCGACGCGCTGACGGACACGACAGAGCTGCCGGTGGTCGAGGCGACGGAGCCTCGGGCGCAGGGTGGGGACGACTCGCAGCTTTCGGCGACGCTGGCTGCCGAGATCGCTGCCGCTGAGGCTGCGGGCAAAGCGACGGGGACGCCGGCTGCTGAGGCCAAGACCCAGCCGATGCCGCAGATCAAGCCTGTCGCCGAAGCGCCGGCGGCCGAGACCCAGCCGTTGCCTCCCATCGAGCCCGGCGCCGAAGCACCGGCTGCCGACGCTAAGACGGAGCCGCTGCCGCAGATCAAGCCTGCCGCTGAAGCGCCCGCGGCCGAGACCCAGCCGTTGCCTCCCATCGAGCCCGGCGCCGAAGCACCGGCTGCCGAGGCCAAGACGGAGCCGATGCCGCTGATCGAGCAGGTCGCCCGGCCTGCCGCTGAAGCAGCGGCTGCCGCGGCGAAGACCGAGCCGCTGCCTCCGATTGAGCCCGCCGCCGAGGCTGAGGCTGAGTCGCCGGCTCCGATCGAGCCTGCTGCCGGAGCCGAGCCTGCCGCTGATGTACCGGCAGCTGAGGCCAAGACCGAGCCGCTGCCTCCGATTGAGCCCGGCGCCGAAGTTGCGCAAGAAGCCGCTTCCGAAGCACCGGTGGCCGAGGCCAAGACCCAGCCGATGCCGCCCGTCGCGCCCGCTGCCGAAGCCGCGCTGGAAGCTCCTGCCGAAGCGTCGGCTCCGAGCGAGCCTGCCGCCGAGCCGCAATCCAAGCCCGCACCTCGCTCCCGCAAGACCGCCGCGTCCAAGACCGCGAAGTCCACCGCCAAATCCACCCCCCGCCGTCCGCGCAAGACGGCGTCCCCTGGCACCTCCGACTCCGCCGAGTCCGCCCCGCCCAAGGCCCAGCGCCCCCGCAAATCCGCCGCACCCTCCGAGCCGCCGGCCCCGGACACGGACGCCAGCCCCGACACCGCCCCCGACACCCCGGAGGCCGCCGGATGACCGCCACGCGCGCCTTGAGCTCCACCACCGGGGTGGAGATCACGTTCGTCCTCGTCGGGTTGCTGACCTTCGGGGCCGCGATCCTCACCGTGACCGTGCGGAACCTCGTGCACGCCGCGCTCTGGCTCGTCGTCGCGCTTGGTGGGCTCGCCGGCTGCTATCTGCTGCTCGCCGCCGAGTTCGTGGCGTGGGTGCAGGTGCTCATCTACGTCGGGGCCGTCGCCGTGCTGTTGCTCTTCGGGTTGATGCTCACGCGGGCGCCGATCGGGCGTACCACCGAGCTGGACTCCGGCAATCGGTGGGCTGCCGCGGTGGTGGGGCTCGCGACCGCCGGGGTGTTGGTCAGCGTCGTCGGCGATGCCGTGCGGACGACGTGGTTCGATCCGCGCCAGGCCGTCGTCAACGGCACCGCCAAGGCCGTCGGTTCCAGCCTGTTCCGCTACTGGGTGCTGCCCTTCGAGCTCCTGTCGGTGCTCCTGCTGGCCGCGCTGGTCGGGGCGATCGTCCTGTCGCGGCGTGACGTGTCCGACGACGCCGAGACGGAGGCCGGAGCCTGACATGCACGCCATCTACCCCCTCACCCTCGCCGCGCTCCTCTTCGCGGTCGGCGTCTACGGCGTCCTCGCACGCCGCAACGCGGTGGCCGTCCTCATGGCGATCGAGCTCCTCCTGAACGCGGTCAACCTCAACCTCGTCACGTTCTCCAGCCTCCTGCGCGATCAGTACGGCATGGGCCAGGTCTTCACGATCTTCCTCATCACCGTCGCCGCCGCCGAGACCGGCCTGGGCCTGGCCATCGTCCTGCTCCTCTACCGCAACCGCGGCACGGCGGCCATCGACGACGCCCGCGAGCTCGGCGAGGACGGCGCCCTCGGTCTCAAGCGGGTCCCGCCGCAGGCCGACGGTGACGGAACCGACGCCAACGCCAACGCTGACAACGCCCCCACCACAGCCGCCCGAACCCCCAAGGCGGTGACCAAATGAGCACCCTGGCTCTCTGGATCCCCCTCCTCCCCCTGCTCTCCGCCGCGGCCCTCGCGGCGGTCTCGCTGTCCGGCCGGGGCCGCCGAACGGTCCCCGCCCTGGCCGTCCTCCCCATCGCCGCCGCGGCCGTCCTCACCTTCGTCGTCCTGTTCGGCCACGGCACCGGCGCCGCCACCGAGTCCCGCGTCCGCTACGCCGCGACCGGCGGCCCCGAGCTCTGGCTCGGCGCCCGCGTCGACGGCCTGGCGGCCCTGATCGCGGTCCTGGTCGGCGTCGTGGCCACCGCGGTTCAGCTCTACTCGGTCAGCTACATGGCCCACGAGGAGCGCTACACCTCCTACTCCGCCCTGATCTCGCTGTTCACGGCGGCGATGCTGGTCGTCGTCTACTCCACCGACCTGCTCGTCCTGCTGGTCGGCTGGGAGATCATGGGCGCCTGCTCCTACTTCCTGATCGGCCACCACTGGGAGCGCCCCGAGGCCCGCGGCGCCAGCATCAAGGCCTTCCTCGTCACCAAGTTCGGCGACGTCCCCTTCCTGCTGGGCATCCTGTTCCTGGCGCACGGCGCGGGCACCTTCCGCGTCCAGCCGATCCTGCAGCACGCGATCCAGCAGGGCGGCCACGGCTACACCGCCGCCGGCGCGATCCTGCTGATCGGCGGCGTCATGGGCAAGAGCGCGCAGATCCCGCTCCAGACCTGGCTCCCCGACGCGATGGCCGGCCCGACGCCCATTAGCGCCCTGATCCACGCGGCCACCATGGTCGCAGCCGGCGTCTACGTCGTGGCCCGCCTCTACCCGGTGTTCCTGGTGACGCCGGCCGCCTTGTGGATCCTCGCGATCGCGGCCACCCTCACCGCCGTGACGGCCGCGCTCTCCGCCTTCGCGCAGCGCGACCTCAAGCGCATCCTCGCCTACTCCACCGTCAGCCAGCTCGCGCTGATGGTCGCGGCGCTCGCGGCCGGCGGCCGGGACGCGGCGGTCTTCCACCTGATGTCGCACGGCGGATTCAAAGCCCTGCTGTTCCTCGGCGCCGGCGTCATCATCCACAAGGCCGGAACCGGCGATGTGGACGAGCTCAACACCCAGAACCTGCGCCGCAAACTGCCGGTCACGTTCATCACCATGACGATCGGCCTCGCGGCGCTCGCCGGCGTCCCGCCCTTCTCAGGGTTCTTCTCCAAGGAGTCGATCGCCGGCGCGGCCTATGACACCGCGACGCACAGCGGCCCGACCAAGTCCCTCCTCGGCGTCACGCCCCCGGCCGGCATCGGCTGGCTGGTCCTCGTCGCCACGCTCCTGACCGGCTTCCTCACCGCCGCCTACGCCCTGCGCACCTGGCTGATGCTCTTCGGCCCGCTGGAACGCGGCTGGTTCCGGTCGGCCGTCGAGATCTCGCAACGCCAGCCGCAGGCCGTGGCACCGGCCGGCGCGAGTGAAGGCGTGGTCAAGGCCGAAGCCGAACCCGAAGCCGCGACCCCGACGGCGGCCGAGACCGCCGCGGGCAGCGAGTGGGCCCTGGAAGCGCTGGTCGCGGAGTCGATCCGGGAAAAGACAGCCGCCGAGGTCGCCGCAGCCAACGAAGCCAGCGAAGTCGCCAACGCCAAGACCAAGACCAAGGCCAGAACCGGCCCCGAAGCACCACGCGCCGAACTCCTCCCGCTGGTCGTCCTCGCCGCGGTCACCACGGTGTTCGGCTTCGCCGGCCTGAACCTCGGCTGGTTCGCCTCGTGGCTCGGCGACGCCGACGGCAACGCCTACCGCGCCAAGGCGGCCGAAGCGGGCAAGCTCATCCAGCCCGCCGACGCCTACCACCTCGGCCCGGGCCTCCTGTCGATCCTCCTGGCGCTGCTCGCCCTGGTCCTCGGCCTCGGCGTGGTCTTCGTCGCCGCGCGCGCCAAGCCCGGCACGGATCCGAACCACATTCTCGGCTTCCTGCGCAAACCGGCCTTCCTCGGCTTCCGCGCCGACGACCTCCAGGACGCGGTCGTGGTCCGCCCGACGCAGGCCGCCGCGGACGCCGTCGGCTTCCTCGACACCGAAGTCGTGGACGCCTACGTCCGTGGCAGCGGGCACGCGGCCCGCCTGCTCGGCGAGGGGCTGCGCCGACTCCAGACCGGCAACGTCCAGCTCTACCTGACCGGGGTGCTGACCGGAGTCGTCGTCATCGCCGCCGCCCTCGGATTCGGAAGGTAGGGAACGGGATGAACGCCCTTCTGCTGGCGATGCTGCTGGTCCCGGTGGCCGGTATCGCAGTGCTCTACCTTCTGCCGCGGGACGCCGCCGAGCGCTCCGCGTCCCGCGTCGGGTTCTACGCCGGCGGCGCCGTGCTGGTGCTCGCCGCCGCGCTGGCCTGCGTCTTCGACTACACGAAGACCGGATACCAGGCGAGCGTGGACTGGAACTGGATCCCGGCCCTGCACATCCGGTTCCACCTCGGCGTCGACGGCATCTCGCTGCCGCTGATCCTGCTCACCGCACTGCTGTCGGCGCTGTGCTTCTTCTACTCGATCCGGCACATGCCGGACGGTGGAAGTCAGCGCTCTTACACAGCCCTGCTGCTGCTCCTCGAGATCGGGATGCTCGGGACCTTCATGGCCGCCGACCTGATCCTGTTCTTCGTCTTCTTCGAGATCGTGCTGATGCCGATGTGGGCGCTGATCGCCTATTGGGGCGCCGACGGTGCGAAGGCGGCGGCGAACAAGTTCATCCTGTACACGCTGCTCGGCTCGGCGGTGATGGTCGTCGGGTTCCTGGTGGTGTTCGCCTACGCCGACAGCTTCGACATGGCGTGGCTGACGGCGCACGCGCGGGGCGACGTGCCGAAGGGCGCGGCGCTGACGGCTTTCGCCCTGATCGCGCTCGGGTTCGCGGTGAAGACGCCGATGTTCCCGCTGCACACCTGGCTGCCCGACGCGCACACCGCCGCGCCGACCACCGGGTCGGTGCTGCTGGCCGGCGTGCTGCTGAAGATGGGGACGTACGGGTTCGTCCGCATCGCGGTGCCGATCCTGCCGCAGGCCGCGCCGACGTACGCGCCGGCGCTGGCGGCGTTCGGCGTCGTGGGCGTCATCTACGGCTCGCTGGCCTGCCTGTCGATCGCGCGCAAGCCCGACGGGGATCTGAAGCGGCTGATCGCGTACTCCTCGATCGGCCACATGGGCTTCGTGCTGCTCGGCATCGGTTCGCTGACCACGGTCGGGATGAACGCGGCGCTGTTCGCCTCGGTGGCGCACGGCCTGATCACCGGCCTGCTGTTCTTCCTGGTCGGCGGGCTCAAGGTGCGGGTGCACTCGGCGAAGCTCGACGACATCGGGCGGGCGCTGTACCGGCGGGCTCCGAAGTACGGCGTGCTGGTCGCCTTCGCGGCCATGGCGTCGCTGGGGCTGCCCGGGCTCGCCGGCTTCTGGGGCGAGGTGCTGGCGTTGTTCTCGGCGACCAGGCCGGGGACCGGGCTGACGCAGGGCTCGTACATCGCGATGGCCTCGATCGCAGCGGTCGGGCTGGTGCTGACGGCGACGTATCTGCTGGCTGTGGTGCGGCGGGTGTGCATGGGGCCGGCCGCGACGCCGAGCGAGGCGCCGGTGACCGAGCTGACCGCGGTGGAGACCGCGACGTGGACGCCGCTGGTTCTGTTGACGCTGCTGGCCGGGCTGTGGCCGGCGTTGCTGTTGGGCATCACCAATCCCGCTGTCCGTGTCCTGATGAAGGGAGTCTGACGTGACGATCTCCTCCCTGGTCCAGAACGTTTCGTACGCGCAGATCGCCGCGCCGCTGATCGTCGCGGCGGGGGCGGTGGCGGTGCTGGTGGCGGAGGTGTTCCTGCCGCCGAAGCGGAAGCAGCTGGTGTCGTGGCTGTCGCTGGTGGTGCTCGCCGGGGCCGCGGCTCCGGACATCGCCTTGTGGCCGGGGCGGACGACCGGGACGTTCTGCATGCCGCAGAGCGCGGCCGGGCTGTATTCGCTGGGCGTCGGCGAGCCGCACGGGATGCCGAGTACGTGTTCGTACGTCGCCGACCGGTTCGCGCTGATCTTCCAGTTCATCGCCCTGGCCGGGGCGTTCATCGTGGTGCTGATGTCGGTCTCGTCGATGCGGCGGGACCGGATCCCGACCGGCGAGTACCACTTCCTGCTGCTGTCCTCAGTGGCCGGGGTGCTGGTGCTGGCGGCGTCGCGGGACCTGATCACGCTGACCATCGCGCTGGAGACGGTGTCGCTGCCGGCGTTCGCGCTGGTCGGGTTGAAGCGGTGGAGCGGGCGGTCGTCCGAGGCGGCCCTGAAGTTCTTCCTGGTGTCGGTGGCCTCGACGGCGGTGATGCTGTTCGGGATCAGCCTGGTGTACGGGGCGACGGGGAACGTGCACTTCGGGCCGGTCGCGCTGCACCTGCACGCGCTGGCCGGGGCGTCCGGCGGAACCAGCGGGCCGATCCGGCACCTGGCGTACCTCGGGGTCGGGATGACGCTGGTCGGCTTCGGCTTCAAGGTGTCGGCGGTGCCGTTCCACTTCTGGACGCCGGACACCTACGCCGGCGCACCGGTACCGGTCGCGGCGTACCTGTCGGTGGTGTCGAAGGCGGCGGGCTTCGCCGGGCTGATCCTGTTGACGGGGACGGCATTCAGCCCCCTGCTGGACAAGACCGGCCCGCTGCTGGCGGTCCTGGCCGCGCTGACGATGTCGCTCGGCAACCTGGTCGCGCTGCGCCAACGGGACGCGGTGCGCCTGCTGGCCTGGTCGACGATCGGGCAGGCGGGGTACATCCTGGTGCCGCTCGCGGCACACGATTCGGTCTCGTACACCAAGCACATCAACGCCTCGGTGGCGTACATCATCATGTACGCGGCGATGAACCTCGGCGCCTTCGCGGTGGTGCACTCGGTGCAAGGGACGAGCCTGGACGGCTACCGCGGACTGGCGAAGACGCGGCCGCTGGCGTCGGCGGCGCTGGCCTTCTTCCTGCTGTGCCTGGCCGGACTGCCGCCGGGACTGATGGGGCTGTTCGCGAAGGTGGCGGTGTTCGGCGCGGCGGCGGGCTCACACCTGGTGTGGCTCGCGGTGGTGATGGCGGTGAACGTGGTGATCGCGCTGTACTACTACCTGAGCTGGACCGCGCGGCTGTTCGCGGCGCCGGACGCGGCCACCGCGGCCGTCGGCCGGTCGCCGGTCACGCTGCGGTTCGCGATCGGGCTGACGGTGCTGGCGGCGGTGCTGTTCTCGGTGTGGCCGCAGTCGGCGTTGGGGGCGTTTTAGGCGCGCCGCCGCCAACCCCCAGCGCCCCTACCGCAAACTCTCCCCGGCGATCTGCTCCAACCGCCGCACCCGGTCCGGAATCGGCGGGTGCGTCGAGAACAGCCGCGACATCCCCGCGCCCTGGAACGGGTTCGCGATCATCATCGAACTGGTGGTCATCAGCTCCGGCTCCGGCGCCAGCGGCCGGGCCTGCGTGCCGCGCTCCAGCTTCACCAGTGCCGAGGCCAGGGCCAGTGGGTCGTTCGTGAGGCGGGCGCCGGAGGCGTCGGCCTGGTACTCGCGGGAGCGGCCGATGGCCAGCTGGATCATCGAGGCCGCCAGCGGGCCCAGGAACATGATGGCGAGCATGCCGACCAGGCCGGGGCCGTCGTCGTCCTCGGAGCGGCCGACCGGGATCAGCCAGGCCAGGTTCACCAGCCACATGATGGCGCTGGCCAGGGCGCCGGCGATGGAGGCGATGAGGATGTCGCGGTTGTAGACATGCGACAGTTCGTGGCCCAGGACGCCGCGGAGCTCGCGCTCGTTGAGCAGGTCCAGGATGCCGGTCGTGCAGCACACGGCGGCGTGCTGGGGGTTGCGGCCGGTGGCGAAGGCGTTGGGGGCGTCGGTGTGGGAGATGTACAAGCGCGGCATGGGCTGGCGGGACTGCGTCGACAGTTCGCGGACGATGCGGTACATCGCCGGCTGCTCGACCTCGCTGACCGGCTGGGCGCGCATGGAGCGCAGCGCCATCTTGTCGCTGTTCCAGTACGCGTAGGCGTTGGTGCCGACCGCGATGAGCAGCGCGAACGTGACACCGGTCCGACCCCAGAAGCTGCCGACGCCGACGATGACCGCCGAAAGCAGACCCATCAGTGCCGCGGTTTTCACGGCGTTGTGGCGCCCATGGAGATGCGTGGTCGATGTCATCGACGTCCTTGCCCGTTTTCCCTCGTCCTTGCCCTTCCCCCTCAGTCCAACGTAGGTGAAGATCTCCGGGGTTCCCGGGGCGCTGGGCCGGGCGGGTGAGGCGGGCGGGGCGGGAGCGGCTAAACCGCCAGATCCCGGGAGGTGAAACGGGCCCAGGCCAGGGAGACGGCGACCACCGCGTAGCCGGCCTGGAGCCACAGGCTGTGCGAGATCGTGCCCCAGTAGACAGGTGTGCGAAGCAGGTCGGCGAAGGCCAGCCAGTCGAAGGAGAACAGCCAGGGCTGCAGCGGGCTCAGCTGCGGGATCGAGCCGGCTATCTCCGCGACGACGATCAGCCCGATCGTCCCGGCCAGCGCCGTGGCGGGGGAGTCGGTAAGCGTCGAGATGGTCAGCCCGAGGACCGCGACGCCGGCCATGCAGCAGGTCACGACCCCCGCGATGAGCACCGCACGCCCGAACGCCGCGCCCAGCGGGATCGTCGCCCCGCTGAGCATCGTCACGGCCCGCATCGGGAACAGCGCCGCGCCGGTCGCCAGCGCCGACAGCGTCACCGTGCACGTCGCCGCCACCGCGTAGACGACCGCTGCGACGAGCTTGGCCGCCAGCAGCCGCGTCCGGCCCACCGGCCACGCCAGCACGGTCCGCAGCGTCCCATCGGCGGCGTCCCCGGCCACCTGGTCCGCGGCGACCACGCCGACCGCCACCGGCAGGAACAGCGGCACCATCAGCGCCAGCGACGCGAAGAGCAGGAACAGGCCGTTGCCGGCGACCTGGTTCAGCATCCCGGTGCCGCTCCCGGCCCCGAGCCCGGACACCCGGATCGACACCCCGAGCAGTACCGGAACCACCGCGAGCACCGCGAGGATCAGCAGATTGCGACGCCGGCGGAAGGTCAGGGCCAGCTCGATGCTAGGAATGGCTCCCCACCTCCGGATTCGATGACGATGATGACGGCGACGGCGACGGCGACGGAGATAACGACAACGGCTCCGCGGCGACCGTTGCCTCCAAGGACTCCGGCGTCGCGAAGGCGATGAAAAGCCGCTGGTCCGGCGTGAACACCAGACTGACCAACCGGCTGCTCCAGACCAGTCCGACCGGAGTCTTCTCCCCGGCGGCCATCATCATCCGCAGGTAGCTCTGCAACGGCGTTCCCGGAGTCCCGGCCAACGCGGCCAACACCGCGGCGGCCCCCTCCGGCGCGGGCTGCTGGACGGTACGGCCGCCGCCTCCGAGCCCTGAGATCAGCTTCGCCAGGTCGAAGCCGCCGATCGCCACCGCGGCGGTCCAGCCCTTCCCGGCGCCCCGCACCGGATTCGCCGTCGTGTCCAGGGCCGGTGTGGTCTCCTCGACCACCTTCGCCCCGGGCGGCGGCGTGAAACGCAGCTCCGAGGGGTCGGCGGCGAAGCTCACCGTCTCGAACTCGGCCCGGATCGCAGGGCTCGACGATCCCGTCGGGTAGATCGCGACGCTCAGCGGCACCCCGGTCGCCGCGTCCACGGCGACCTGCACCGAACCGACCGTGGTCCCGTCCGAATGCGGTGTGACGAGCAGGACGTAGCAGTCCCGCCCCGCGACCCGCGTCGTCTGCCGCGCCGAGTACGCGGTGTCGAACAACAGCGTCTGGACCGCCGTGGGCCCCGTGAACGTCTTCGCCAGCTCCGAAGGCGAGGCGAACGAGAGCAGCGCCGCGGTCAGCGCGTTGACCGTGCTGTGCCGCGCCGTCTGGTGCGACGAGTCCCACGCCCACAGATCGCTGCCGTCGCGGTACAGGTCGTACTCCGACAGCGTGTCCTGCACCCCGATCCGCTCGCGCGGTTCGGGCCCGGAGTCGTCGGTCGCGACCCGCACGAAGTGCACCCCCGACAGCAGCCGCATCGGATCCGCGCCGCCGTCGCCCCCGAGCTTGGGCAGCTTCGGCAGCCCCACGTCGACCGTCAGCCGCACGGTCCCGGACACCGTCGGCGTCTGCGGCTTCCCCATTTTCTTCAACAGCGACAAGGTGGATATGCCGGGCAGACGCGGCGAATCCGACGCGCCGAGGCCGTGCGAGACGGCGGCGACGGCCACCACGGCGGCCGCCGCCACGAGCGGGACGAGCATGCGCCGGTGCATCCGGTGCGCCTCCCCCGGGACTAGGTCCGCGACGCCGACCGTGCGGACCGTGCCGACTGTGCCGACCGCGCCGACGACGCGGACCGCGCCGACCGCGTCGGCGCCGTCCGGCTCACCGGCTCACCGGTAGTTGGTGAACTGGATCGCGAAGTCGTAGTCCTGCTCCTTGAGCAGCGACTGCGTGGCCTGCAGGTCGTCGCGCGACTTCGAGGACACGCGCAGCTCCTCGCCGATGATCTGCGCCTTGACGCTCTTCGGCGCCTCGTCGCGGATCAGCTTGGAGATCTTCTTCGCGTTCTCCGAGGAGATCCCCTCCTTGATCGCGACGCTGATCCGGTACTCCTTGCCCGAGACCCGCGGGTCCGAGGCGTCCAGCACCTTCAGCGAGATCTTGCGCTTGATCAGCTTGTCCTTGAACACGTCGAGCACCGCGGCGACCCGCTCCTCGGAGTTCGCCTTCATCTCGATGCCCTCGCCGGACCACCGGATCTCGGCGTCCACCCCGCGGAAGTCGAAGCGCTGGGCGATCTCCTTCGACGCCTGGTTCAGCGCGTTGTCGATCTCCTGCCTCTCGACCTTGCTCACCACGTCGAACGACGAATCCGAAGCCACAGTCCGGTCCTCTTTTCTACTCAGCTCTCCTCGGCGGAGCGTGTCCGCCGCGCTGAACGATCCTAGACGCGTCACTACTTCCACGAACGCAAGTAGGACCGAGAAGGCGAACCGAGACCGGTCACGTCGTCGTAGCCGGCACCGGTGGTGAGCAACCCGTCGTCGCCGAGCTGGTACAGCCGCGCCTGGTGCCCTCCCTTGCCGTCCAGGCCCAGGTCGACCACCGTGGCCGGCGGCGTGCCGGGACGCGGGGAGTCCGCGCCGAGCGAGGTCGGGGTCACGTCGTGGAACGCGCCGGTGGCCGCCAGGCCGTACAGGGCCGGGTTGAGGAAGCCGAATGGATGACCCGCGGCCTGTTCGGCGTCGGCCATCACGCCGGCGAACAGCGGGGTGGCCAGCGACGTGCCGCCTATCGTCGACTCGGCGTACCCGACGGTGCCGTTCGGCAGCTTCTGCGTGACCCCGGTCAGGAAACCGGTCATGGGGTCGGCGTCCATCGCCACGTCCGGCACCGTGCGCATCGGCTGCGCCGCCGCCTTGCCGTTCAGCAGCGTGGTGGCCAGCGCCTGCGGAACGACCCCGGCCTGGTAACTCGGCTGCGGCACGTCCTCGCTCGTCCCGCCGCCGCCCCCGAACCGCCACTGCCCGGTCCCCGCCGACGGCGCCCACGCGGTCCCGCCCGGCGCCAGCGACGACCGCCGGTCGCCCCAGCCGACCTCTCCGACGTACTGGTCCCAGGGCCCGACCGCCAGGCTGGTCCCGCCGACCGCGGTCACCCACGGATCCTGCGCCGGGTACTCCGTCTGCGGCCGGGCCGAACCGCTCGCGCACTGCGCCGACGGATCCTCGGCGCCGCAGTCCCCGGTCGAGAACAGGAAGCTGATGCCCTGCTGCCCGCCGCGTTGGAACAACGCCGAATACCCGGCCATCGTCGCGGGATCCTCGTCGCCGTAGGCGCTGTGCGGGATGCCGCCCCAGGAGTCGGAGACGATCGTCGCGAGGTGGTTGTCGACGACGGTCTGCAAGGCCGCCATCAGATCGGTGTCGTCGCAGGAGGCGGCCGCGACGTAGACGATGTTCGCCTGCGGGGCCATGGCATGCACGGCTTCCACGTCCAGCGCCTCCTCCACGGCCCAGTCCGCCGGCACCTCGCACTCGCCGTCCGTGAGGTGGTGGTACGCCGGGGGAGCGACCTCCCGGTACTGGCTCGGGCTCAGCAGCCGCTCGTCGTGGTTCATCGCGTAGTGGTTCGCGTCGGCGAGCATCGTGGGGGAGGCGTACGCGTCGACGATCGCGACGGTGACGCCCTTGCCGCGCTCGTGGGACTGGGTGACGCCGTAGGCGAAGCGCAGCTGCTCGGGGGTGTAGCCGCAGACGGCCAGCGGATTGCGGCCGCCGAAGGCGTTCGGGACGGTTCGGGCGGTGAGTTCGCCGTAGTAGTCGGAGCACTTCTCGGGACCGATGTAGTTGGGGTCGTCATCGGTCAGCGATATGTGGTTCGTGCGCATCGCCAAATGGCGGGCTATGTGGTGCGCAGGCGCAGGCGCAGGCGCCGGAGCCGGTGTTGATGTCGGTGCCGGCGCCGAGGCCGTCTCCGAGACAGCGCCCTGTGACACTGCTGTGAACGCGACGGCCGCCAGAGCGGCGGCCCACGTGGAACGACGGACTAAGCGTCCGAACATGAACCCTCCCGAATCGGTACGTATGTCGGGTTCGTACCGTCTCGGGAGGGCGGGGAAGCGCGGTCGCCCCGAAAGGGTGACCGCGCGTCCTGACTTCTAGTGTTTGAACGAGTTCAGATACTCCTCACGGGGGGATCCGAGGCCCGTCGCGAGGTCGTAGCCGGGTCCGGCGGGCAGACCCTGGTCGTGTCCGAGCTCGAACAGCCGCACCTGGTGCCGGCCCTGGGCGTCGACGCCGAGGTCGAGGACGGTGGAGATGTCCGCGGGCGCTCCGGCCGGCTGCGCGACCACGTCGGTGAACGTGGCGGAGGTCGCGCGCTGGTACAGGTCCGGGTTCGCGAAGCCGATCGGCTTGCCGCCCGCCGCCACCCGCGCCTGCTGCGCGTCGGCCTGCGTCGCCGCGAACATCGGCGCGGCGGCCGAGGTGCCGCCGACCGCGATCTCGCCGTACTGGCCGGTGGTGGCGTCCGTGACGCCGACCTGCACCGCGGTCAGCAGGTCGCCGTCCATGGCGGCGTCCGGCAGAGTGCGCATCGGTGTCGCGGTCTTCGCCCCGGTGCCCAGGGTGCGTGCGAGGGCGTCGGGGACCACACCCTTCTGATAGGCGGGCTGCTGGAAGTCCTCGCTGGTGCCGCCGCCCCCGCCGAAGTAGAAGTCGCCGGGGAACGGGAGCCAGCTCCGGCCGTCGTCGGACAATGCCGAGCGCCGGTCGCCCATCGAGGCCTGCCACAGCGGACCGCTGTCGGAGCCGAGCGCCAGCGCGGTCCCGCCGACCCCGGTCACCCACGGCGAGGACACCGGCCACTCGGTCTGGGCCCGCGCCGACTCCGGGTCGCAGCCCGGTCCGGTCCGCGCCGAGTCGTCGCCGCAGTCGCCGGTCGCGAAGTACAGGCCGATGCCCTCGGTCGCCGCGTACTGGAACACCTGCGTGGCCTGCGAGATCAGGGCCGGGTCGATGTTGCCGGACAAGCGGTGCATGGTCTCCCCGAAGGACGAGGAGAGGATGTCCGCGGCGCGGGTGTCGACGATGTTCGCCAGCGTGGCGTTGATGTCCTGGTCCGCGCAGGAGTTCGCGCCGAAGTAGTGGACGGTCGCGCCCGGGGCCATGCCGTGGACGGTCTCGACGTCCAGCGCCTCCTCGCCGGCCCAGTCGGCGGGGGTCTGGCAGATCCCGTCGGTGGTGTGCGTCCACTGGCTCGCGGTGACGGTCTCCTGGTACTGGCTGCCCGCGAACGGGGCGTCGCCGTGGTTCTGCGCGAAGCGGTTCGCGTCGGTGAGCATCGTCGGGGAGCCGTAGGCGTCGATGACCGCGACGGTGACGCCGGAGCCGGTCAGGCCGGAGGCGCTGACGCCGTAGGCGGTGCGGAGCTGGCTGGGGACATAGCCGCAGACGTCGATCGGCTCGGGGGTGTTGTAGCCGGGCGGCAGGCCCGGGTCCGCGCTGAGGGCGCCCCAGCTGGGGGAGCAGGACGGGAGCGCCGCCGTTCGGGCGCGGGGCGTTGCTCCGGCGGAGTGAACGACGTCGGGGTGTTCGGGCAGGTCGGCGGGCAGCGGGGCGCCGCCGTCGGAGTGCGGCGCGGTGGGGTTGCCGACGCCGGCGTAGGGCGGGGTGGCGGCGTCGGGCTGGCCGAAGCCCGCAGCGGTCTGGCCGCCCTGGCTGAAGCCCGCCGGCGTCTCGCGGCCTGCCTGGCTGCTTCTGTCGCCGCGCGCCTTTCCTGCGTCTGCGCCCGCTGCGACCCCGAGCGTGCCTGCGCCGACCGGGTGAGCGCTCATTCCCCGGCGGGCCGTGATCGCCGCCGTCGCACCCTCGCGCATCCCGCGCACCTGCGTCTGCCCGAGCCGCGCCACGTTCGCCACGGCGCGCGCGACCTCCGGCGGCGCGGTCAGCCGCAGGGTCCGGGGCCCGCCGCCGAACGCCGCCCGCGCGGCTCCGGCGCTCCCGGTCGCGTCGACCCAGTGCGGGTCCTGATCCGTGACCTGCATCCCGTTCGCCTTGAGCCACTTCTTGACCGCTTTGACCTGTGTCGCGGTCGCCCCGAACCGGGCCTGGGCCTGCGCGGGCGTCAGGTAGTGCCCGTACTCCGTACTGCCCGGCGTGGACACCGCCCGCGCGTACGCCTCCAGGCCCGCCGGATCCTGCCCGGCCAGCCCGATCCGCACGCTCACCGGCGCGCCATGCTCCTGCGCGCCAGCCGTGGCATCGGCGTCGGCCGCCCCGGCGGCCAGCAGCACGACCGCCATCGCACATCCCAGGTATCGAAACATGAATCGGTGTTATCCATCACAAACAGATTCATGTCTGGTGATTCAAGGTGTGGCAATATTCTCATCAAGTTTTCCACCTGCGGGCATTCGAACATTGACGCTGTTGGTCATGCCCCTTACGTTCCAGCCGTGTCCGTCAAACGAGTGCGCACCGTGTTCATGTCGCTCGCACTGCTGACCTCCGCGCTGCTGCCGGGACCGGCGCACGCCGCCAAGCCCGTCGCCGCTACTGGCACGGCTTCGCTCGCCGCCTCCTGGACCGGCCCGCTGAGCACCAGCGGCCGCTACGTCGTCGACGCGACCGGCAACCGCTTCAAGCTCATCGGCGGCAACTGGGACGGCGCGCAGGGCCACTGGACCGGCAGCGGCTCCCCGACCGATCCGGCGCAGAACCACGCCGGCGAGGTCTCGTACGACGTCCCGCTGGCCCTGGACCGCGCGCCGATCGCGCAGATCCTCGCGGACTTCCACAGCCTGGGGATCAACACCATCCGGCTGCCGTTCGCCGACGCGATGATCCACGACACCTCGACCGTCCCGGACGCCGCCGTCGCCGCCAACCCGCAGCTGCGCGGGCGGACGCCGCTCCAGGTCTACGACGCCGTCGTCAGCGCCCTGACGAACGACGGCTTCGCGGTGATCCTCAACAACCACACCACGAGCTACCGCTGGTGCTGCGGCCTGGACGGGAACGAGCGCTGGAACAGCGGGCAGACCACGCAGCAGTGGGAGTCAGACTGGCTGTTCATGGTGAACCGCTACAAGGACGACAAGCGCGTGGTCGGCGCCGACCTGCGCAACGAGGTCCGCCGCGACACCTGGGACGACCCGAACTGGGGCCGGTACGACGACCACGACGAGTACGCCGCCTTCGAGGAGGCCGGCAACCAGATCCTGGCCGCCGACCCGGACATGCTGATCATCATGGAGGGCATCAACTGGTACGGCATCCCGGCCGCCGGCTTCTCGCACGGCCGCCCGATGCTCACCCCGGTCCAGAACCTCTCCAACACCCTGATCACCTCGAACAAGCTGGTCTACGCGGCGCACTTCTACAGCTACACCGGCCCCAACAACTCCGGCGCGGCGGCGGGCAGCGCGGGTGCCACCAGCGATCCCCGCTACGAGGACTTCACGCCGGACCAGCTCGCCTCCGTGGTGAACCAGGAGGCACTGTTCGTCACCCAGTCCGGCCAGCACTTCACGGCCCCGGTCTGGGTGAGCGAGTTCGGCGCGGCCGGCCGCGGCTCGACCGACACCAAGGAACAGGCCTGGTTCGACAACTTCACCAACATCCTGGCCGCCAATGACACCGACTTCGCCATCTGGCCGCTCATCGGCTACACCGCCGCCGACGGATCGCTCCAGGACAACTGGGCCCTGCTGTCGTACGACGCCTCCGGCAACCGTGTCAGCGTCACCGATCCCGGCGACTGGCGCCTGGCCGACTGGCAGAAGCTGACCGCGGCCCCCGCCTTCAGCGGCCCGGTCCCAGCCTCGCCGCACTGGAACATGCTCGACCTCGACCACGCCGACTACGACGTCTCCACGACGATGCTGGCGCAGTCGGACTGGTCCTCCGGCAACCGCAAGGGCGACTGCCCCGACACCGAGCGGCTGATGGCCCTGGGCCGGGGAAGCAGCCGCGGACTGTGCACGGACTCCTCCGAACCGGCGAAGGGCGCCGGTGCTTGGACCGTGGTCACCGACGAGAGGTACGTGACCGAAGGCGACTGGGCCTCCGGCTACAGCAAGCTCCAGTGCCCCGACAACACCTTCGCCGTCGGCTACAGCGTCCACAACAACGGGATGGCCGCCCTGCTGTGCGCGCCGTCGGCCGCCGCGCTACCGACCACCGGCCACGACGTCTGGTTCAACCAGGGCGACAACCGCCCCGCCGGCGGCGGGTCCACGGCTTCGGACTGGGCCCCCGGCTCCTACAAGGGCCAGTGCGCCGACAACGAGTACGTGGCCGGCGTCGCCTACACCTGGCAATGGGCCGAAGGTGGCGTTCCGGATGCGCTTCTGTGCCGGCCGCTGGTCTGATCGGAACTGTGACCCTATGCCGGTATTCACCACTTCTGGGACGTGAACACAATCACGAAAATTTCTGTGACTCACGTCCTCGGCTAGGGTCTCCCCCTACGTCCGAACAAAAAAGCTCGGGTGTGGAGGCCTGACGATGGTGACGGAAACAGACACGACTTCGGTGTCCGCGGCGGCGGCCGGGGATCCGGCTGCCTTGGAGCGCTTGGTCTCCGACTACCTGCCGCTGGTCTACAACATCGTGGGGCGCGCGCTGCCGGTGGCCGCCGACGTCGACGACGTGGTGCAGGAGACCATGCTGCGGGTGGTGCGCTCGCTGCCGACGCTGCGCGACCCGCGGGTGTTCCGGTCCTGGCTGGTCGCGGTGGCGATGAACCAGGTGCGGGACCACGTGCGGGCCTACCAGGGCCGGCCGCGGCCGTTGGACGAGGCGCCGGAGGTGGCCGACCCGGGAGCGGACTTCGCCGACCTGACGCTCACCGAGCTCGGGCTCACCGGGCAGCGGCGCGAGGTCGCGATGGCCACCTCGTGGCTGGACGACGACGACCGCGAGCTGCTGTCCCTGTGGTGGCTGGTCGAGGCCGGGCACCTGACGCGCGGCGACCTGGTCAGCGCGCTCGCGCTGGAGCCGCACCACGTCACGGTCCGGATCGCGCGGATGAAGGCGCAGCTGGAGGTGTCGCGGGCGGTGGTGCGCGCGCTGTGCGCCGCGCCGATCTGCCTGGAGCTCTCGGACCTCGCCATGCACTGGCACGGTCAGCCGGAACCCTTGTGGCGCAAGCGGTTCGCGCGTCACGTCCGGCAGTGCCCGACCTGCGCGGGGCTGGCGTCCGACTTCGTGCCCGCCGAGCGGTTGCTGGTGCGGCTGCCGCTCGTTCCGCTGCCGTTCGGGCTGGTTGAGGCCGTGCATCGTTCGGTGCCCTCGGCGTTCCACCCGGCGGCGGCTGCGGCTCAGCAGCCGCTTCCGGGCGGGCCGGGGCAGGCACCGGGGCACGTTCCGGGGCAAGGTCCGGGGCAAGTCCCGGCGCAGGAACCGAGCCAAGGTCCGCGGCCGACCGGCCACTCCCACCGCCGAATACACAGGGCGGGCGCGCGGTCCGCGGCCTCGCACTTCGCCGCCAAGGCCGCCGTCGCCCTGGCCGCGACGACGGCGATCGTCGGGGCGGTGGTGGTGACGACCGGGGCGACCGACCCCAAGGCCGACTCCCAGCCCGGCGGTGCCGCGACGTCGCTAAGCTCGGTCGATGGAAGTTCCACTTCCGCAGCCGCCACGCCCACGCCGTCGGATTCCCAGACGTCCACGTCCGCGTCGAGTACTTCAGCGCCGTCGTCCCGTTCGGACTCCGCCAAGCCGACTCCGAGTACTTCGAAGAGCTCCATGAAGCCCCCCACGCATTCCTCGGCCAGTTCGTCCGTGTCGCAGAGTTCTGATCCCGCCTCGGTCGGCGCCCCGTCCACTTCGGCGACCTCGTCCAGCTCGTCCTCGTCGCAGGCGTCGCCGGCGGACCAGGTGCTGGCCGTGATCAACCAGGCGCGTGCCGGCCAGGGCTTGGCGCCGTTGACGTACAGCGCCGGCCTCAACAAGAGCGCCTCGGCGCACACGTCGGTCATGGCGTCCGGCTGCGGTCTGTCGCACCAGTGCCCGGGTGAGCCGGCGCTCGGCGATCGCGAGACCGCCGCGGGCGTCTCGTGGTCGTCGGCCGGCGAGAACATCGGCGACGGCGGGCCGGTGTCGGACACGAACGCGGCCATCGCCTCGATGGCCGTCGGCCTGACCAACAGCATGCTCGCGGAGCAGCCGCCGGACGACGGCCACCGTCGCAACATCCTGAGCACCGACTTCCACCACATCGGGATATCGGTGTTCCGGGACAGCAACGGCACGGTCTGGATGACGCAGGACTTCTCCGACTGAGAGTCTTGGCGCATGCAGGCCGACAAGACCGACGAGTTGACGCCCGATCTGCTTCCGCCGGGCACTCGGGCGCTCCGCAGTGAGGCCTTGACCGGAGGCGTGGCGCACACGGCCTGGCGCGTCGCGCTGTCCGACGGTCGCGAGGTCGTGGTGAAGGGCGGCCATTCCGTGGCCGAGGGGTTCTTCGGTCAGGAAGCCGAGAGCCTTGAGGCGCTGCGGGACATCGGTGGCCTGCCCACGCCGCAGATCCTGCACGTCGGCCCGCATTCGCTGGTCCTGGAGGCTCTGAACTCCGAGCTGCCGGACACGCCGCAGTTCTGGGAGGCCGCCGGCCGAGCCGTCGCCGCTCTGCACGGCCACGGTTCGGACCGCCACGGTTGGGACCACGACGGCATGCTCGGCTTGCTGCCGCAGGAGAACGCGTGGGACGAGGACGGGTTTCGGTTCTTCGCCGAACACCGGATCCTGCGTTATCTGCGCGAGCCGAAGGTCGAGGCGGCCTTCGAGACCGCGGACCTGCGCGCGCTGGAGCGCTTGGCCGAGCGTCTTCCGAGCCTGCTTCCGGAGGCGCCGGCGGTGTTGGTCCACGGCGACCTGTGGCGGGCCAACATCATCGCCGACTTCGATGACCTGCCAGTGTTCATCGATCCGGCCGTGTACTACGGCTGGGCCGAGATCGACGTGAGCATGATGTATTGCACCGGTGGTGTGCCGGAGGAGTTCTTCTCCGCGTACTACGAGGTGCGTCCGCCGGTCGGCGACTGGCGGGAGCGGATGACGCTGCTGAACCTTCGCGAGTGGCTGTGTGTCGTCGCGCACTTCGGTGCGGAGGAGAAGTACGTGACGCTCATCCGTGAAGTACTGAAGCGGTTCTCATAGGCTCTCACCGATATACGCAGTACGTGTCTATGAGAGGAGCCGCGCCATGGCGACCATGCGGGCCGCACGTCTGAACCTGTCAAACCCTTCCAGCCCGACGCTGAGCGTCGAGGACGTGGAGAAGCCGACGCCGGGGACCGGTGAGGTGCTGGTCAAGGTCGAGGCGGCGGGGGTCTGCCTGTCGGACGTGCACCTGGCTCGCGGTTACTTCGCCAAGCCCCGGCTGCTGGTCGGGGACACGGTCACGCTCGGTCACGAGACCGCCGGGACGGTCGCCGAGGCCGGGCCCGGCGTCACCGCCTGGAAGCCCGGCGACCGCGTGGTGCTCCAGGCCGGCGAGGTCCGCGACGGCCAGGTGTGGACGCGCGGCGTCGACTACGACGGCGGCTGGGCCGAGTACGCGCTGGCGCGGCAGGACACGCTGGTCGCACTGCCGGACTCCATCCCGTTCGAGCAGGGCGCGATCATCCCGGACGCGGTGTCGACGCCGTGGGGCGCCATCACCGCTACGGCGCACGTCGGCCCGGCGCAGTCGGTCGGCGTCTGGGGCATCGGCGGGCTCGGGGCGCACGCCGTGCAGCTGCTGCGCGCGATCGGCGCCTGCCCGATCATCGCGATCGACCCCTCCCCGGCGGCCCGGGAGCGGGCCCTGGCCTTCGGCGCGGACCTGGCGCTGGACTCCGCCGACCCGGAGCTGCGGGCCACGATCCGCACCGCGACCGGCGGCCTCGGGCTGGAGTACGCCTTCGACTTCGCCGGCGTGACGCCGGTCCGCGACCAGGCGCTGCGGCAGCTGGCGCCCGGCGGGAAGCTGGTGCTGGTCGGGCTGAGCGGCCAGCCGATCACGATCGAGAACAGCACCCGCTTCCAGTCCGCGCAGTACCAACTGCTGGGGCACTACGGTTCGCCGGAGGAGTCGGTCGCACAGTTGATCCGCCTGGAGGCCGGTGGACGGTTGAACTTCGCGCGGTCCATTTCCGGGGTGATGGGGTTGGAGGAGGCTGCCGAGGCGGTCGAGCGGCTGGAGAAGAAGGTCGGGGATCCGATTCGGATTGTTCTGCGCCCTTCGCTTTAGGGTCTAGTCTCTAGGCGCCTCTATGGGGTCGCCTTTTATAGGAACTCGCTAAAGAGCTCCTAAGGATCGCCGCCACGGCGTGCTGCGCAGGGGCACAGTGCGCGGGTGCTCCATAAACTGGCCAGGTCAGGACATTCGGCCCGGCCGGTGCGGGGCCTCGACAATCGGGAAGCACTCTGTTCGCCTACGTACTGGCCGCGCTGTTCGCGCTTCTGTTCGTCGACTCGGTGATGCGTGACCCGCGCGGGTTCCGCAATGCCGTGTTCCTCGGGCTGACGTTGTCGTTTCTGGGGTTGGGGCTGCTTTACGGCGTGACGCGCACGTCCGGGGACGGACGCGTGCTGGCCGTCATGGCGGTGGCGTTGCTGCCGACGCTGGGGCTGATGGCGCTGGTGACATTCCTGATCCTCAACGGCATGACGATGCTCCGCAAGGAGGGGCGTACCGCCGGGAACCTGCTGTCCCTCGCTTGTGGGGTCGGTATCATCGCGCTGGTCCTGCTGTTGGTGGCGGCCGTGGTGGCGCGGCGGCATGTGCTGATCGGTCTGGCAGCCGCCGCGGTGCTCGTCGTCTGCTACTTGGCGTTCCTGTTCTTCTGTTACCTCAGCTATGGGTTCCTCTATAGGCGGATGCCTATAAAGCGCGCCGTGGACTTCGTCGTAGTGCTCGGGGCCGGCCTGATGGGAGGCCGACGGGTGTCGCCGTTGTTGGCGAGCCGGCTGGAACGCGGGCGCTCTGTGTATGAATCGCTTGATGCGCAGAACGCGCCGATGCTCATCGTGTCCGGCGGCAAAGGATCGGACGAGCGGCTGTCCGAGGCAGAGGCGATGGAGAACTATCTGGTAGAGCGTGGGTTCCCCGCCGATCGGATCCTTAGAGAGGATCAGTCGCGGACGACGGAGGAAAACCTCATCTATAGCGCGGCCCTTATGCGGCAGTCCCGGCCAGAGGGGTACCGCTGCGTGGTCGTCACCAACGACTTCCACAGCTACCGCGCCGCGCTGATCGCGCGGGACCTCGGCGTGCCCGCTCAAGTGGTCGGATCGCCGACCGCCGCGTACTTCCTGCCGAGCGCGACGATCAGGGAGTTCATCGCCGTCTTCGTCCGCTACTGGAAGGTGAATCTGCCGATCTGTGCGTTTCTGGCGGCGCCCGCTTTGGTGATGCTGACCCGCTGAGGCGCGCCTTCGACACAGACGTGTGTCCGCCCTCGAAGATGGGTTGGTGAACGGATACGCGGTTGTCGATGTCGAGACGTCAGGGTTCCAACCTCCGATCGCTGAGATCGTGGAGGTCGCGATCGTGCATGTGGACGTCGCCGGGCAGGTGACGGGCAGTTGGGACAGTCTGCTGCGGCCGGAGGGCGGGGTCGGGGCGACGCGGGTGCACGGCATCACGCGGGAGATGGTGGAGCCGGCGCCGCGTTTCGAGGACGTCGGGCTGGACCTGTACGCGCTGCTCGCCGACCGGATCGTGGTCGCCCACAACCTGGCCTTCGACGCCAAGTTCCTGGTGACGCAGTTCGCGCGGATCGGCGTGCACTCCCCGGAGATCGCCGGCGGCGCCTGCACGCTGCGCACGTCGCAGGCGCTGCTGCCGGGGCCCTCGTACAAGCTGCTGGACTGCTGCGAGGCGGTCGGAGTCCAGCTGACCGACGCGCACAGCGCGCTCGGCGACGCGCTGGCGACCGCGCGGCTGCTCGGCTTCTTCCTCCAGCGCGGGGTCAACGTCGGCGGGATGGCGGTGCGGCCGCAGGCGGCGGTCCCGCAGCCCCGTGCCGAGCTCAGCGAGCTGTTCCTGTCCAGGTCGCGCTAGGACTCCCGGGCTCCGGCGGCGCGTCGCGGACTGTTCGACAGTTGAACGCGACCCGCCGCAGTCCGCTGCTTCGGGGCTACAGTGACGCGCAACTCGGGGAGCTCGCCGGCCGGCCGGCGTGAGAACCACAGCGGGGAACAGCCATGAGCCAGGAGCCTGATACCACCACCGCCGAGTACCAGCCGACCGCCCCCGGCGTCTACGCCCGAGCGCAGGCCCGCGGCCAGCAGGTGCTGCGCGCGTCGCTGCTGGACGTCGCCGCGCGCCTCCTCGCAGCCGAGGGCCCAGCGGCCCTGACCATGCGCCGCATAGCAGCCGAAGCGGGCTGCTCGACCATGGTCCTGTACAAGCACTTCGGCTCCAAGGACGCCATCGCCGCGGCCCTGTACCTCGAAGGCTTCGCCCGCCTCAAGCTCCACCTCGACGCCGTCCCGCGCGCCTCCGACCCCGCGGAGTACCTGGCGGCCGTCGGCCAGGCCTACCGCGAGAGCGCCCTGGCCGAACCCAACTTCTACGACGTCATGCACGGCCCCGGCATCCCCGGCTACAGCCCCGACGCCCACGCCCGGACGGCGGCCAGGCAAAGCCTCGCCGCCCTCCGCATCGCCGCCCAGCGCTGCATCGACGCCGGCATCTTCAGGCTCACCGCGGATCCCGAGGAGATCACCGACGTCCTCTGGGCCGCCGCCCACGGCATCATCAGCCTCGAACGCGCCGGCCACATCGCGCCCGTGACCGCCGCCGTCCGGTACCGGACGATCACGGCGGCGGCAGCGGCGGCTTTCGCTGTGACGCCAGCGCCGGCTTCGGCTGCTTAGCGAGCCGGTGTCGCCGCGCAGCGCGTGATGGACGTGATGGACGCGATCGCCGGGCAGGGCTACGGCTCGGACGTCTCGTCCGCCTCGTCGTAGTACCCGGCCGCGGCGACGAGGACGGACTCGAAGTAGAGCGGCGACCCGTCCGCGTCCTCGGGGACCTCGTGCGCGGCATCGCGGCTGAAGCCGAGCGTGAGGTCGGGCGCGGAGGCGAACAGGTCGCCGTCCTCACGCACGATGCGGTGTCCGCGGGACTCCAGCTCCGCGAGCAGCTTGCTCCAGGGCGTGCGGAAGACATCGAGGCCTTCGAACGTCACGGTCACGTCGTGCCCGGGGTCCGGCGGCCGCCATACCTCGACGGTGTCCGCGTTCCCGCTCTCGTCGAGGGTCAGCGCGAAGTTGAACTCCGGGCCGCCCGCGACCATCTTCGTCGGGATGCGGAACGGCTCCCCGCCGACCTGGACCAGCGCTCCGCGAGAGACGCTGACCGGGCCGAACCGCTCGGCCGCGCGCACCGTCTCCTCCTCGGGACGGCCCAGGGCGATGCCGGTGAAGCCGGTGGGCGGCTGCAACTCGATGTCCACGACCCAGAACCTACAGCTGCTTCCGATAGTGCTCGCGCCAGATCAGCCGGTACACCGGAACCACGCGCGGCAGCGACCGGAGTCCGGGGATGAACGGCACGAACACCAGCACCGCGCCGATCAGGCCCATCGTCCCCCACACCAGCGCGTCGCCGTTGCCGGAGGTCTTGTAGGGCGAGATCTGGTACCAGAACGTGTAGGGCGCCAGCCATACCTGGCCTGGGAAGTCGCCGACCTCGTTCATCATCCCCCACTGCGTTCCGGCCAGGTGCTGCGTCCGCGCCTCGGCGGTGAGGTCGCTGCCGTCGGCGAGGAGCATCAGCGGGAGCGTGTAGTCCGAGTGGTAGAAGCCGTCCTCGGACATCAGCTGGCCCTCCAGCGAGCCGGCCTGCGCCTGGTTCAGCAACTGCGCCAGCATCAGCGGCACCGGACCGTAGACGCCCGGGGCGACTTTGGACGGATCGCCGCCGGCCGTGCCGAGTGCGGTGGAGTAGGCGCTGGTCCAGGCCGTGCGCTGGTCGTCGTTCGCCGAGTTCCAGGTGCCGATCGCGGCGACCACCTCAGGGTTCTGCGGTATTGACTCCAACGGCTTCAGGACGAACGCGTCGACGGTGTCGATCGGATGCGTGACTCCGGCGGCCTTGGCGATCGCCAGCGGACCGAGCTTCTGCCCCTCGGCGGCGGAGTTGTACGGCGGGCCGTACCCGGCAGTCGTGCTGCTGCCGTCGAGTTCGGCCAGCGCGGTGGTCGTGAAGTCGCCGGGGTCGTTGGTCGCCCAGGCGGCGATCGTCATCGGCTTCACGTCCGGCGAGGAGAACGCGGCAGCGAGCACGACGGTCAGTACCACGACCGCGACCAGCGCGATCACGAACTCCTTCACCAGGTCGTACGGCCGCGAGCCGAACGAGTACGGGTCCGGTTCGGCGTGTGCGCGGCGGCTCATGCCTCCACCTCCGAAGCCGAAGTCTCAGCCAATGTCGAAGCCGAAGCATCGTCCGCACCCCGCACCGCCAACGGCGGCACCACACCCCGCCGCCGCACCAGCAGGATGTGCAGCACCACGATCACCGACACGACCAACGGCAGCAGCGCCACATGCCAGATCAGCATCTGCCCGAAGTCCATCGTGTTGAAGTACGCCCCGACCCCGATCGCGTTCAGCCCGTCCTTGGCCTGCGTCGCGATCCACTGCGAGTCGAAGTTCTGCTGCACCAGGTACCCGGTCAGCGCGGTGAACGCCGAGGCGCCCAGCGCGATCACGCCGGTGATCCACGTCAGCGCGCGCTTCCCGCGCCAGGCCGCCATGAAGAACTTGGCGATCAGGTGCACGGACATGAACGTCATGAACAGCTCCACCGACCACAGGTGCAGGCTGTTGACGTAGTGCCCGGTCCCCGACACGTGCCACCACGCGGCGCCCTTGAGCGCGAGCACGGTGCCGGTGCCGACGACGGTCAGGAACGCGGTCAGGGTCAGCACCCCGAAGACGTAGATCCACGACGCGACATACGCGGGCTGGGTGTCGGGGAGCAGCTGCTCCGGGGGCATGGTCTCGAAGATGCGGCGCCGCAGCGCGCCGGTCCATCCGCCGGCGGGCTCCGGGTCCGGTGTCGGCTCCGGCACGGTCGTCGCCTCGATCAGGTCGGTCATTTCCCGTCCCGTCCCTTCGGCTTCGGGAACGGCAGGAACAGCGCGGCGAGGAACACCGCGCCGATGAGCGCGATCATCACGGTGTTGGCGGCGGAGATCTGGACGAATCCCCAGTGCAGGTAGTGCCCGTGGCCGCTGAGGTTCACGGGTGGTGCGAAGACGAGATGGGGGGTGGCAGGTGTGGCGGTCACTGGTGTCCTCATCGAGTGCGAGCCGCCCGGTGGGGCGGCTGGGGCAGGGGGAGGTCCCCGGGGTGGGTGGTCCGGGGAGATGTGAAGACGGCCGTCGCCGCGTGAGTCTTGTAAAGTAAGAACGCTCATGTCAATGATCTGGCGGTAAACAAGCACTACCTGAAGGCGGATGCGACACCAATTACGAGTAAGCCCGTTGCCGCCGTGCTTTCCGGCTCTGCACTTCACGCCAGGGTTCGCCGGATACCGGCCGACGGGATTCGACCGACGTCTACGACTCGCGGCCGTAGTGCCGCACTCTGGCGGATTTGCCGCATTCGGCCGCTGACCTCGGGTTCAGCGGGATGAGCGGGTCGGGCGTTTAGGGTTGGAGCCGTGGAGACGATCGGAACCGAAGCCGGAGCCCGCATCCTGGTGGTCGAGGACGACGCCGGGATCGCCCAGTCGCTGGTCCGCGGCCTGGCCCGGGCCGGGTACGTCGTCGACACCGCGAGCACCGGGGCGGACGCGCTGGTGGCGCCGCCGGCCGACGTCGTGCTGCTCGACCTGGGGCTGCCGGACGTGGACGGGGTCGAGGTGTGCCGGCGGCTGCGGCGGCGCGGCGACGTCGCGATCATCGTGGTCACCGCGCGCGGCGAGGAGAGCGACCGGGTCGCCACCCTGGACGAGGGCGCGGACGACTACCTGGTGAAGCCGTTCGGGCTGGCCGAGCTGCTGGCCCGGGTGCGTGCGGTGCTGCGGCGGGTGCGGCCGGCGGGGCCGGTGACGTACGCGTACGGACCGCTGTCGGTGGATCCGCGCACGCGGCGCGTCGCGGTTTCCGGCGTCGAGGTGATGCTCACGCCGAAGGAGTTCGACATCATCGAGTGCCTGGCCGCCGACCCGGGGCGCGTGGTCTCGCGGCAGGAGCTGCTGGAGCGGGCCTGGGACGCGAACTGGTACGGGCCGACGAAGGTGCTCGACGTGCACGTCGCCGCGCTGCGCCGGAAACTCGGCGTCGAGGGGCTGGTCGAGACGGTGTACGGGCGCGGGTTCCGGCTCGGGCGCGTCGCGTCTCCGGCCCCGCCGACGCGGTCAGAGGACTGACTCGGTGCGCCGCCGCATCGCCCTCGCCTTCGTCGCACTGGTCGCGGTCCTGCTGGTGGCCGCCATCCTGCCGCTGGGCGCGGCGATGCAGTCGCGCGAGGACGCGTCGTTCCGCTTCACCACGATCTCGGCGGCCCGCCAGGTCTCCGCAGCCGCCGAGGAGACACTGGTCGACCACCACCCGCCGGACGCGATGAACCAGGCCGTGGCCGAGGCCGGCCGGCACGGCGACTGCGTGGCGGTCTTCACCGGCACCGGCGACCTGGTGACCGCGACATCCTGCGGCACCGCGAAGGACGCCGCCGCGATCGCCCTGGCCACCCGCGCGATGACGACCAAGACCGAGACCACCGCCCGCGCCGACGACTGGCTCCGCGCCGCGATCCCGGTCGGCGACGAGGACGACTCCGGCGCCGTGGTCCTGGCCCGCTCGGCCGAATCCCTCGACCACCACGTGGCCGTGATGTGGGGCTGGCTGGCCCTGACCGCCGCGGCGGGCCTGGCCCTCGGCATCGCCCTGGCCGCCGCCCTGGCCCGCTGGGTCGCCCGACCCCTCCTCGCCCTCGACACGGCAGCATCCCGCCTCGGCGAAGGCGCCCTCGACGTCCGCGCCCCCACCGAGAGCGGCCCCCCGGAGGTACGCCGCCTGGCCCGCACCTTCAACCGCATGGCCGAGCGCACCGAGACGCTGGTCCACGCCCACCGCGGCTGGGTCGCGGACGTCTCGCACCAGCTCCGCACGCCGCTGACGGCGCTGCGACTGCGGCTGGACGTGCTGGCGGGGGAGGCTGCGGAGGTGCAGGCAGACCGCGCGGTGACCGAGGCGCCGCTGGGTGGCTCGCGAGGAGAACCCGCGGAGGCGCTGCAAGATCCAGCCGCTTCCGAGAGCACTGATCTGGCCGCTGACTTGCCGGTCCGCGCGGCTTCGCAGAACCCTGGTCTGCTCGCCGACTCGCCAGCGAGCGCACCAGCCTGGCCCGGCCCCGACTTCGCCGCCGAACTGGCCGGCGTCCAGGAGGAGATCGAGCGCCTGTCCCGCCTCGTCGATGGGCTCCTCGCCATCGCTCGCGCCGAGTCCGTCGTCGCGCCGCGCGAAGCGGTTCCGGTCGCCGAGGTCGTTGCGGAGCGGGTCGCGGCGTGGGAGCCGTTGGCGCGGGAGCACGGCCAGGGGCTGACCGCCGTCGGGCGTCCGGCGTCTGCCTCGCTCGCGCCGGGCGACCTGGAGCAGATCCTCGACAATCTGATCGCCAACGCGCTGGCCGCCATCCCGTCCGGCGGCCGGGTTCGGGTCGAGAGTGTCGCTGATCGCGAGCACGACCGCGTCGTCCTGCGCGTCGTCGATGATGGCCCCGGCATGAGTGACGCGGCCAAGGCGACCGCCTTCCGCCGCTTCGGGGCCAGCAGCGGCTCGGGGAGCGGGCTGGGGCTGGCGATCGTGGATCGGCTGGTCTCGGCGAACGGTGGTGAGGTCCGGTTGGCGGATACCGTCGGCGGCGGGTTGACCGTGGTCGTGGAGCTTCCGGCGGCGTCCTCAGCAGCGGCTTCGGGCGGCTGATCGCGGCGGGCGCCGACACCTTATATATGTGCCACGTTTTTCTTTGCCTTTTCTGAAGGACCGACGCGCCATGCTGTGCGGGACCGCCCCGTGAAAGCTGCACCGGAGGATCCGCGTGACCGCGTCTGCGACGACTCAGCACCGACGTCGTGCCCGCGCCGAAGCCGAAGCTCAAGCAGATACAGGCGCCGAGGGCAACGAACGCCTCACCGCGATCACCGGAGCGCTGCTGCTCGTCCTGTTCGCCATCGAGGGCGTGACCATCCTCCAGCTTGGCGGCCTGCTCTACTGGCACTACTTCTTCGGCTTCCTGCTGGTCGGCCCGGTGTGCGTGAAGATCTGCGCGACCGTCTACCGCTTCGCGCGCTACTACACCCGCGAACCGGCGTACGTGCGCAAGGGACCTCCGATGATCGTGCTGCGGGTGTTGGGCCCGTTCGTCGTCCTGACCTCCTGCGCCGTCCTCGTGACCGGCATCCTGCTCGGCTTCGCCAAGTCCGAGACCGTCCTCGGCCTGCCGATGCTCTTCCTGCACAAGGGCTTCTTCATCGTCTGGGCCGGAGCCATGACCATCCACGTCCTCGCCTACCTCTGGCGCCTCCCCAGCCTGGTCGCCTCCGACCTCCCCGGCGCACGCCGGATGCACGGCGCCGCGACCGCCGTCGGCGGAAGCGCGCTGCGCTGGTCGGTGACGCTCGCGGGCCTGGCCGGCGGCCTGGTGTTCGCGATGCTCGCCGCGCACCTGTCCTCCGCATGGCGGTGAGCCGGACCCCGGTCCGGTCCCCGATGCCCTTCCTGAGCTGCGGCTTTGACTGCGGTGAAGATCTTTACCTTCTCTGAAGGACTTCCGAACCTGTTTCTCATGTCCGCGGGTGAGTCTGGTCGCAGATGGAATGGCACGATCCAGCCGCGCGGCAGGACAGCCCGGCGGCGGACAGGGTCCGATGGGAGCCGAGCTGATGGATGCCAGAACGCGCAACGCCGTCGCCGCACGCGACCGGGCAGTCGGCAGGGTTAGCCACCTGACCTGGCGGATCGGGAGCTTCGCGGCCGTCGGGGCGGTGGTGCTCGGCGCCGGGTTCGCGCATCTGCTGCCGACGCATCTGCCGCACTTCAGCTCCGGCGGCGGCACCGGAAGCTCCGGCAACTCCGGCAACTCCGGCAACTCCGGCAGCTCAGGTTCCAACTCCGGTTCCAACAACATCCAAGGCCCCGGAACCGCGCCCCAACAAGGCTCCGGCAGCGGCAGCCACGTCACGTCCGGCGGGTCCTGACGCCATGCGCACCCGCACAGCCGCAGCCGCAGCCGCGGCCACAACCGTCGGCCGAGCCGGCTTCCCCGCACTGGGCGGCCTCGCAGTCGTCCTCACCGCGGACCCCGACGCCATCGAGCCCGCAGCCGAAGCGGTACGCGCCGAAGTAGCGGCGATCGACCAAGCCTGCAGCCGCTTCCGCGACGACTCCGACCTCTCCCGCGTGAACGCCCGCGCAGGCGAGTACGTCGAGGTCGGCCCCCTGTTCGCCGAAGCACTGAGCGCCGCGCTCTGGGCCGCCCGCATCACCGACGGCGACGTCGACCCGACCTGCGGCGCGTCCGTCCGCGCGCTCGGCTACGACGTGGATTTCGCCGACCTCGCGACCGGCCCGCTGCGCTCGGCGGCGACCCGTCCCGGCGCCGGCTGGACTTCCGTCGAGTGGGACCAGACACGCTCCGCGGTCCGGATCCCGGCCGGCACCGCGCTGGACTTCGGCGCCACCGCCAAGGCGCTCGCCGCCGACCGGGCCGCCGGACGCGCCGCCACCGCCGCCGGCTGCGGCGTCCTCGTCAGCCTGAGCGGCGACATCGCGGTCTGCGGCCCGGCGCCCGAGGGCGGCTGGCGGGTGCGCGTCACCGACGACCACCGCAGCGGCGACGACGTCCCCGGCCAGACCGTCGTCGTCACCGAGGGCGGGCTCGCCACGTCCAGCACGACCGTCCGGGCCTGGCAGGTCTGGTCGGACGAGACCGTCCCGCAGCGCATCACCGTCCACCACATCGTCGATCCCCGCACCGGCCGCCCCACCGACGGATCCTGGCGCACCGCCTCGGTCGCGGCCGCCAGCTGCCTGGACGCGAACGTCGCCGCCACCGCGGCGATCGTCCGCGGGCACGCCGCCGCGCGCTGGCTCGCCGGGCTGGGCCTGCCGGCGCGGCTGGTGCACACGGACGGCACGGCCGTGACCGTCGCCGGCTGGCCCGAGGACACGGCCCCCGAGACCGTCCCGCCCGCAGTCAGTGCCCTGCCAAGGTTCGGCGTCATGACCGGCCGTCGCACGGCTCCACGCCCCCACCCCGGCAGCCGGCGATGATTCTCGCCTCCACCGTCGTCTCCTCGAACAGCTGGCTCTGGTACGCGACCCGGGCCACCGGTGTCATAGCCCTGATCCTCCTCACCGGCAGCGTGGTCCTCGGTATCGTCGTCCGGGTCCGCGCGGCCTCGCAGCGGTGGCCGAGGCTGGTCACGCTCGGCGTCCACCGCAACCTGTCGCTGCTGGTCCTGGCATTCCTCGGGCTGCACATCCTCACCGCGGTCGTCGACAGCTACGCGCCGGTCGGGTGGCTGTCGGTCGTCGTCCCGTTCGCCTCGTCGTACCGGCCGCTGTGGCTCGGCTTCGGGACCGTCGCGTTCGACCTGCTGATCGCGGTGACGGTCACCAGCCTGCTGCGCACGCGAATCAGTGCCCGGTTATGGCGGCTGGTGCACTGGACCGCCTACGCGTGCTGGCCGTCGGCCGTCATCCACAGCCTGGGGACGGGATCGGACACGAAGCAGCCGTTCACCCTCGGCGTGACCATTGCCTGCGTAGTGGCAGTGATTGCCGCAGGTGTTTGGCGGCTGGCGTCCGGCTGGCCCGAGCACGCCACTGCCCGGCTGGCCGCCGGTGCGACCGGGGCGGCGCTGGTGATCGGCGTCGCCGTCTGGACGATCCTGGGTCCGCTGCGCCCCGGCTGGGCCGCGCGATCCGGTACTCCGGCCGTGCTTCTGGCCCGGGTGCAGGCGCCCGCCGACGACGCGTCGGCGCAGACATCCTCTCAGCTCCCTGCTTTGCCCTTCACGACCGCCATCACCGGAACCTCCACCACCGCCTCCGCGGATTCCGGCACGACGACCGTCACGCTCAGCGGCCAGGGCTCTGATTCGGTCGCGTTCCAGCTCGCCATCAGCGGTCCGGCAGCCTCCGGGGGAGGAGTGCAGATGACCAGCAGCCAGGTCTCCTTCGGCCCCGCGTCGAACACGCGCCAGTACACCGGACATGTGGCGTCGCTGAACGGGAGCGCCATCGTGGCGACCGTGACGGACAGCTCCGGTTCCACCGTCACACTCAGCTTCAACGTCTCCCTGTCCGGCTCCGCGCTCAGCGGCTCGCTGACAGCGAGCTTGGCGTGAGCACCGCACAGCGCGTCACGCGCGTCACACGCCTCACGGCGACCGGCGCCGGCTACGCCGACCTGGCGGCGCACGTCCGGTGCCACGGCCCGCTCCCCGCCGTCGACGCCGCGCACATCATCGACGTCGTCGAGCGCTCGGGCCTCACCGGACGCGGCGGCGCGGCGTTCCCGACCGGCCGGAAGCTGCGGACCGTGGCCGGGAACGCGCGGCGGTCGGGAGCGATCCTGATCGCGAACGGGTGCGAAGGCGAGCCGGCGAGCGGCAAGGATCACAGCCTGCTGATGAACGCGCCGCACCTGGTCCTCGACGGCATCGTGCTCGGCGCGCGAGCGGTCGGTGCTGAGCATGCGTATCTGTGTGTCCACGAGGGCCAGGACGACGTTCTCAGCACCTTGCGACGCGCGCAGTCCGAACGTCGAGCGGCAGCGCTGCCGGACGTGGACATCACGGTCGTCGAGGTCCCGAACCGGTACGTCGCCAGCGAAGAGAGCTCGCTCGTTCACCTGCTCAACGGCGGCCCGGCATTGCCGCTGTCCACACCGCCGCGTCCTTTCGAGCGCGGGGTACGAGGGCGACCGACCTTGGTCGACAACGTCGAGACCCTGGCCCACCTCGCCTTGGCCTCCCGGCACGGCGCGGACTGGTTCCGCCAGGCCGGTACGCCGGACGCCCCGGGAACCGCGCTGGTCACTATCGGCGGAGCCGTCGCGGCACCTGGCGTGTACGAGGTCGAACTCGGTCTCTCCGGCGCCGACCTGCTGGCGGTCGCCGGCGGGCCCTTTGAACCGCTGGGCGCGGTCCTCGCCGGCGGCTACTTCGGTGCTTGGCTGCGTGCCGATCGCTTTGCCACGGCGCCGATCACGCCGCTCGGACTGCAAGGCGCCGGTGCCGCGATGGGCGCCGGGATCTTCCTCGCGCTGCCGGCGGCGTCGTGCGGTCTGGCGGAGACCGCGAGGGTGGCCAGGTACCTGGCGGACCAGAGCGCCGGCCAGTGCGGGCCGTGCCTCAACGGCCTTCCCGCACTGGCTGACGCCCTGGCCGCGCTCGCGCTTCGCGGCGGCGGCAAGGCCTCAGGGACCATCACTTCCCTGTCGCCCTACGTCGCCGGCCGCGGCGCGTGCCGTCATCCCGATGGCGCGGTCAGACTGATCAACAGTGCCCTGACGACGTTCGCGGACGACGCGCGTTCCCATGCCCAGCGCGGACCGTGCCAAGGCCTGCGCCGTACGCCGATCCTCCCGATCCCGGTGAAGGTGTGACATGCTCAGACGCCACCATGACCGCACCCTGCGCGTGGACCCGATCACGTGCGAGGGCCACGCCCTGTGCATCGAAGCCTTCCCCGAGATGATCACGGCCGATCCGTGGAACTATCCCGTTCTCAATCCCCATCCCATTCCGGACCATCTGCTCCGGCACGCCGAGCACGCGGTGAAGGTGTGTCCGGTGCTGGCGCTGCGGATCGTGACGAGCTCGCGAGACTCCGCGTAGCCGATTCGACCTAGCGATTCGACGTAGCCGATTCCTCGCTGCTCGCTCGCGAATTCCTGCTGCTACGCGGGCTTCCCGGCCTCGATCCAGTGCTCGAAGACGTCCGTCTTCTCCGCCGGCCAGGCGCCGTCGCACGGCATCGACCCCTGCCGGAGGCGGTCGAGGATCGCGCCGGCGTGCTCGCTGACGTCCTCGTAGGCCCACAGGTCCAGGACGAAGTTCATCGACTGGCGGTCCAGCGGTCGAAACAGGGGCTTGATATGTGCTTCGAAGCTGAGTGGCTCGTCGGCGGTGGGCAGTGTCATGACGGGTCCTTCCGGGTCGGTCTGGACGGCGAGTGCGGACACTCGGGAGCCGGGGGTGGCGTTGCACACCCACCACCAGCGCGGGACGGGCATGTGCGGCGGCGGGTGCGCGCCCGGCTGGGAGTTCTCCACCGCGATCCGCGAGCCCCACTCGATGTAGGCGACGAAGGCGGCGCGGAACTCGGGGTCGCTGGGCAGGCCGGCCTCGCCGGCGGACTGGATGATGAGCTGGGCCCAGCGGGCGCGCTGTGGTTCGGTGAGCGCGCGGCCCGCGTGCTGGCCGACCATGCGGTCGTAGCCGCCGTAGGCGTCGGTGTACCGCTTGGGGCCGCCGAAGGTCTCGCCGAGCCAGGCCGCGACGCGCTCGGGGTGGTCCGGCGACATGTCCGCGAAGATCGGCGCGAGCAGCGGGTCCTCGGGGACGTGCTTCTCGTAGAAGAGCCGCGTCATCCTGGTCAGCGCCGGCAGGCCGCCGGCCCACTGGAAGAGCGTCGGCTCGGCGGGCATCGGCGGGTCCTGGAAGTCGACGTACCAGTGCATGCCGCTGCAGAAGGGCTTGTTCTGGGACTGGCCGCACCGGCACAGGCTGTAGTGCTCGGTCGAGGCGCCCTCGTTCCGGGGCTCCGGCGCGCCGTCCGGGCCGGTCAGCGGGATCGAGCCGGTGACGCGGTAGGGGCCGTCTTTGGAGACCTCGATGGCCGGCGGCCGGTCCCGGTCGACCTGCTCCCGGGCCTCGCGGCCGTCGACCGCGAAGCTCAGGGCCCCCGACGGGCACGCGCGGACGGCCCGGACGATCTCGTCCATGCGGCCGCCGCTGGGCGCGACGAACGGCTCCTCGCCCTGGCGGAAGACGGTGGGGAGGCGGTCGGTGCACAGGCCGGAGTGCGCGCAGATCCCGCGGTTGTCGAAGACGGTGACCTGCTGGCCGGGATACGTGTCGCGGCGGTCGGGGACGCGGGAGGGGCTTTTCGCGCCGCTGAAGCCGTTCTTCGCGTGGGTGCCGTCGCAGAAGGGTTTGGCCGCCGAGGCGCCGCATCGGCACAGCGCCATCTGCGGGCGGACCGGAAGCGGTTCGCCGAGCCAGGCGGTGAGGTCGGTGGCATTGGTGACGAGGTACGGGCCGTCGGCGGCGGCTTGGATGCTGGTGGGCAGGTTGCTCTGGAGCTCGGCCAGTCGGGCGGTTCGGGCTTCGGCGGTTTCCGGGTCCGGCGCCGACCGGCAGGCCAGGTCCTGGAGCGCGGCGGTGGCTTCGATGAGGAGCGCCGGGGCGTCGGCGTCGGTGCTGACGTCGGCGCGCAGGCGGGTGGCGGTCTGGGCGATTCGCCAGAGTCCGGAGTCGATCGAGGCGTCCTCGCCGAGGTGAATCCCTTCTTCCGCCAGGTCGTTCTCGCCATCTGCGGCGAGTGTTGTCAGCGGTCTGATGACGGAATCCGTCAGCCGCACCGAGATATCGCTCCCGGACGCCGCGTCCGCGATGTGCCGTACCTCTGCCAGTAACTCCGCCACTGTGTGGCGGATGTCTTCACCGCTCATACATCAATACGGTACAGGTGTGTATTGCATAGATACAATCCAGGTGTGCACCGGAAGACAACGCCACAGGTCGGAGCCCGGTCCCCGGGCCAGGGCAGGGCGCGCGACGGCGCGATCGACACCCGGATCCTGGCCGCCGCCAAGCGTCAGCTCGCGGTGCTGGGCTACGAGGGCATGTCGATCGCCGCGGTCGCTTCCGAAGCCGGCACCACCCGCCAGGCGCTCTACCGGCGCTGGCCCACCAAGGCCGCGCTCGCCGACGCTGCCATGGCCGCCGTCGAGGACACACCCCCGGCATCCCATCGGGGCGACGCGCCGGCCGTCGCGGACCCGCTGGCCGCCCTGATCGCCGAGCTCACCGACTTCCAGCGCAAGGTCACGCGTCCGGGGCGGCTCTCCCTGGTCGGCACCATGCTCCAGGAGAACACCGACCCGCAGGCCCGCGACCGGTACCGCAGCCAGGTGATCCACCCTCGCCGCCGGCGCATCAAGGCGATCTTCGAAGCCGCGCAAAGCCTCGGCCTGATCGACCAGGACGCCGACTTCACCGTCGCCGTCACCATGTGCACCGGCGCCTGGTACGGCCGCGCGCTGGCCGGCGAGCCGGTGCCGCCGGAGTGGCCCACGCGGACCGCGCTGCTCGTGTGGCGCGCGCTCGGCGGCGTTGCGCCCGCCGTGGCGGGGGCCTGAGAGCACCGGAGCGGCAAGCGAGAGACAATGACCCGGTGGCAGCCGGACAGTATCGGTGTCCGGCTGCCGCGTCAGCAGCATCGACAGCTTCGGCAGCATCGGCAGTGACGGCGCGCCCGGCGGGCTCGCGAGTCCCAGTTGCCGCGTCGGTCGTCAGCCGAAGCGTCCGTTGACGTAGTCCGACGTCCGCTGGTCCCGGGGCCGCGAGAACATCGCCTCCGTCGGCCCGTGCTCCACGATGCGCCCCGGCGTTCCTGCGGAGGCCAGGAAGAAGGCACAGCGGTCGGAGACCCGGGACGCCTGCTGCATGTTGTGCGTCACGATGACGATCGTCACCTCCGACGCCAGCTCGCGGATCGTCTCCTCGATCCGGTTGGTGGAAGTCGGGTCCAGCGCCGAGCACGGTTCGTCCATCAGCAGCACTTCCGGGCGGACCGCGAGGGAGCGGGCGATGCACAGGCGCTGCTGCTGGCCTCCGGACAGGGCGCCGCCGGGTTGCTTGAGGCGGTCGGACACCTCGTTCCACAGGCCGGCTCGGGTGAGACAGGACTCGACGATGTCGTCCTGCTCCGACCTGTTGCGGCGGGTGCCGGTGAGCTTCAGGCCGGCCGTGACGTTGTCGTAGATCGACATGCCAGGGAACGGGTTCGGCTTCTGGAACACCATGCCGATGCGCGCTCTGGCCTCGGTGAGCCGGATCGCCGGGTCGTAGATGTCGCTGCCGTCCAGCAGGACCTCGCCGGCCAGGGTGGCCGACGCGACCAGCTCGTGCATCCGGTTCAGGATGCGCAGGAAGGTTGACTTGCCGCAGCCCGAGGGCCCGATCAGGGCCGTGACCCGGCCGCCGGGCATGGTCAGGGAGACCCGGTCGAGGACCTTGCGGTCGCCGAACCAGGCCGAGATCGCGCGGGCTTCGAGGGTGCCGGCGCCGGTCGGGGCGGGGGCCGGTGCCGGTGCCTGGTCCGGGGTCGAGGCCTGGTCCGGGGCCTCCGGCTCGGTGTGCGCGGCGGGTCCCGGCCAGACGCCGATCGGGCCGTCCTCGGCAGTGTCCTCGGCGGTGTCGACGGGGCTGTCGACGGGGCTTTCGGCCATGTCAGCCATCTCGGTCATCGGGCTCGCTCCAGTGGCGCTTCGGTTCGGCGGATCAGGTCAGGTTGGGCAGCAGCAGGGCGATCCGGTCCGCGAGCGTCAGGCCCACGACCAGCAGCACCGGCACGGCGACCAGCCAGGTCTTGGACCGGCCCCAGCGCGGCCCGGCCCAGAACGCCAGGACCGTCGCGGCCACCAGGACCGCCGTCCAGCCGGCCACGTCGAGCCGCGCGTACCGGTCCTGGGCCATCGGCGCCTCGTCGCCGGCGAACCGCGGCACCGCGCCCAGCGGCGTGGGCTGGACCTGCGAGATCAGGTCGGCGTCGACGTAGAGCGCGTCGTCCGGGGTGTACGCGGCGCCGGACGCGGTGATCAGGGTGAGGCGGCCCAGCTGGCCGTGCAGGCGCGCGGGTTCGGGGTCGCCGCCGTGCCGGGTGTCGGAGACCCGGTACTCCGCGACGCCCTGGCCGGTCGTCACCTCGACGCGGTCGCCGGGCTGCACCTGGTCGAGGTAGTGGAACGGGCCGCCGTAGCCGAAGGCGCGCGCCAGGATCATGCTGGTGCCCACCTGGCCCGGCAGCACGGTGCCGCGCAGCAGGCCCGGCCCGGATTCCAGCACCGCCGCGGAGGTGCCCTCGGCGACGACCTCGTCGACCCTGATGCTCGGGATCGACAGCAGCGCGACCGGGGCGCCCGGACCCAGCAGCACGTCGCGGTAGTCCCGGGCGCCGATCGGGGCGGTGCCCGCGGCGAGTTCGGCCCGGAAGGCCGCGTACTCGACCTGCTGGTCGTGCCGGTGCTCGAAGCGGCCGAACACCGCCACCTCGGCCACGAAGGTGGACAGCGCGACCCCGAGGGTGCAGATCGCGACGCCGCACACCCGCAGCAGGAACGGCTTGGTCAGCCAGCCCGGAATCAGGGGACGGATCCACCTGGCGAGCAGCAGGGCGAGCCCGACCACGGGCACCAGTACCACGAGAGCGGACACCAGACGGTTCCTGACACCACGGGCCCGCGCGGCTTCCGGCTCGTCGGCGTCGAGCTCGGAATCGGAGTCGCCTTCGGTGTCGCCTTCAGTGTCGGTGCTGATATCGGTGTCGATATCAGTGTCGGTGCCGAGCTCGCCGTCGGACGCGTCGTCCTCGGACCCGTCCTCGAAGTCATCCGCGTTCTGTCTGGTCACGGTCGGCCAGGCCTCTTCTTCAGTACCGGCGAAAGGGGTGGCAGCCAGGCGGTATCGACGCCCGGCTGCCACCCGGTCGGAGAGCTCGGCGCGCGCATCAGATCGCGGTGAGCGTGAACGTGGCGGCGGGACCGGCGGAGCCGGGGGTGTCCAGCGACAGCGCGGCGTCCAGGCGCGCGGTCCCGAGGCTCGCGCCCGGGGCGGCCGACGCCAGGATCCGCGGCTGGTCCAGGCTCAGGCCGGGCCGTAGGACGATCCCCGGGCCGACCACGATCGACTCGCCCGGGGCCGCGCCGAGCAGGTTCGGCTTCCAGCCGAGCCCGCCGACGGGCTGGTCGGTGAGGATCGCGGTGACCGTCCACCCGGGATCCCCGGTGCGGTTGTCCGTGACGACGATCGGCTGGAGCCGGCCGGCCAGCGGCTGCTCCTTGAGCGGCACGCTGATGACGAGCGAACCGGGCGCCATGACCGTGGACACGGTGATGTCCCCGCCGCCGAGCACCGTACCCGGGCCGGCAGGGGCGCCGGCGGCCTCGGCTGGCGCGGCCGTGCCCAGAACGTACGCCGTCACCGCGATCACCACGAAGGCCGGGACCCGCACGGCGGCCGGGAAGGACGAATCAGCTGTCTGTGTCACGCGTTCTCGGCCTTCCCGCTCCCCGTCGAGGACCCGGTTGAAGACCCGGTTGAAGGTGCGGCCGCGGACACCGCGGTCTTCTTGGGCGTGGCCGCTTTGGCCGGGGCGGCCGTCTTGGCGGAAGCCGTCTTCTTGGCCGCGGCCGTCTTGGCCGCAGCCGCCTTCTTCGCCGCCGGCGTCCCGGGCTTCGGCTTCGCGCCCCGGCGCTTGCGCACCCGCCGGCGCCACACCCACAGCCCGCCGAGCAGGCCCAGCGTCAGGATGAGCAGCATCATCATCCACGGCACCGTGGCCACCGAGAAGTTCTCGTCCATGGCCGCCAGCACCGGGTCCACGTCGCCGGGGACCGGCGTCGGCACCAGCGAGATGTGGATGTCCGAGGAGAACGACGGCAGCACCCCCCGCACCGTCGCGGTCACCTGCTCCTGGTCGCCCGGCAGCAGTTCCTTGACGTCGGGGACCGGCAGGCTCGGCCGCGATCCGCCGATCAGGCTGCTGACATGGACCTTCTGCGTCGCGGACAGCCGGACGTTGCCCGTGTTCCGCACGAGGTAGGACACGGTCACGCTGCCGCCGCCGAACGGGTTCGTCGAGCCGTGGTAGACCGCCCGCACCTGGCTCACCGTCAGTTCCGGCTTCAGCGCCCCGGGGACCCGCACCTGCAACCGGGTCCCGACCCGGGACTCGACCGCGATCTGGCCGCCCTTGCCGTCGGAGGCCTGGGTCGTCAGCGACAGCATGATGCCGCCGACGTGGTCGCCGGGCCGGGCGTTCGCCGGGACCTGCAGCGTGAAGGGCAGGATCTGCGAGGACTTCGCGGGCAGCGTGACGGTCGTGGTGGCGAACGACACCCACAGGCCGACGTCCCGGGCCTTGGTGTCCAGGGGCAGGACGGTGAAGCCGCCGTCGGCGGTGTTGTAGGCGTCGGTGGCGTAGATCCGGAGCTTGAGCGGGCTGGTGCTGTAGTTGGAGACCGCGACGTAGTCGGTCTTCTTCGCGCCCGGGGTCGCCTGGTAGGTGAAGGAGTCGCGGCTCTTGTCGCGCGCGGTGGCGGTGGCCGGCTGGATGCCGAACGTCGCGGCGCCGCCGCCGGTCGGGGCCGGGGCGGGAGCGGGGGTGGGGTCGGTCCGGGGCGCGGTCCCGGCCGACGCCGGGCTGGTCAGGACCGGGCTCGCCAGGAGCGCACCGGCCACGGCCGTCGCGGCCAGAGCCTTGATCAGGGAACGGAGACGGGGCATCGCCTGGTCCTACTCTCGACGGGGTTCGGGGGCTGTGCGGGAGGCGCCGCCGGGGCGCGGCAGCCGGGCGGTATCGGTGCCCGGCTGCCGCTCCTCACTCATCGGTGAACGTGACAGCGCTCCATCCGATGGATCAGATGACCGTCAGCGTCAGCGTGCTCTGGTACGTGCCGGCCGTGGTGGTGGTCGGGACGTTCAGCGCCAGCGACGCGCCGATCTTGGCCGTGCCCAGGCCCGCGCCGGAGGCGGCGGAGACCAGGGTCCGGGACTGCGACAGGCCGGCGGCGCCGTTGTCGGAGGCCGGGACGCCGTTCGCCGGAGCGACGGCCGGGCCGATGGTCAGGGTCTGGCCGGCCGAGCCGGTGGGCTGGCCGGGCGTCCACCCGAGGTTCTCCGCGCTGATCTGGGCGGTGCCGCCGGTCTGGGAGAACGCCGTGGCCAGGCCGGAGGCGGTCCAGCCGGGGTTGCCCGCGCGGTTGTCCGTGACGGTCACCGTCTCCAGCGAGCCGGAGGTGGTGAACAGGGTGCCGTTGCTGTTCAGCGCCGGGTCCGGCAGGGAGACCTGGCCGGTCGGCACGCTGATGTTGAGCGACCCGGCGTCGACCGTCGTGGTGATGGTCTCGGTCGTGGTCGGGGGGACGTACTTGGTGATCGCGAACGGAACCGCCTGCGAGGCGGAGGCGCCGTACGCGGTCGCGTTGGCGGGCACGAACGAGGCCGTGAGGCTGTGCGCGCCCAGCGCGAGGGAGGTGGTGTTGAACGCGGCCGAGCCGTTCGTCAGCGCGACCGTGCCCAGCGTGGTGGTGCCGTCCATGAACGCGATGGAACCGGCGGCGGTCGCCGGCTGGACGCTCGCGGTCAGGTTGACGTTGCCGCCCTGCACCTGGCCCGAGCCCGGGGTGGCGATCAGCGACGTGGTGGTGGCGACCGGACCGACCTGGTTGACGACGTACGAGGACGCCGCCGAGGCCGAGCTGGAGAAGTTCGCGTCGGTGGACGTGAACGCGGCGGTGATGGAGTGCGTCCCGACCGCCAGCGAGCTGGTCTGGTAGGTGGCGACGCCGTTGGCCACCGCGACCGGGGTCCCGTTGAGCGCGGTCGTGCCGTCCAGGAAGACGACGGTGCCCGCCGCCGCCGGGTTGACGGTCGCGCTCAGCGTGACCTGCGAGCCGAAGGTCACCGGACTGGCCGGCGCCAGGCCCAGCGTGGTGGTGGTCGGCTTGCTGGACGCCGAGCTCCACGCGGTCTCACTGGAGAACGTGATCTGGCCGGAGAAGTCCCCGCCGACCGTGGTGCCCAGCGCCGGGACGCACTGGATGTCGATCGTGTACGGCGTCGTGCCCGATGCGTTCGGGTCCAGCTTGGTGACCGAGTACGAGGTCGCCAGGGTCCGCAGGTCGTTGGAGATGGCGATCGCGTAGCCGGCGTTGTTCGGGCCGGCCGGGAGCACGGAGACCGGCTCCTTCTTGACGGCCACGGCCCCGGCGGGGAAGTTGCCGCCGCTGATGATGCCGACGATGTCCGGGTCGGCCGCGGGGCAGACGTCCGAGGTGTTGATGTTGAACACCTGGGAGTCGGCGCCCGAGCTGGGCGAGAACGTCAGCGTGCCGGTGGCGGCCGACGCGGTGGCGGCGCCGAGCACCGTCATCGCACCGACCGCTGTGGCGGTGGCAACCGCGGCCGCCGCATAGCGGACGAACCTGTTGCTGAACAAGGTGCTTCTCCTCATCTGTTTACGTGGAGCGGGAGGTGAGCGGCCGGACGGCCGTCACTACGGGGCGGTAACGTTGGTGGTGCTACCGCAGTCGGAGGCGACGGTGAAGCCGTACTTCTGGATCGTCGCGGCGTCGGAGCAGACCAGGGAGTTGGCGCCGACGAAGGTGGTGCTCCAGGGCGCGGTGGCCGTGTCCGTCGTCGGGATGACGTTGTAGACCTCGCGGGTCACCGGGAAGGTGGAGTTGATCTGCTGCGCGGCGACCCCGCCGATGGCGCCGAGGACGGCCTGGCCGCGCACGTCCTGGATGGTCTGCGACTCCTCGGCGTCGTAGGACGCGATGGAGAACGGGATGATCGAGGTGTCGGTCAGCACGCGGCCGTCCTGCTCCTCGATCGGCTGGCCGTGGGACTGGTCGGTGATGCAGGGGTACTTGCCGGCCACCACGTCCGCGTCCGTGATGCCCATCTTGCCCTCCCAGAACGAGCGGGTGCCCGATCCGGCCTGCGGCAGCTGCGCGGTGATCGCGAAGTTCGGGGCGCTGCCCACGACCGCCGGGTTGCAGGTGTAGATGGACTGCAGCGTGGCCAGGTCCAGGTTGCGCGGGATCGTGACGTCGTTGCCGGTGATGGCGTAGGTCACGCCGTCCAGCGCGAACGGCACGTAGGTCAGCTGCGCCCCGCCGGTGGCGGCCAGGTTCAGGCTGGAGGAGCGGGAGAACTGCAGGCAGCCGTTGTTCACGGCCAGCGACTGCAGCAGCGCGGTGCGGCCGGCGCCGGAGCCGTTCGGACGGCTGATCGCCTGGCAGGCCGTGGCGGCCTGGGTCGCGATCGTCGTGGAGCCGGTGGCGTCGTAGGAGCCGATGACCTTGGTGCCGCCGATGGTGATGTCGTTCGACAGCGCGTTCATCACCGGGGTGGTGGTGTCCGAGCCGACGCCGGCCAGCTGCCGGTACTGCGGCGTGCCGCTCGGGTCGGCCTGGGCCGAGCTCGCCGCGCCCAGCACGAACAACGCCACGGCGCTGACGACGCTGAGGCCGGCGAGCTTCTTCGCCTTCTGGTTCACTGTCCTGTTCCCTTCGAGGGGGACGGTTCCTGGGACGGGTTCGTCTCAGGACTCTCAGGTGCCGGCTCGTCCGAGTCGTCCGAGTCATCCAGGCCGTCCGGGTCATCCGGGTCGGCCGGGGCGTCAGGATCGTCGGGATCATCCGGGTCGTCCGGGTCATCGCCGTCCGCCGCATCCGCCGCATCGTCCGCCGCACCCGCCGCGGCTTCCGTCCGGCGCGCGACGCGCAGCAGTCCGGGACCGGCCAGGACGCTCACCCCCGCCGCCAGCAGGCAGCTCAGCACCAGGAAGCGGATCGTGCCGATCGCCAGGGCCGGGGTGGGCCCGGGCGAGACCGCCACGTCGGCCGCCGGCATCGTGCCCTGCACGACGACCGGAGGACCGGGACCCGTCGGTTTCGGGAGCGGCGGGTGCTGCACCGGCACGCTCCGGGGCGGCGGCGTCGAGGGCGGGTGCGGGGCCGAGGCCGGCGCGCGGCGGCTGGACGGTGGGGTGGACGGCGGCGTCCCGATCGGGGCGGCGTCCGGCACGCCGGCGGCCGTCCGGAGGTACTTGGCGGCGGCGGCCGTCTGCGCCGCCAGGGCGGCCGGCAGCGGCGCGTAGCCGGGCGGCAGGTCGCCCGGGTCCAGCCCCTGGACCTGTCCGGCGCCGGCGATGTAGTCCAGCAGGTCGGCGTAGTGCCCGCCGTCGGTCTTGGTCAGCTTGCTGGGCACCGTGGCCGCGTAGGTGAGCGTGGTCAACGGATACGCGCCGAGGTCGATCGCGCTGGGATTCGCGACCAGCATCGTCGGCGCGGCCGGGCTGGGCTGCGCCGCGGCCGCTCCCTTCAGCAGCGCGTCGGTGGTCGGCGCGACGCAGTGCGCGTCGAGGTCCGCCTGCGGGTGCTGCTGCCCGGGAGCGAGCAACGGATCCGGCACCCCGGCCTTGTCATCGCAGAGTTCCGCGGTCGGCAGGCCGTACCGCGCGGCGGTCGGGGCGTCGGCCAGCACCAGGATGGCGACCTGGCCGTCGGACTGCGGCGGGGTCGGGCCCCAGGAGCCGATGTCCGCGCTGTTCGGGCTCCAGGTGACGCGCAGGCCCAGGCTGCCCTTGGTGGCGTTGAGGACCCCGTCGTGCATGGTGACCGGGTACGGGTGCAGGGCCAGGCCGCAGAGCGAGGCCTGCTGGTTGTGCGTGCCGGCGTGCGAAGGGTCCTGATACACCGTGGGCCGGCAGTAGGGGTCGGTGGTCGGGAAGTCCTCGATCGGGAACTGCGTCCTGAGGTAGTTCGGGTTGAGGGTCATGCCCGTGTAGCCGGGCTGGCCGTACTTCCCGGCGTTGTCCGGGACGCCGTTGAGGAATTCCGAAGCCGCCGGGTCGTTCTTGAGCCAGGTCCACAGTTCGGTGTAGGCGTCGGCGTTGCCGAACGGCACCACCACCGACGGGATCCCGCCGGAGAAACTCAGGCCCTTGAACTGCGGGTTCAACGCCAGGAACTCCGGATCCACGGTCAGATCGCGCGGATTCTGCTTGGCCAGGTCCGATGCCGCGCCCTGCGGGGTGCCGACGGAGGAGTCGACGCCCCACCGGTAGGACTGCGTGACCAGCTTCGCCACCAGCCTGGCGTTCAGGTTCAGCCGGGTGATCTGCACGCCGTTCTGCGCCGCCGGCGGATTGGGCGGCTGCCCCGGTGGCGGGACGACGGCCTGGCTCTGGATGTAGAACGAGATGGTCAGCCCGGAGATCGCGGCCGGTGCGTAGAGCATCTTCGGTAACGGCGCGCCCGCGGTCGGGACGGCCGGTTTGGACACGAACTGGAAGCCGGGGAGCGGGGAGGCGAGCTGCTGGCGCGCGGCGTCCCCGCCGATCTGCGAGAAGCTGAACGGGGCCTTGGGGTTCTTGGCGCACAGCCCCGGCTCCCAGCTCTTGATCGCCTCGGCCAGCATCTCGTCGCCGCCGATCTGCACCTCGTTCGCGCCGATGGTGCAGGCGGAGGCGGCGGGCTGGAAGGTCAGCTGGAAGACGATCCGGTTGGCCCAGTTCGTGGGGGAAAGCGGCGAGGTCTGCAGCACGATGTTGGTGCCGTCGACGGTGGTCTTGCCGTCGGCCTCCAGGGTGCCGCGGGGCACGATGACCAGCCAGCACGGCTCGATCCTGGTGCCGCCCGGCGCCGTCGGGTCGGCGACCGGCTGCCCGCAGCCCAGCGCCGGGGACTCGCGCACCGTGTCCAGCTGGAAGTAGACGTGGCCGGTGCCGTTGGCGTAGGTCCGCGCGTATGGGACCTCGTTGGTGTTCGAGCTGTCGAAGGACGTGGCTATGTGCGCCGGGTCCTTGGTCGGCGCGGGCGCCTGGTAAGCAGACGTCGGCGCGGTCGTCGGGGCCGGGAGGAAATCCTCGTACTCCTGGTTCGGGTCGCTGGCGACCGCCGGGGGCAGCAGCGGATCGGGCAGCTGGGGGTTGTTCAGCCGCCGCGTGGTCGGCCCGCCGAGCGTCGTGCCGCCGAACTCGCACTGCGAGGCGTCCGGGCCGGTGGGGTCGTCGCCCCAGCACTGCATGATCTGCAGGTAGTCGGCGCCGAAGTTCGTGTTGTTGTTCGGCGGCAGGGTGGTCGGCGCGCCGGCCCAGCTGACGCCGACGGACTCGTTGATCAGGTTCTGTGTCTTGTCGACCGTCACCGCCATGCCGCTGAACGCGCCGGTGCCGGTCCTGGTCACCGACGAGCTCGCGTCCTGCGCCGCGGTGTGCAGCGGCCCGGCGGCGGCGTGTTGCGCGGGACCCGTGAGCAGTCCGGACACCGCCACGCAGACGGCGAAGGCTCCGGAGAGCTTGCGGGAGAGAATCAGGGCCCTCATGAGCGGCGCCCCTTCCGCAGCCGGGACACCAGGGGCGGACCGAACACCGTGACCAGCAGCAGGGCCGCCGCCACGGCCGCGAGGTAGGCCCCGAGCGAGTCGCCCAGCGAGTTGCCGACAGACACCGGCTCGGCGGCCGCGTCGGCGCCGTCGAGCGAGACCGGGGCCGAGCTCGGCGTGGTCGGCACCGTGACGACCTCGCTCGTCGAGCTGGGATGCGCCGACGGTCCGCCCTTGCCGGTCGCGCTCGCGGTCACCGGGCCGGTCGCTCCGCCGGTCCCGTTCCCGCCGTTTCCGTTGTCACCGCCCGAACCGCCGGACGAGCCGCCCGAGGAACCGCCGCCGGAGCCGCCGGACGAGCCGCCCGCGGCGCCGACCGGGATGGCGGTCACCCCGTCGTCCCCGCACTGGACGCTGCCGGCCTTGTCGCAGGGCGCCGGGTTCGGGGCGGTCGCCACCAGGGTGTTGACCCCGCTGGTGGAGAAGGTGGGGTTGTTGCAGGAGGAGATCACGATGTTCTGCACGACCGCCCCGGGGATCTTCTTGATCTGGTTGAAGCCGGCCTGCACCAGGTTGATCGGCAGCGGCGAGTACCCGAGCGGGGCCATCGTGCTCTGGCCCTGGCACAGCAGGTAGTAGCCGAAGGCGCTCAGCGTCTGCCCCTTGGCCGCGTTGAACGGCGGGGCGGTGGACAGCGGGATGACCATGTAGCTGTAGCTGGACAGCGGGTACGTCCGGGGGTCGGAGTACCCGTACACGTTCGACAGGTTCTCGGTGAGGTACTTCGTGGGATCCGAGGCGTCCTGGTCGATCTGGGCCTGGGTCAGGGAGACCGCGACGTTCGACGCGTTGGGCAGCGTGTAGTAGCCGGCCGCGTTGAGCATCTTCGCGACCGGGAACCCGGACTGGATCGCGTAGGAGTACTCGGTGTACGTGATGGCGCCCTCCGAGGTGGGCTGCGCGACGTAGCCGGCCACCCCGGAGTCCAGCGACTGCGAGATGAAGGCCGATCCGGCCGGCGCCGGCGGGAAGAACGACGTCGCTCCGCAGTGCGGGGCGACCACCCGGCCGGCCGCGGAGCAGAACGCGTCCCACAGCCCCGGGTACTCGGCGGCCATCCAGCCGGTCAGCTGCGCGGTGGTGCCGGAGCCGTCGGTGCGCACCACCGGGATGATCTGCCGGGCCGGCAGCGTCAGCCCCGGGTTGGTCCTGGCGATCGCCGGGTCGTTCCAGCTGGTGATGGTGCCGGTGAAGATCTTCGCGATGGTCTCGTCGTCCAGGCGCAGGTCCGTCACCCGGTGGCCGCCGATGTCCAGGTGGTACATGAACGCCGTGCCGCCGGCCACCACGGGCATGTAGGCGAACGGCTTGGTCGGCAGGACGTCCAGGGTGCCGTTGTCGACCGAGCCGTAGGGGATGTCGGAGATGGCGAAGTCGACGGTGGCCGGGTCCGCCTTGAACTGGTTGCGGCCGTCGGAGGAGCCGGAGCCGGTGTAGCTGACCTGCATGCCGTACTGCGCGACGTCGCTGGTCCACTGGTTGACGGCGTTCTCGGCCCAGGTGGATCCGGCGCCGGCGATCGGCGCGTACTGCGTCGCCACCGCGGCCGGCGGGCCGGCCAGCTGTGCCCCGAACAGGCCGAGGGCGGCGCCGAGCAGCAGGAGTCTGCCGCGCGGCGATCGACGGCGCCGCGGGTGCTGGCGGTTCATGAAGGGCGCTCCGAGGGGTCGGTCGGTGTGGCGTTGTGAGGCACGGCGTTGTTCGGCACAGCGTCGTTCGGTATGGGGCCGGTGGGCACGGCGTCGTTCGGCGCGAAGCCGATCGCCGCGAGTCCGGACGCCTCGAAGTCGCTCGCCCCGAGGCCGCCCCGGCGCTCCAGGAACCGCGCCTGGACCCGCCTGGACGCGACGGTCCGGCGCCTGCGCTGCCGCCTGTTCAGCTGTCCCGCGCCCTTGCCGCCGACCGCCCGCGCGGCCACGAACAGCACCAGGACGAGCAGCATCAGCAGTGCCGCCGCCCCGTACCCGCGCGTGATGTAGTTCGGCTGGCCGGAGGTGACGAGTTTGAACGTCGCCAGCGGCAGCGAGGTCTGCGGGCCCCGGCGCGGGTCGTAGTTCGTGTACTGCGTGTAGCCCGCGGTCAGCAGCACCGGCGAGGTCTCGCCGATGCCGCGGGCCGCCCCCAGGATCACCGCCGTGGCCAGTCCCGAGCGCGCCGTCGGGATGGTGACCCGCAGCGCGGTCCGCCAGCGGCTGGCCCCCAGGGCGTAGGAGGCCTCCTTCAGGTGGCCGGGTACCAGACGGAGCACGACGTCGGAGGCGCGGATGATGATCGGCAGCGTCATGATGCTCAGCGCGAGCGCCGCGGCCAGCCCGGACTTGGGGAGTCCGAACTCGAGGATGAGCAGCGCGAAGACGAACAGGCCGGCGACGATCGAGGGCAGCGCGGTGGTCGCCGCGGCGACCGTCCGGACCAGGTTCGCCAGCCGGCCGGGGGACTCGTTCATGAACACCGCGCAGGCGATGCCGAGCGGGACCGTGATGGCCAGGGTGATCGTGATCTGCTCGACCGTGCCGACCACCGCGTGCCGGACGCCGCCGATCGAGATCGGCTGCACCGGGCCGGCCACCCGCAGGTCCTGCGTGTAGAAGTTCAGGTGGGTCAGGGACTTCAGGCCGCCCAGGATCGGGAAGCCGACGATCAGCACCAGGACGCAGGCCACGAGGAGCGCGATCGAGTGCGTCACCACCGCCATCACGCGGTCGCGCAGGATCGGGCCGCTCTCGTCGATCCACACCAGGATCGCGTAGCAGGCCAGGAACAGCGGATAGCACACGACGACGAAGCCGAGCGGCCCGGAGAACGGCGCGAACCAGTCGCTGATCAGGTCGGTCAGGCTCACGGCTGCGGCGGCGGCGCCGAGCAGGGCGAACAGGGCGTCGGGTTTCAGGCGGCGGACGCGGCGGCGGCGTTCGGGCGGGGCGCCGTCCCCCGTTGAATCCGGGGATTCCGGGGATTCCGGCGGTTCCGGCGGGATGGTGGTCTCGTTGGCGTCCTGCGCCTCCAAGCCCTCCAAGCCCTCCAAGCCCTCTAAGTTCTCGAAGTCCTCGAAGCCTTCGACGTCCTCGACGGTGGCGGTCATCTCAGCCGCTGTCCCTTCCGGACCGGCTGCGCGCGATGATCGCCGACGCGGCCAGGTTGATGACCAGGGTGAGCAGGAACAGCACCAGGCCGGCGGCCATGAGTGCGGACAGTTCGAAGGGCGTCGCCGTGCCGTAGTGCGCGGCGATCAGCGCCGCCACCGAGCTGGCCCCGGCTTGCAGGAGGTGCGGCTGGATCCGGAACACCAGCGAGATGATCATGTACACCGCGATCGTCTCGCCGAGCGCCCGGCCCAGGCCCAGCATCGCGCCGCCGATCACGCCGCCCCGGCCGAACGGCAGCACGACCGTGCGGATCATGCCCCACTTGGTGGCGCCGAGGGCGTAGGCGCCCTCGCGCTCGCCCAGCGGGGCCTGCGAGAACGACTCGCGCATCAGGGAGCTGACGATCGGGGTGATCATCAGCCCGACCACGATGCCGGCGATGAAGGTCGAGGCGGTGTAGACGGTGAGTGGCGCCAGCGGGTCGCGGACCCGGGCGCCGGTGACGTGGAACCCCGGGATCCAGCCCAGATAGGTCGCCATCCAGTGCGCGACCCCGACCGCCCGGTGCTCCAGGAACAGGAAGCCCCACAGGCCGTAGACCACGCTGGGCACCGCGGCCATCAGGTCGATGAGGCTGGTGAACAGCGGCTGCAGCCGGGGCGGGGCGTACTCGGAGATGTAGAGCGCCGTCCCGAAGGCCAGCGGCACCGCGATGACGATCGCGACCAGCCCGATGAGGATCGTCCCGGTGAGGATCCCGGCCACCCCGAACTTGGACGCGCCGCCGGTGCCGTTCCCCGGCGACCACGCGGCGGTGGTGAGGAAGCCGGTCCCGGCCACCCGCAGCGCCTGCGAGGCCCGGGTACCCAGGAAGCCGCCGATGACGGCGATGACGGTCAGGACCAGGATCCCGCTGCCGGCCAGGACGGTGAGGAAGACCCGGTCCCCGCCCCGCGCGCGCAGACGCACGGCGCGCGGCGGTTCCGTGCCCGTCACCGGCGGCAGGTCGACGACTACCGTCTCGGCCGCCGGGATGGATTGTTCCGTCATGCCAGGCACACCCGGCCGCGTTCGTCCCGGGTGGACGCGGGCAGCTCGGCGAGCAGAACGGAGTCGAGGAAGTGGGCGAGGTTGTAAAGGTTCTCCCGCCCCCGCAGATACGTCCGCGCCGACCGCGCGACGACCACGGTGTCGATCTCCAGCCGCCAGGTCCGCCCCCCGGTGTCGGCGGCCACTCCGAGCACGGGCACCGCATCGGCGATCCGCGCCCGCAGGAAAAGAATCGCGGCGTACCCGGTCTCGAAGTCCTCGAAGCAGCCGGGCGCACGCCCCAGAACCCGATTGTTCCCGCCGACCAGGCGCCAGGCCGGAAGCGCGGCCGAACCCGGCCCGGCGATCGCGGTCTGCGACGGCCCGACGTGAAAGCGAGTATGTGCCATGAGCCCGATACCTCCCCCACACCCCACAAGGACCGGACGCCGGAGGAGAATCAGTAGTCCGAACGTCCGCGAACACTAGTTCCGTGCAGGCCGAAGGTCCCAGCCCACTGCGTCATAGCGGCGACCGAAGTGTTAACGCCGGACATGGCGCGGCCAAACCACAGACATTCGCAGCCCCCTGACCTTGGATGATTCACAGCGCCCCGCCGGTGACCCACAGTGACGATCATCGGTGGCTGCTCATCCGCTTTATCGACGGCTTTGCGCTCCGGCACCGGTTCAGCGGTGCGCGGGGGGCGCGCCGATCATGCGATCGCGCGGACCCGGAGCGCGGGTCGGGCGGGGGTTGGTGGTGCGGGGATGGCGGGTGCGGGGCGGCCTTAAGCGATCAACCGTACGGGGGTTGGTCGTCGCGAGCCGGCGCCTGAATCTGATCAACGAAGACCAGCGGCCCGAGGCTCTGGCGGTGCAGAGCGGCCCCTGCCCAAGTGCTATCGGGCAGGGGCCGCTTGGCCTGGGCGTTGGTAGGAGGCGCGGCTACCGACGAGTCAGTGGCGGCGCCTCCGCACCTGGATTCGCTACCAGCCGGTCACGGGCGAGTTCTTCACCGCTGTGAGGATCGCCGTGTTGATCTGTGCCTGCGTCGGGTTACTCCCGGCTCCGGCGACGGCGGCTGCGATGTCGACGTAGCCGCTGGCTGCGCCGGTGTTGCTTGATCCGCCGAACAGGATCTTCACGGTGCAGTTCGCGCCCTGGGTGGTGATGCAGGTGTTGAGGTTGTTCCTTTCGGTTTCCTGCGCCGCGGTGAGGCC